>JBLHKO010000029.1:0-28470 GCA_047620145.1 Gammaproteobacteria bacterium | reverse complement strand
TTGAATGGTTAAAAAAATACAGGAGAATGCAACATGAGAAAATTATTTATTATCTTATTGTTTATTACATCGACACAATTTGTAACGGCAGAGCAATATGTTGAAATAAACAAACTTTCACCAGAAGTTGAGTACGATAATATTCATGTCTATAAAATGGACACTGATAAAAATAAAAGTACCTTTATTATCTGGATAAAAAAAGAAGTTAAAGCACATAAACATGAATTTCATACTGAAACTCTTCTTGTATTGGAGGGCGCCGGAGATATGCACGTTGGGGACGAATCCTACATGATCAAAGTGGGGGATTATATTAATGTCCCAGAGAATACGCCCCACTCTGTTGTGGTGACATCTGATGTTCCACTTAAAGTAATATCAGTACAAGCTCCGGAATTTTTAGGTAAGGATAGAGTCTTTGTTGATTAATTCTCTACTAAGAGATGAATATTTATCCATTAAAATCAATCAATTACAATTCAGAAATACCGAACTATATACCTCTTTAAATTCTGTTACTGGTGATTGCTGACGAAAGACGGGAATTTTGCCTATATTGTCGACAATATATATAACATCTGGTAAATTTAAATCCATTCATTTACAATAATGCATTGGATTGTCAACAATCCATGTATGAATGTAGATATAAAGAATATCAGGACTCGGATTGTCTTAATAATTAAAAATATTGCTGATAAACAGCAGTTTCATCATATTTTAAAAATAAAAATTATTTACAATAGTTAACTTATGTCGTAGTTGTTTAATATTCAGAATTAAGGATTAATCAGCATATTTAAGTATCAAAATCATCACTGTCCTATTTAGGTGGTTTTTAGAAACAAATTAACTAAACATTAAAACTAAGGTAACTCGATTATGGGAATGCTCGTTAATATCGACAACGGTGGTACGTTGACAGATATATGTGTACTAAACGGTAATGACTTTTATAAAACAAAAACGCTGACAACACCTTACGATTTGAGTAAGTGCTTCTTCGATGGCTTGCGTGATATTTCAAAGGTGATTTATGGCGAGGAAGATGTTGCCAAACTGCTGACTGAAGTCGAACACATACGATATTCGACCACTCAGGGGACCAACGCTATCGTAGAGCGTAAAGGGCCAAAGTTGGGATTGATCCTGAATAAAGGCAACAAAGATCTAATTAAGCATATGCGCGCTCACGATGAAGAGTTGTTTGACTTTTTGGTTGGTGACAGAGTCGCAGAAGTAAATCTTGATGACCTCAGTGACGAATCAAAAGCGGCAGATACAGCGACAGTTATTACAAAACTCACATCAATGGGTGCTAATCGTGCCGTGGTATGTTTCGATGTTGATCAGGCAAGCAGCTTCGAAGCACAATTCAAGTTGATTGCGTTTGATATTTATCCTCGACACTTGTTGGGTGCTGTGCCTATGTTATTTGCCAGCGAACTGGCTGACGACGTTTCGCCTGATCGCCGAGGTTGGACAGCATTAATTAACTCATTCCTGCATCCTGCGATGGAGAGCTTTCTTTATAACGCAGAAAAGAAGCTACGTGAATATCGAACCAAGAACCCATTATTAATCTTTCGTAATGACGGCAATGCCTCACGCGTTGCGAAAACAATTGCACTCAAAACCTATAGTTCTGGCCCGCGAGGAGGTATGGAAGGGGTTAAGTCTTTTAGTAAACAATATAAATTATCTAATGTCCTGACGATGGATATCGGCGGCACCACTACAGATATAGGTCATGTCGTTAACAATCATGTGAATGAAGAACGGCACGGTAAGGTTGAAGGTGTGCCAATATCTTTTAGCTTGTGTGAAATTTCCAGTACTGGAGTGGGTGGTAGTTCCATTCTGACCGTGGCTGATGGCGCAATCAAGGTGGGTCCTGAAAGTGTAGGTGCGGTGCCAGGGCCTGCATGTTTTGGTCGAGGTGGTAAAAATGCAACCATGACAGACGTGAACTTATTGATGGGCTTGCTTGATCCTTCTACTTATTTTGGCGGTGGATTGGCGCTTGATGGTGAAAGAGCCCGTGTTTCAATAGATGAAAATATTGCTTCGCCATTAGGCATTTCTAATGACGAAGCGTTGCATCAGCTGCTAAATGCCTATGAACAAAAAATTGCTAATGGACTGAAGAGCTATGGCGATGTTGCAGACGGAACCGTATTGCTGGCGTTTGGTGGTGCTGGACCAATGAATGCCTGTGGTGTTGCTGAAAAAGCCGGTATTAATATGGTGTATGTACCAAAAACAGCCGCTGTATTTAGTGCTTTCGGTATTGGTTCTTGTGATATAGGTCAAAATTATTCAGTTGTACTAAATGATAAAAATCAAGCAGCTCTAAAAGAGGCCTATGAGAATCTCTTGGAACGAGCTGGGCGAGATATGTTTGCTGAGGGTTTTGCTGAGGGTGATTATGAAATTAATGCGCAATTAATTGGTGAGACAGGCGCAGAAGAATCGATTCATCAATTAGATGGGAAAGTTGCTTTCCCTAAAGCGCTAGCAAAAGCCGATGCCATTACACTGGAAGTTTCTGCCACTAAGCGACTGCAAACTGAAGATGATAAGCATGCCAAGGTTGAAAAGAAAAATGCTGCAATTTCATTAAAAAACCGTTCTATCTTAAACGACAAACAAGAGCGAAAAGATGTACCCGTTTTTGAAGTGGACGAGATGAAGGCTGGTGACCATGGCGTTGGTCCAGCGGTCATCGAAGAAGAATTTTTTACTTGTCTGGTACTCGAAGATTGGGAATTTACTGTAACAGAAGTGGGTGATATCTGTTTGACGAAGGGGGGTAAATAATGAAAGTTTTGATGACTGAGTATCTTCGTATTGATCTGGATGCTGAAAACTGGGAGTGTCGCGTTTGTAATCATACGATTGGTTCGGCTCGAGGTAATTACAAAGAAGGCTTGTTGGTTTATAATCGCGATCCTGCAGATATTCATCCTCACGTAATTGATCCTGAAAAATACCGCTTTACCTTTTGTCCTGATAAAGACTGGGTGAATATTCTCGAGTTCTATTGTCCAGGTTGCGGTACCCAAGTTGAAGTCGAGTATGCAATGCCAGGGCATGAACCTCTTTATGATATGGAAGTAGACGTAGATGCACTGAAAGAACAGTGGAGTCATAGAGAAGAGATAACGGAAGCGACGATCGGGCCTGATGTTTTAGGTGAACGTCAAGTACATAGTCATTAAGGTATATGGCCATGATTTTGAATAATAAATCAAACTACTCTAAGTAATAGGAAAGTAGATTATGAAACGAATATCAGTAGATATTGGTGGGACCTTCACCGATTGTTTTTTGGTTTGGGACAATAAGTATATTGAAACAAAAGCATTGACCACGCATCAGAACCTGGCTTTGGGTTTTAACGAGGCCGTGGAAAAAGCCTACACAGAACTAAATCTCACGATGGAAGACATCCTATCTGAAGTCGACTCTGTTCGTTATGCGACAACTTTGGGAACCAATGCTTTAATCGAGCATAAAGGCCCACGTATCGGTATGTTAGTAACCGCCGGATTTGAAGCAACAGTGCCGTTAAGTCGTGCTCGTGGTTATGGTGAAGGCTTGGATAAATTGGGCATGGCAAATTTACCCGATGCTAGACGTCCTGATCCACTCGTATTACCAAATATGATAGAAGGTGTACGCGAGCGCTTAGATTTTGAAGGCAAAACGGTTATGCCGCTTGATGAACCAGACGTTAGGAACAAGATTAGAGTACTGGTTGATAAGGGCGCTGAGGTTATAGTCATCTGTTTTATAAACTCGGTGGTGAACCCCGTCAATGAAAAGCGTGTAGAACAAATTCTTTTAGAAGAATATCCATCTCATTTATTAGGATCTATTCCTGTCATCTTGTCACACAGAGTTGCAGGTAGAAAGGGAGAGTACGTGCGTGCTTCTTCTGCGATTGTGGATGGCTATTTGCATTCAACCATGTATCACGCGATGACGCAGTTGGAGCAGAACCTGCGAGCACACTCCTATGCTAAACCGATGCTAGTGATTCATAATTCTGGTGGTATGGCGCAGTTGAATTCAACTGACGCGTTACAGACAATTCACTCAGGTCCTGTTTCGGGAATCAGTGCATCAGAACATCTCGCTAAAGAAGCAGATTTAGGTAGCGTTGTTTCAACAGATATGGGTGGTACCAGTTATGACATTGGTATTGTCGTCGAAGGTGGCATCAAACACTATGACTTCAACCCGGTCATTGATCGCTGGTTGGTCTCAGTGCCTATGGTTCATCTGGTTACACTGGGTGCTGGCGGCGGTTCTATCGCTTCTTTTGATCGTATGTACAATACCGTTGCTGTTGGACCGAGAAGTGCTGGTTCAGATCCTGGTCCTGCCTGTTACGATCGTGGTGGTATGTTTCCAACAGTCACTGATGCAGATCTTGTCCTGGGTTATCTAGATCCAGAAAACTATGCCGGTGGTAGTATCCCACTAAACACAAAACGTTCTATTTTCGCTCTCGAAGAAAACCTCTGTGATGATCTCGATGTAGAACCCATTGAAGCTGCCTTGATGATCAAGGAAAAAGTAGATGCTAATATGGCCAATGGTACTAACACTGAGCTACGTGCACGAGGCTATGATCCCAAGGATTTCACCATGCTTGCATATGGCGGAAATGGACCGCTCCACTGTTGTGGTATCGCGGGCCGACTAAACATCAATAAAATTCTGGCGACACCTATGAGTTCGGTATTTTCTGCAGTAGGTGCCGGCAATATGCATCAGATGCATATTCATGAAACATCTTTATTCATGGTTTTGTATGATTCAACATCACGACATGTGTTTGATAATTACACTCGCTTTAACGATGTTATTGCTGATCTGAGTGAGCGTGGGAAAGCTGATTTATTAAGACAAGGGATTAAAGCAGATGACATTCAACATTCTCTTGAACTGGATATGCGTTACGGTAACCAGTTGGTACAAACCACGGTTGTTGTGCCTAAACATAGGCTTGAATCAGCTATTGATGTATTGAATATTCTGGATCAATTTTCTACTGACTATGGTAAGCGTTTTGGTGAAGGTAGTCAGGCACCGGAAGCCGGGATACGTATCAATACTATTCGAGTGGCTTCCTATGTTGAGCATGAAACGGTTCACTTCAAACACATAAAACCAATCGCTAAAGATAAGCGTAAACCACCACCCGAGCCATCAACGACACGTACCTGTTACTTTGTCGGTGACGGCAAACCTGTTAAGACACCAGTCTGGAATAAAGAAGACATTCCTGCAGGCACTGAAATAATTGGTCCTGGTATTGTGTCATCTGATGTTACCACCTACTTGATCGAGAAAGGCTGGAAGTATGTTTCAGCTGAGCAGGGCGCTGTTTGGTTCCTGCGTGATGATGAAAAGAATTAAAGAGGTTATATTAATATGAGCAAAGATATTAACGCAGAAGCGGTTCTTGAAGACCAAGAGCTAATTGCTAAATTCCTGAAGGAAACCACACTATTCCTCGGGCCTGATCCTGAGATCATGCGTAATCATGACATTATGCCTTGTACTGACTACGAGGCCGAGTGTGTGAAGAAACATGGTGATCCTCACCAGATGGCCTCGATACGTGATCGAATGCAATCAGCCTGCGATGAAAGCTATGAAATGCTTGAACAAATGGGTGCGGCACCTGGTGCAAAATGGGGCGATGTTATTACCGGTATATATTCTGCGTCTGGTGATTTAACGATTGGTAGCGCCGGAGGCGTATTGATCTTCTCAGTGCTGGTTCACCATCCAATAAAATTTATCATTAAAAACTGGATACATGAACCTACCGTTGGTTTGAAAGAAGGTGATGGTTTTATTCACAATGATTCACGCTACGGCAATGTGCACAACACTGATCAAAGCATGATCATGCCCATATATCATGAAGGAACATTAGTTTGTTGGGTAGCCTCTACTGTTCATGAGGGAGAAAACGGTGCCATTGAACCGGGTGGGATGCCCTCCATGGCAGAAACACCGTTTGATGAAGGTTTAAAAATGTCTCCCTTCAAAGTGGTTGAGAATTATCAAATCAAAAAAGATCTTCTGACTTTTCTGCAAAACTCAGTGCGCGAACCAAAGTTGCAATACGAAGATATGAAAGTAAAACTCTTTGCTTGTATGCGCCTTGAAAAACGGATCAAGGAGATTTTGGCAATTGATGGACCAGATGCTTTAACAGCGTGTATGCGTAGCACCAATGATAGTGTCAAAGCTGAAGTCCGTCGTCGTATAGCCGAATGGCCAGATATGACAGTGCGAACCTATTGCACCATGGATAGTACGCTTCGCGAAAATGCATTGATTAAACTCAATTGTACGCTGACCAAGAAGGGTGATCGCCTAATCTTTGATCTGACCGGTTCAAGCCCAGAGATTACTAACCGCGCAATAAATACAGCACTGCCTGGTTGTAAAGGAATGATTGCACAGGCATTTTTAAACCACATTTGGCCAGATTTACCACGTGGACAGGCAGCTTTTGCGCCGATTGAAGTGATAACTCCACCATGTTCAATTGTTGATGGCAGTGTTAACGCACCAAACTCGCAGAGTTTAATGTCAATCTTTCTTTCATTCACCATAGCTCAACAAGCTGCTGCGAAATTCCTATATAGCGTACCGGTTAAATATACGCGGGTTGTATCACCCTGGTATAACATGATTAGCACCTATATTTGGGGTGGGTTAAATCAACATGGTGAAATGTTGGGTAATCTTTGTGCCGACTTAAATGGTATGGGCGGTGGTGCACGCATGGATATGGATGGTGAACATGCACTAGCACCTATCTTTGCATCAATGGCTGATATTGGTGAGCAGGAAATGAATGAAGAAGATGTGCCTTTCTTGCAACTGGTGTCGAAGAAGATGACCACCAATACGCAGGCTCCAGGTAAGTACCGGGGCGGCATGGGATATACACAAATTGTCGCAACCAAAGACAGTGATCAGTGGGGCTTTATGACAACCTGTGTTGGCTCCAAAGCACCACCAATTTCAGGTCTATTTGGTGGTTATGCTTGTGGTGCGTATCCATTGTGTAAAGTCGAAGATGTCGATGTCTATGATGTCATGCTAAGTGAACCTGAAAGATTCAAACACTCAATAGCTGAGACCATGAACGAACAACCTTACGAGAATGCCAAATACTCATCTCATCATATGGGGTTAGGTTTTTCAATCTCGAAGCGTGGTGAGTTATATATGATCTCTCAGGGTTCCGGAGGTGGATATGGTGATGTATTGGAACGCGATCCGGCGTTGGTAATTAAAGACATAGAAGAGCGTTTGATTACACCCGATTGGGCTAAAAAGATTTATCACGTAGCCTTTGATGAAGAGACTTTAATCGTTGATGTTGAGGCAACAGAAAAATTACGTGCTGATTATAGGGAACAACGCAAAAAACAAGGCGTACCTTATGCTGAGTTTGTTAAGAAGCATGTGAAATCAGAACCACCAAAAGATATTCCGTTTTATGGTTCATGGAATAGTGATATGAGTTTTGTGTATGCAGGGAGTAATGATGATAAACGTGATCCACAGAACCCAGGCGCTGTATATTTTGCTAATCCCAAAGATGTAGAAATCGCGAAACTGGAAGCTGAACTTGAGACTGTTCGAAATCAAGCCGGTATCCCGCCTAGCGATAAAAGAAAGTAAACATGGCTATAGATTTGGTTAATTATCTATCGTCAGGAGATGGATCTCCTCGACTATGGATCGATTTCAATGCCTATACCAAAAATTTGTTGCTCGGTAAGAACGAGAACCCATGGACATCACCTGCATCTTATATGTCTTTTTATGGGCAGGCGCATGGATTGGTAAAAGCCGAAATTGTTGTGCTTAATGTCTGGGATCTTTTTCACCATTGGATGCTAGAAGATGAAGAAGCAATCCCTTCAATGGCGGGAAAACGTAGAGTTACCGTTGCCCTAAAGACGATGCTAGAAGCATTTGCGCCACGGGAATTATTGGCTGAAGTCATTACAGCAATGAGTAATTACTATGGTGAATCTGTGCCAATGGTATTGGTTCTACCGTCACCAAGATTATTTTTGGCTAAAGCTCATAAGGCCGCCAATGCCGTTGATGTAGAGCCAGATGAATCAAATATAGACACAGCATCTATGTATCTGGCTGACTTTTTGCGATACTTCAGTGAAACGAATCTTTCCGGTGTTTTACTAATGGAAGATTCAGCATTGATGCCTGCGAATGGAGCAGAACTTTCCTGGTATCAACCCGTAATTAATGTAGCCAAACATTATCGCTGGTCAGTAGGTGTCTATTTGCCGTCCGTTGATACTGATTTTACTGTACCAGACGATATTAATTTTTCCATTGTATCTAATGAACCTGGCGTTGAAGTAAGTGCCATGGGAAAAGATATCACGAGCCAACTCTGGAATAGTCAAGATACGCAAGTTTTAGATAGTGAGCGGAAAGGTTTTTATTATTTGACTATTCCCACAGATGCCAAGCCTGAAGCAGTACTTGAGACACTATCAAGTATAAGAGGATAGTGCCCATGCACATCCTCAGCTGTTGGAGTTGATCTAATGCGTATTATCGATTGTCTGGAACAGAGCCCAGCCCTAATCAAGGGTGAGGCAAAGTTTATTGATCTTGATAATGGCATCTCCTTGAACTATCAGGAAATGATCAATGCCTCATGGCATATTGCGGGAATACTCTCCGAGAAAGGTGTGAAAGCCAACGATGTCGTAGCGACCTATGCGCCTAATTCTGTTGCTGCCTATTGTTGTATTTTTGCTGTTTCCTGCATTGACGCAATTTGGATACCTCTGAATGCGAAAAACACATTAGAGGCTAATCTAAAGCTGTTAAAGAAATCAAACGCAAGTATGCTAATTGTGGACGATAGTATCGTAAAAAAATTACCAGAATTAGATAAACACTTCCCTAATGATCATTGTCTCAAGTTCAATGGCCAGCATGTTGCTGGACAGTCAATTAAATTCTTTGCCAGCACTAGTAACGCTATCAAGCAACAAGAAGTGAAAAAACAGTCAGCAGATCATACTATTGATGAACAAGCATTGTTAAGTTTGTTTGCAACGGGTGGTACCACGGGTGATTCTAAATTAGCTGAGTGGAGTTCACTGACTTGGCAATCACTGGTTTCGATTCAGATGGAATTGATGCCAGTTACGGATATACCACCGTGTTATTTGGTATGTGCACCTATGACTCATGCGAGCGGTGTGTCTTCCTTTGCACTTATGTTACAAGGAGCATCAATTGTGGTGATGGATGCTATGGTTCCAGACACAGTGTTGTCTACTATTGAGACCTATCAGGTTACTCACTTATTTTTACCTCCCACTGCCATTTATATGTTGCTGACACATGATGGAGTAAAGGATCATGATTATTCAAGTTTGCGCTATTTCTGGTACGCTGCAGCGCCGATGTCAGTTGAAAAACTTAAAGAGGCAATGGATATCTTTGGTCCAGTCATGGTCCAAACATATGGCCAGGCTGAATCTCCCATGCTGTGCACCTTTCTATCAGTGGAGGATCATCGTCAAGCGCTCGAGAAAAATGATTTTTCGAAGCTTCGCTCTTGCGGTAAAGCTGCCCCACAGATTGAATTGGAGATTATGGATGATGGGGGCAATATACTGCCACGAGGAAAAGAAGGTGAAATTGTTGTGAAGGGTGGTTTATTGATGCGCCGTTACTATAACAATCCAGAAGCAACTGCGGAAATTCGTATTAATGGTTGGCAACGCACAGGTGACGTTGGTATTTTTGATGAAGATGGCTACGTATCTATTGTTGATCGTAAGCGAGACATGATTATTTCTGGAGGTTTTAACGTATACCCCAGTGAAATAGAACAATTAATATGGGGACATCCTGCTATTAATGATTGTGCCGTCATTGGGATACCTGACGAGAAGTGGGGTGAACAAGTAACGGCGGTTGTTGAATTAAAAGACAAAAACATTAAGCCTGATGAGAAAGAAATTATTGCTATTTGTAAAGAAAAACTTGGCAGTATCAAAGCTCCGAAACAAATTATTTTTTGGGATGAATTACCTCGTAGCCCAGTCGGGAAAGTGCTGAAGAAGGATATTCGTAAAGTTTTTTGGGATGCAACTGATCGAAAAATATAATTTTTGTTATTGCAGTTTTTAAGAATTTGAATTTAATTAGAGAAATAGTTAATGGAGAAGAACATTAGATGAACATTAGTATAGTAGGCGCATACAATACTCAATTCGGTGCATTCGTTAAGCGTGATCGAGAGGCAGGAACAGTTGAAGATCTTAAGACTTTTTATGAATTGATAATCGAGGCAGGTGCAGGTGCCATTGCCGATGCCGGTCTTGAGGCAAAGGATATTGATGCAATCTGGCTCGGTTCATGTTCACCTTCTTTATTTGTGAATCAAGAACATGTTGGGCCATTAGCGTTGGAAATTGATCCTGAAGGCTTACTCTATAAACCAACGACTAGAACAGAAGGGGCCTGTGCGACTTCATCAATAGCAATTTATAACGCCGCCTATGCTGTGGCGAGCGGGCGCTTTAAAAATGTTCTTGCCCTTGGTGTAGAGAAGATGAGTTTACTGGATACGCAAGGCGTTACGCATGCCTTAGCTTGTAGCTCTTATTGGCCTGATGAAGGTTCTATGGGTGTTACCTTCCCTGGTTTATTTGGCGAATTAGCGAAAGCCTATCAGGCAAAACATGGCATGAGTGATGAAGATTTACGTATTATGTTTGCGCACATTGCCGCACAGAATTATCGCAACGGTATACAAAATCCTATGGCCCACTTCGGCCCTGGCAGTTTGCCAGATAAGCTCCAGTTGGTGACTGCGGAGGCGATTCTAAATTTACCGGATTCAGGTAAGGGTAGTAATCCGATGATTGCGCCGCCGTTGAGATTACACGATTGTTCATTGATTTCTGATGGTGCAGCTGCCGTAGTCCTGACTTCAACCGAGAATGCTAAAGCCAATTTTAAGCATGCTGTTGAGCTATCCGGTATAGGACATGTGACTCAGCGAATGATGATGAGTGAACGTAAAGAAACATTGCATGAGCTACAAGCGGCAAAACACGCAGTGCAACAAGCTTGCTCGGAAGCAGGGGTGCAGATAACAGATATTGATGTGGCTGAGGTGCATGA
Source organism: Gammaproteobacteria bacterium (assembly GCA_047620145.1). GTDB lineage: Bacteria > Pseudomonadota > Gammaproteobacteria > Eutrophobiales > Eutrophobiaceae > SMWN01. The sequence continues at coordinate 17,235 of JBLHKO010000029.1, read as the reverse complement.
TTGTTTCACTATCAATCAAATGTTGTGTACAGAAGCTATGGGTTTATCGGAGCCGGGTCGTGCAGGTTATGACTTTATGGAAGGTAAATACAGTCCCGATGCAGATTGTCCAATAAATCTTTCTGGTGGACTTAAATCTAAAGGTCATCCTGTAGGGGCAACGGGTGCATCCATGCATGCTTTGCTTTATAAGCAATTAACAGGTGCGCCAATTGGTGTAGCGGTCAAAGGAGAGCCTGAGCTTGCTATGACAGTGAACATTGGTGGCTCTGGAGTTACAAACTGCGTCTCCGTTCTTCGTCGTGTTCAGTAATTTTTTGCAAATCATATCGTAATGAGAGGTAAATGATGAAGGCAGCTGTATTTAAAACCATGGGCTCGGCAGTTGATGTATTAGAGATTGTTGAACTTGATAATCCTGTCCCGGGACATGGAGAAGTTTTAGTTCGATTGCATTGCTCAGCAGTCAATCCATCAGATGCCAAGAAACGTGCTGGCGGATTCCCTGATTTATTAAAAGATGGGTTTATTATTCCTCATAGTGATGGTGCTGGGGTTATTGAAGCTGTTGGTCGAGGTGTCCCTGAGTCCAGAATCGGTGAACGTGTATGGGTTTATCAGGCTCAATATGGCAGACGCTTTGGAACCGCAGCTGAATACGTAACATTAGAATCAAAGTTGGCCGTATGGTTACCAGACAACATTGAGTTTGATGTGGGTGCCTGCATGGGTATTCTCGGGATGACCGCACATCGATGTGTCTTTGCTGATGGTCCAGTGGAAAACAAAACAATACTAGTGACAGGTGGCGCAGGTAGAGTAGGGCACTATGCGATTCAATGGGCAAAGTATGCTGGGGCACAAGTCATTGCTACAGCCAGTAATCCAGAGGCGGAAAAATATTGTTATGCCGCAGGCGCAGATGCTGTGTGTTCTCATCAAGGTGATGAGTTAATAAATTTAGTAAAAGATATAACAGCAGGTCAAGGAGTTGATCGTGTAGTAGATTGTGAATTTGGTGCCAACCTGCCTGTATTTCTTGAGGTACTTGCAACAGGTGCAACAATTGCGACATATGGGTCTATGGTTGTCCCCGAACCGCTATTACCATTTCGGCGTATGATGTTTATGGATTTGACGATTCGCATGGTGCTAGTCTACGCCATGCCAGAATCAGCAAAGATGGATGCTATTGATGATATTACCGAGTTGTTGGGAAGAGATTTATTACAACATAGAATAGCCCATCGGAAGCCAATAGAAAAAATAGCAGAGGCTCATAACTTGATCGAGGAGGGTGGTTTTTACGGAGCAGTCATTGTTGAAACGGAGTGAGATATAATTTAATACCCTTTATTAATGTAATAAATTTATATGATTTAGAGGAGTCATGAAAATGATCAAGCTACATGGCGTTAGAATAAGTAATTATTACAACATGGTGAAATTTGCTCTCTTGGAAAAAGGCATAGATTTCGAAGAAGTGACAACTATGCCGAGTCAGGAGGGGGACTTTAAATCAATGAGTCCTATGGGGAAAGTGCCATGCCTGGAAACTGAGCATGGTTTTCTGTCAGAAACTACTGCGATTTTAGAATATCTCGAAGCAATCCAACCAAGCCCCGCACTAATGCCAGCGGATGCATTTGCAGCCGCCAAAGTCCGTGAGGTAATGAAAGTGCTTGAACTTTATTTCGATCTACAGGGACGACGCCATTTCCCGGAAATATTTTTTGGTGGAGAGCGCAACGCCAATGCCTGCGAGGAAGCCAAGCCTGTACTTGAGAATGGCATAATAGCGCTAAAATCACTTGCTAGTTTTAATCCTTATATCTGTGGCGAATTTAGTTATGCTGACATCATGGCATCACATACCTTTGTCTATACAGCACTAGTGTGTCAGGCCGTTCACGACTGGGATATTATCGCTGAGATTCCAGGCTTACAGGCGACTATTGATTCTACCAACGCAAGACTGGCAGGGGCCAAAGTGCATGCAGATCATCAGGCTGCGGTAGAAGCTTTTATGGCAGGCTAAAGCTGATTACTTTGCAATAATCGTTAGCTAGATATTATTTCAACGCGTAAACATCATAACTCGCTAGCGGTTTGCTAAGGTCGACTTCACCAATGTTAATGCATTGCAGTCGGTTTAACCAAGTGTAATCAGGGTGTGATGTTTGAAATCGAGTCACAACTCGAAGCGGCGTTACCACGGGCGGTTCATTCGCTATAAATTTATCGTAACCATCTTCACCAAAATCACCGAAACCATTATAGGACATATAAATTAATGCTCCATCATGGGTTTCAATAGTAGTTCGCACATCCAGAACCCCGATACCATCACGTCTGATAGTCAACCAATCAGCACCTACAGCTAAAAGTTTACCCTGAACTTTTGGGCCGGTGACTTCACCACCCGTGACATATACATTGATCCGCAGACCTTCGGCAACAGGGCCAATAATTTCAAAGGGTTCTTGCAAAGTTGCGGCGTACGAGAAGAGATGTTCGGTGTTGTATGAAAACATATATAAAAAGCCTCTTAGTATTAATTAGGAATATTTATGTTGTTGGAGTTAGAAGTTACATTTGATTAAAGTAAAATTATTTTTATTTTTTTCTACTGATTGTAGGCAGCTAATTATCTGGTTAATCTGCGATGAAGATTATAATCAATTTCAAGCTTAATTGGGATTAATAATAATTTTTGCGTTATAATTCTTACGCTGTAAATTTTTAAGAATGTTCCAGTCTCTTCTATTTTAGAGTCTATGTAAGAGGCTCTAACTTAAGAATCAATTAGATACTGGGATATCAACTTATGAGGTTATTGGGACTGTAATTTTTAGCCTATAAATATGACCGGAGTTCATCCGATCGTACGAAAATCATACTCTAAATCATCTTCTTTATAAGTAGATAGATCAATATTAATATCTATATTAATCAATCAGATAGATTAATTATGGGTTATTCTTGAGTTGTCGGCATAACTTTTGCATTTGTTGTTACTGATTTTAAAATTTTATGACTTTGTGGCATGAAAATTCGGGGAATTTTTAAAAAATTCGTATTTCGTGTCAGCTTGTATATTGGTCAATAAATATTGAAGTGATTTTAACGTAACTAAAAGTTCTGAGGAGGAGTGTATTTTGATTTCAGATAATCCCGTAGAAGTATTAGGAATTGATGCCGGTGGCACAATGACCGATACGTTTTTTGTAGCGGCCGACGGCCAATTTATTGTAGGTAAGGCACAGAGTAGCTCAGATGAAGCTGCTGCTGTAGTTGAGTCAAGTATAGATGCACTTTCTGGTTGGGATCGCTCAATCGAAGAAGTGTATGCAGAAATGACCACTTGTGTCTATTCTGGCACGGCTATGTTGAACAGAGTTGTTTCACGTAATGGTCTCCGTACAGGACTGATTTGTAGTAAAGGTTTTGAAGATAATCACCGCATGGGTCGTGCACTACAGTGCTATCTGGGTTATGCGTTCGAAGATCGATTACATTTAAATTCACATCGCTATGATGAACCACTGGTTGCTATTCAAGACACTCGTGGTGTCACCGAACGTATCGATTGTCAGGGCACGGTTGTGATTCCAGTACGTTTAAATGAAGCGCATGAAATGGCTAAAGAGCTGATTGCACGTGATGTTAAGGGGATTGTTATCAGTTTTCTTAATTCTCACACGAATGCAGAACATGAGCGTGCAGTTAGAGATGTCGTTCTTGAGGAAGTCAAAGCATCAGGTAAGAATATCCCTGTTTTTGCTTCTTCTGATTACTACCCAAACCGTAAAGAAAGTCATCGTACTAACACGACCATCCTTGAAGCCTACGCGGCTGAACCATCACGCATCACGCTGAAAAACCTGAGTGACAAATTGAAAGGCCTGGGCGGTAAGTTTGATGTTCGAGTAATGGCGAGTCATGGTGGAACCATCAGTTGGAAAGCGAAAGAATTAGCCCGTACCCTGGTTTCTGGTCCAATAGGTGGCGTTATTGGTGCCGCTTATTTAGGTAAGCAACTAGGTTATGAAAATATCGCTTGTTCTGATATTGGTGGAACCAGCTTTGACATGGCACTGATTGTTAAAGGAAACTTTGCTATTGGTCGTGATAAAGATATGGCCCGTTTAGTATTGTCACTGCCCCTAGTTGCTATGGATTCAGTTGGTGCGGGTGCAGGAAGTTTTGTTCGCATCGACCCATACTCAGATGCAATTAAATTGGGACCTGATAGTGCCGGTTATCGCGTTGGTACATGTTGGGAAGAGGGTGGCGTTGATACTGTATCAGTCACTGATTGTCATATCATTCTTGGCTATCTTAATCCTGACAATTTCCTTGGCGGTGCCTTAGAGCTAAACGTTGATCGTGCACGTCAGTGCATCAAAGATCAGCTTGCTGATAAATTAGGTATGAGTGTTGAAGATGCAGCAGCAGGGACCATCGAGTTACTAGATGCCTCTTTACGTCAGCATCTGTCAGATATGATTTCAGCTAAAGGTTATACTCCAGCTGACTTTGTTTGTTTCTCTTATGGCGGCGCTGGCCCAGTTCATTCCTATGGATATACCATGGGGCTTGGTTTCAAGGAGACTATCGTTCCTGCTTGGGCGGCTGGATTTTCTGCTTTCGGTTGTGCCTCAGCAGAATTTGAATATCGTTACGACAAGAGTGTTGATGTGGCCATGCCACCAAATAGTAGCGATGAAGACAAAGCCGACGCAACTGTCCTTTTGCAAGCTGCTTGGGATGAGTTAAAAGAAAAGGTTCTTGAAGAGTTCCGCATCAATGGTTTCGAAGAGAAAGATGTAACACTTGAACCAGGTTTCAGTATGCAATACATGGGGCAGCTTAATGACCTTGAAATTATTTCGCCGATTAAGTCAGCGAATGGCGCTGAGGATTGGGAGAAATTAATAGAGGCGTACGAAGAAACTTTTGGTCGCGTTTACGCAAAAAATGCTCGCTCTCCTGAGTTAGGCTACGGTGTTACAACAGCTATCATGCATGGTACTGTCGAAGTCAAGAAACCAGCAATCCCTCAAGAAGCGGATGCGGGTCCAGAGCCATCTGATGATGCGAAAATGGGCTCCAGGAAATTCTACTTTCAAAAGAAGTGGCATGATGCAGATCTATTCATTATGGAAAAAATCAAGGCAGGAAATAAAATGATCGGACCATGTGTTATTGAGTCCGACGCGACAACATTCGTTGTTCCACCAGGCTTTGAGACCTTTATGGATACGCATAGACTTTTTCATCTCATAGAGAAATAGTTTCAGTCATAACAATACTTAAATTGGGTTTAAGAATGAGGAATAAATTATGAATAAACCAGAAGCAATAAGGGCGCCTATTCTAGCGAATGGTAAAACCCTCAAACAAAACAGAGATGATATCTACAACATCTCTAAAGAAAGCGGACATTATCATGGCATAAAGGAGTTTAAGTTAAAGACTTCTGATCCGATTACCTATGAGAAGATATTTTCTAAGCTTCGTGCCGGTGTTGTGCATGCTAGAGAAACAGCTAAGAAAATCGCGGCTTCTCCTATTGTTGAACAGGAAGGTGAACTTTGTTTTACCCTCTACAACACAGCAGGTGACTGTATCTGTACATCTACAGGGATCATTATCCATGTAGGTACCATGGGTATGGCCATTAAATACATGATTGAAAACAACTGGGAAGAAGATCCTACAATCAACCCTGGAGATATGTTTACCAATAATGATTGTCAAATTGGTAATGTGCATCCCTGTGATATTTGTACCATCGTACCTATCTTTCATGAAGGTAATCTGGTGGCATGGGTAGGCGGTGTAACACACGTTATTGATACTGGTGCTGTTGGCCCAGGTTCTATGTCTAACGGCCAAATACAACGTTTTGGTGATGGTGTGCAAATTACCTGTCGTAAAACGGGTGTCAATGATAAGCCTATGCGTGATTGGCAGCATGAAGTTCAACGAAATGTGCGGACACCAAAATACTGGATTCTTGATGAAAGAACCCGTATCGCAGGCGACCATATGATTCGTGATGTTGTTGAAGAAACCATTGCTGATGTTGGTATTGATGACTTCATGACATTTTCGTCTGAGATTATTGAAGATGGTCGTCGTGGTTTAGTCAGTCGTATCCATGACCTTACCATCCCAGGTAAGTACCACACCGTTGCATTTGTTGACGTGCCTTATACGCATGAAGATGTTCATCTGCCATCACCATTTGCAAAGGTTGATACCATTATGCATGCGCCGTGTACCATTACAATTAAACCTGAGGCTACCTGGCGTCTTGATTTTGAAGGTTGTAGTCGTTGGGGTTGGCATACGTATAACGCAAACCCAACCGCATTTACCAGTGGTATTTGGGTAATGATGACTCAAACATTGGTACCAACCGAACGTATAAACGATGGCTCTCTTTTCGCATCCGAGTTTCGTTTACCAAAAGGTACCTGGACTAATCCAAACGATCGAAGAACAGCTCATGCTGATGCTTGGCATTTCTTGGTCTCTTCTTGGAGCTCTTTATGGAGAGCAGTTAGCCGCGGTTATTATTCTCGTGGTTATCTGGAAGAGGTTAATGCAGGGAACTCTAATCCTTGTAACTGGATGCAAGGTGGTGGTTTTAATCAGGAAGAAGAAATCCATGCGGTGAATAGTTTTGAAACTGCAGCTTGCGGAACAGGCGCTTGTGCTATGAAAGACGGGCTTAACCATGCAGCAGCTATCTGGAATCCTGAAGGTGACATGGGTGATTGCGAGATTTGGGAATTGGCAGAGCCACTTCTTTATCTAGGACGTGCGATCAAATCTAATACGGGTGGTTATGGTAAATATCGTGGCGGCATGGGTTTTGAGACCTTGCGCATGGTTCATAACTCAGCTGATTGGACAATGTTCTTCATGGGCAACGGCTACATGAATAGTGACTGGGGTCTGATGGGTGGTTATCCTTCAGCAACTGGTTATCGTTTTGAAGCACATAACACTGGTTTACATAAACGTATTGCGGAAGGTAAATCATTGCCAGGTGGCCATGACTGGAATCCTGATTACCCAGATTATGAAAATCATCTGGAGCCAGGTGCAATTGTGAAGCGTGACAAGCAGTGTATTACTACCGAAGAAATCTTTGAGAACGGTGATCTGTACCTGAATTACTTACGTGGTGGACCAGGTTTTGGTGATCCGTTAGATCGTACCCTCGAAAACATTCAGAAAGATTTGAATGACCAAGTGTTGTTGGAAGAATATGCGTTAAAAATTTATGGCGCGATATACACCAAAGACGATAAAGATTTCTTCCATGTTGACGAAGCCAAGACCAGGGCAGAGCAGAAAAAGATACGTGCAGCACGTCTTTCTCGCGGTGTTCCAGTCAAAAAATGGATGGATGAGGAACGTAAACGGATTGTCAATAAGGAAGCGTCATTACAAGTTCAGCAGATGTTTGCATCGAGCTTTGAGTTGTCGCAACCATTCTTGGATGAATTCCGCACATTCTGGGACCTCCCTGCTGACTGGTTAGTCACAGAGAAAGAGCTTGGAATTCCAACATTTGGTTCTAAACATGCAATGGACTTGAGCCAGATGCCTGATGTGAGAACAGTGGTGTTGGTCGAGGAATAAATCAATCATGATTGCGGGCGTATGACAAATACGTCCGCAAATTTGGAATATTAAATTTAGTAGAGGTAAGAAATAATGGCTACAACTTATACACGTAAACAAGTTGCCGATTTGATCGACGGTGACTTAGATTGGGAAACAGTTCGGAAAATGTTGTTCATGCCGAAAGATCAGGAACGCTTCATCAACTATGTCGATATTTTGCAAGAGAGGGCGGCGTGGGATGATAAAATCATCCTGCCTTTAGCGCCTCACTTGTTTATTGTCGAGGATAAAAATAAAGATCTTGTTAACAAATGCAGCTGTGGTTACGTCTTTGGACCATACACAGAAAACTGGAAACTTAATGCGCTAATTTATGTGCGTGATAGTGTTGAAAAGTTTAACGAAGTGTATCCAATCCTGATGTCACCTGATGCACAATGGCAAGTATATCGTGAATACTATTGCCCTGAGTGTGCTTGTCAGCATGATGTAGAAGCTCCTACACCATGGTATCCAGTGATGCATGACTTTGAACCGGATATTAGAACCTTTTATGGATGGTTAGATTTACCCGTACCAGAAAAGGTTGCTTGATCGCCCTCCTCAAATAATAATTTGCAAAAGTTAATTTAAGGCCATCTGCTTTACAGCAGATGGCCTTTTTCTTTTCCCATTCTGTAATTATCTTTGTACAACTATGTTACTAAGAGATTAGTATTAATTTATTAATCTCAGTTATTACATCCTTAAATTGAATATGACTAATTAGAATTGTTGGGTATTTTTGATATGCTCGATATTGTTAGCTAACGTATTAATATTTAAGGAATTATTGATTTAATATGCCAGTAGACTCATACAACCCCTTGATTTATAATTGATTTAGTAATTTAGTCATAAGACAACATCGCTATTGAATATGTGCAGTAGTGAGTGACAGAAGAATTGAGTATTAAGAGAATTTAGCGAGGTAATTACAATAAAACATTTTAAATTAAATCTAGATGTATTAGATGCTTTAATATTTATAATTTTAATGCAATTTTCATCTTTGGTTTTAGCAGATGTCGAACCAGAAAACTCACCGAAAAGGCTATCTGACAAAGCTTGGGAAGTTAATTTAAGAAACCAGAATTTTCAGGACCGAGACATTATTGAAGGTGCGGATCAAAACATTCTGGTATTAAAAGCTCCTGTTCTTGCTGAAGATGCATCGATCGTTCCTGTATCCATTCATACCAAAATTCCACAAACCAAGGATCAATATATCAAGAAGATGCATGTCTTCGTTGATAATAATCCAATGCCGCTCGTTGGCATGTTTGAATTTACCCCTGATAGTGGCAAAGCTGATCTCGCTATGCGTATTCGCGTCAATGCATATAGTTATATACGTGTTGTAGCTGAATTAAATACCGGTGAGCTCTATATGAGCAAGAGTTTTGTACGGGCGAAGGGAGCCTGCTCTGCACCACCACCGGCCAGTATGGAAGACTCAGTGAAATTAATCGGCAAAATGAAAATGAAGGTTGTTGGTCTTGTCAAATTTAGACAACCTAACTTGATGCAAGTACAGGTGCGCCATCCTAATATTACTGGTTTGGCACCTTTAAAAGCTGGTTCTAGTATTATTCCACCTGCTTTTTTTATTGATACGCTTGAAGTGGCATATAACGATAAACCAATCGTAAAAGCCCATTTAACATTTTCTATCAGTATGGATCCAACATTGCGGTTCTACTTTTTGCCAGAAAAAGAAGGCGTGATAACTGTGACAGGAACTGATACTAATAAGGATAAATTTAGTTCAACACATATAATAGATATATGGAAACCTGAACATTCTTGAAAAACTCGACTAAGATCTAGGTAGAAGTCAACAAGACAGGTTTAACTATAATTATTCGACCTTAAACTTTGCTTCACTGCAATACTGACTCAGACGCCGCATCTTTCTACTTTTGAATATTTATTATCAACAACGAAATTTTTTAAATAATCTGATTTTAACTATTCAAAGAGCATTTCTAATGATAATTCTCTGGATCTATCTTTAGGGACATAAATAGGAATGTATTATAGACTCCAGCATCGTTTTCACTAACGCCCAAAATCATAAAATATAATAGTGCACTGATGTGTGAGATGTTTGATTTGCGTTGATGAATCTACATTTTGACAGATGAGCCAGTGTTGCAGGGAACATTCTTATTTGGGTAGTCTACAATTTCTGAACACTAACAAGTCACTTGTTTAATCCTTAGAAAGGCTAGTTAATCTACATTAATCAATGTTCACATAAAATAGCAGAGTGAATCAAACTCAACAGAGTAGGTCAGTTGACGTGCCTCTTACTTAAACAAGTAAATCAAAATGACCATTTTCCGTAGTGAAATCAACCTGGACAACACAGTATATGGACTGAAGCGTAGCCCACAATAGAACGTATCATTTTTTGTCGTCAGGGTTGTTTGTATATGGACCTTTGAAAAGATATTCAGTGGGATTTCTAAGCCAAAATGTGTAGACGACCTCTAAGCCTTCATTATCAAAGACCCAGGCTTCGACAAAATATTGACCCCAATGACCACCTGGTTTAAGTGCTCTTGTTTCTTTAAGCACAACATTTTTTGATCTTCGAACGCTAGTCTCTTTAGCTTTAACTCGACCAATGATTGTCTCTGGTTTGTGCACTTTCATAGTTGAGCCAGGGATAACATCTCCTACAAGCTCTTTCTTATCAAGCGTTACCCATCGATAAGGACTGTTTTCCTCTTCAGCTTTTGCATTGAGTGAGTCTACAGTATCTTCTGCAAGTACATTAATAGGGGAAAATGAAAGAAGTAATGTAATGAATATCGTTTTTAGTACTGTACTGTAATTCATGTTTTCCATGCCTCTCATAAAATTGTTTAGTTTGATCATGATCGTTAATTGATAATATTTATTCAGCTGGCTCGAGGCCGTATTTATCAAGCAGTTTAGCTAAGTCACCGCGTTCTTTAATTCTAGCTAAAATTTCATTCGCTTCTGTCACAGTGGCATTATCTGCGTTGCGAAAACCAATGCCCAATGGATATCCATTGGTTGGATTGAGAAATTTTGTTGATTGAGAATGAAACTTGTCTGTCGCTTGCGGATTATTTTTTTTATACCAACCCCAACCAGAGTTTGCCACAATACCAACATCTACATCGCCATTTGCGAGGGCTGTCAATATAGCATCGTCAGTTAAATGGCTAACGAAGATTTCTGTGTCTTGTTTGAGGAGAGCCATATGGATTAAGGAACCGGAGGTTGTCGCTACACGCAAGCCATTGAAATCATCAAGGCTCTTTAGTTGTCTGTTCGTGTTGGTTATCGAGAGTATTTCTATCTGAGCGTAGGGTTTTGTTTTCTTTAGAAACCCTTCTTCTTCTCCAGGAAATATTCCTACACCCATGAAGGCATCGCATTTCACATACTTCGCATAGCGCGGTAAATTCACCCAAGCTAGCTTCAACGGCACTTTTAATTCCTCTGCTATTAACGTCGCCAAATCGATATGCATGCCGCTAGCACTCTTTTCCTCGGAAAAGGGAAGCGCTTTTTTATGGACACAGATTTTAAACTCACCATTTTCTTTAATAGTGGCAATACTCTCTGCGCTGACTACTGCAGGATTTAAAGCTGAAAGTAGGAGTGTCGAGAATAGCAGGGTTAAATTTTTCATGTAAATTACCTATAAGATAGTCTTATTTATTATATTGCATTATGGTTTTTGATAAAATATTACACGACAATAAAATCATTTTTTCTCACATTGAGGCAGAGTTGTAAGAGACATCACGTAAGCAGTGAGCGTCAATATTTGATTATCATCAAAGCTCCTTTTCCATGAAGGCATGATGTTTGCTCCTGCTTTCTTGCCCTCTTTAATAGTCTTAAAGACATATTCGTCATTAAGCAGAGTAAGACATTGCATTTTTCTTGACTTTCCACCACTGCCTTTGTTGCCATGACAATAGGTGCAGTTTTGATTAAACATTGTTTCAGCAGCCTTCATGTCCTCGGGAGAAGACTGAATCTCAGCCACCATTTCAGATATGGACTTATCTGATTCAACGGCTGGAATAGCAGTATCGTCTACAGCGAGGGATTGCCTATCAACAAAAGCAACCATCATAAAAATAGCGAGGGCGATAAATAATGTTTTATTATAAATTTTTGATTGATCTTTAATTAAGGTTTTCTCGGGAGATTGATTAGTGCTGAGCTTCATTAATAATGCCTCTTAAATTAACTGTTTCTCTTAAATTCTGTGACCATAAAGAAAAATGGAAGGGTAAAATTAATTACCCTTCCACCTATAGATCGACTTACTGAAACTTAGTTCAATCTAGCGCAAATACAACCAGTGCTGCACCGCCAGGATTACCTACGAATTTGGGGAATACGCCACCAGCAAAAGCTGCTGCTAATCCACCCCAGCCGGTTGGAACTGCGATATATTGCTTGCCACCAGCCAAATAGCTGATTGGGCCAGAGCGCATGCCACTACCGACGTTAAAGCTCCACAATTTCTTGCCAGTTTCAACATCATAAGCCATATAATCGCCTGTACTATTGCCATTAAAGACTAGTCCACCACCCGTTGATAGCACTGAAGCCATACCAGGGTTATCACCATAATCGAGTTCCCATTTGATTTTCCCTGTGAATGGATCATGAGCACTTAAACGTGAAGTACCGGCTTTTAGCCCAGGAACTGGAACAATTTCAAACTTTGCAACACCCAGAAGTAGTGCAGCAAAGGCAATTGTTTCAGGATCTTGCGGTCCGGCGACGACGAGATTACAAAACTCCCAGCCATTTGAGATGTAAGTATTGTAATCTGGATTGTAAGCAGAATGCTGCCAACTACGAGCCCCTAGTAATGATGGACAGAAAGTTGTCTCTTCATCCATTTTAGGATCAACACGGCCAATTAATGCGCCTGATTTAGGGTCAATACCCTTAACCCAGTTGACGTTTTTAGCAAATTGCCAAACGTTATCTACTTTCATATTTGATTTGTCAAGAACGGTAACAAAGCCGCCTTTGTTCAAGTGATGAAGATATTTTTTACCACCTTTCTCAATGGTCATGATTTCAAATGCTGAATCATAATCCCAGCTATCATTTGGAACTTCTTGATGATAAGCCTTAAGCTTTCCTGTTTGAGCATCTAGAGCAACGATAGATGCTGTATAGAGGTTATCGCCCAAGCGCGCTGTATTATTAAAATCAGGTGCAGCATTACTGGTTCCCATGTAGATGGTATCAGTCGCTTCATCCCAGACACCTGGCGTCCATGCACCGCCGCCACCAATTTTACCAGAGTCTCCAGGCCAGCTCTTAGGATCATCTTTTATCGAGAGAAATTCCCAGACCTTTGCACCTGTTTTTGCATTGACACCGAAAATCTTGCCTTGTTGTGGCTGATCACCACCGGTATGACCACTATAAAGAATGTCGCCTGCCAATGCCGGAGGGAAAGAAAAGTTACAACCTTGACAGTTTTCAAAATCAGTCAACTGTGTTTCCCATTTCACTGCACCGGTTGCTGCATCCAGAGCGATGAAACGACCGTCAAGAGAACCTAAATAAACCATCCCAAAACGAACAGAGACACCACGACTTTGAGATGCCCAGAATGATTCTGCGGCCAGTGGATTAAGCTCTGGTTTATAGTGCCAAAGTGCTTTGCCGGTTGCGCCATCAACAGCAAACACATTGTTATTTGCAGCGACGTAGTACAAGATTCCATCAACCGCGATAGGTGTGGCTTGTAATCCCTGTTGTATGTCACCAGGTTGGTGTATCCATGCAACATTCAAATCCTTCACGTTATCTCTATTTATTTGTTTAAGTGGGCTATGACGCCATGAATTATTATCACGATTGTAGTCAGGCCAGTCTCCATCAGGTGAACCCGCAGTTGCTGAAAATGAAAATCCACTGAGCATAGTTAATGCTCCAGCGATAATCACAGATTTAGAATTAAATATTTTCACAAAATTACCTCCTCAAGGAACTACATTTTTATTATGAACATATACAATGTCATATATTTTTATCGTTATTGTCCTGTGTATTTAACTTAACGTTAAGAACATTCGGGCAATGTCTAGAACACGCAATACGTGTGCCAATATTAAACATCTCTAGTATTCTTTCTATAAATCAGTAAATACAGATAGTTATCATACTTAGCTGAAGAGAAATATTAATAATACTAACGTCCGATTATCATCCTACCGTTCAAACTTCGGACGTTATAGGTGAAAAAAGTATCATTCAGAAGGTAATTTTTCTATATTTTTCAGTATTTTGAATAGAAGATAGAAATTAAATTATACTTTAATGAATAATTACGTTTGCGAACTGACATTATGGCACGGCTATATAGTATTGAATATACTAACTTTTAGGTATTTTCCTGTATTTTTAATAGTCTGTATCGTCAATCACCACCTGAATTAAGTCGTCCGATGCCGGGATTCAGGAAATAGACTGAAATCAGCATTCTATGTTACATTTAGAATTTCTCCGTTACCTATATATAGAGAGAGAGTAGTGGTGCTAAGTTGAAGAGGAAAATTATTCGTGGGAAATACCAGTAAATATTTAAGGTCGGACATTAGTCCGAGACAGGTTGATAAAGCCTGGGATGCATACGTAAACAGTGGTGTATTGCCTACAAACTCTATTCGAAGTTTTATTGGTGATTCCTGGGCTCGATGCATACAAGATGGTGTAGATCCATCGAGTGCGCATACTAGTCTGATGGTCGATGATGCAATCTACCAATCTCTTCTCGATAAAAATTCACAATTACTGGAAGCCGCAATGCCGGTAATGGAACAGGCAAAAGAATCGCTCGCCGAATCAGGCTCGATGATGATCCTGGCAGATCGTGATGGTATTTGTCTCCATGTTGAAGGTGATCGCAGGACTGTAGAGGATGGTCATGATATTCGTCTATGTACGCAGGCAAACTGGAGTGAGCATGCTGCGGGAACCAATGCTATTGGCACGGTGCTGTCAGTCGGTGCACCAGTACAGATTAATACCACGGAGCATTTTTGCGAAGGCATAAAATCATGGACATGTACCGCAATGGTTATAAGAGATCCGGGCAGTCTGGAGATTATGGGTGTTCTGGATTTGTCGGGCGCAAGCAGCAGTTTTAATCATCACGCACAAGCATTGGTTGTCGAAGCCGCGGGTAGAATTGAAAGTCGAATTATCAGAATCAAACTGGAAGAAACCAATAGGTTGTTGAATGCCGCGGTTTCTACCTTCTCTTCTCCTACCAGAGATGCGTTGATGTTGCTGGATAAGCATGGTTATCTCGTCAAAGCGAATGAGAACGTTGCATCGAATCTGGCGATGCGAGGAATCAAATTTAACAGCAATGGGCAAACCATTGTGCATAATATTAATAGTGAATTAAAAATGCCGGAGACCGAGTGGTTGAGATCTGAATGGATTCAACCGGTCATGGAAGGAACTGATCAGTTAGGCAGCATGATTGTTATACCATCGCCTCATAATGCGTATGCGGGATCAAATGGCGTTCATCATATCCCATCTCCGCAATCTGATATTAAATTTTTTAAAGATATTATTGGTTCAAGTCCTTTAGTTCGCAAGACCATCAAGAAAGCCCAACGTCTCGCAGTGTTGCCCGTGCCCATTCTAATTCAGGGCGAAACAGGTGTTGGTAAAGAAGTTTTTGCAAAGGCCATCCACGAAGCAGGTTCGAAAAGAAAAGGGCCACTGATTACGTTGAACTGTGGTGGCTTATCCCGCGAATTGATCACCAGTGAACTCTTCGGTTATGTTGAAGGCGCGTTTACGGGTGCTGTACGCGGAGGCAAGATGGGCAAAATTGAGGCCGCCGATGGAGGCACTTTGTTTCTTGATGAAATTGGTGAGATGCCGCTTGATATCCAGGCCAACTTTCTGCGTGCACTTCAAGAAGGTGAAATTTGTCGGCTGGGTGAGCATAAGCAACGCAAGGTTGATTTTCGCGTGCTTGTTGCGACCAATCGTGATTTAAATCATGACGTGAAGGAAGGACGCTTTCGCATGGATTTGTTTTATCGCATTTCGGTCATCACCCTGACTATTCCGGCGCTGCGTGAACACAAAAATGATATTGAAGAGCTGGTTGACTATTTTGCTCAGCAAATTGTTATACGTGACGGCACTCCGCCTAAACAATTTGATCCTGAATTTATCAAGGCATTAAAAGGCTATAGCTGGCCTGGTAATGTTCGGGAGTTGCGAAATGTCGTAGAGTGCTCACATTTAATGTGTCAGACAAATACGGTAACGATAGAAGACATGCCTGATGAATTTCAATCACTACAGGGTGAGGATAAATCATCATTGTCACTCGCTGACATTCTGTCGAATGACAATGACCTTACACTGGATGATGCTGAACGAATGATTATTGTCTCTACTATCAAGTCAAAAAAAGGCAATCTGGCAAAAGCGGCGCGTCATTTAGGTATAGCAAAAAGCACGTTATATTTGAAACTCAAAAAATATGGTCTTGATCGAGATTTGGCTGTGATAAGAAATTAGTAAGCTGCTGGTGTTGCAACCATCGTAGCACCATCGTTTATACCTCTCCTAACTTGCAGTGCTAATCAAGTAGTTGTGTGCCTAAGAATAACTTTTTGCGCCATACATTTCTCTAAGTCATTGATATGAATCGATTTAACAATGACTGTTGCAAATAAACAACGAAAGTCTTTGCTCTTAATCATTTTATTGTTTCAGTTTGGTTTTAATAAGCCGAGTTTACCTATTAATTTATATGATATTTTATTCAATTAATGTTGCGCAGAAACAACGAATTTCCGGATAGTTTTTAATTGTTGTTTTAATAACAAAAAGTGTTTGCAACACATGAAATTTTGTAGTATTTTTCACTACGTCCGATTAATGGCTTTATAAACCGTTACATGGACTAAGCTTCAAAAGGCTTGTTAACACCGGGAATCATTGGGGGGAACAAGGCTGGGGAGGCCGAATTATTAATTTTATATTAAACTCTAGAGTACTGTATTCCTAAAGGAGGATATACACAGTGAATAAAACTAAACTATTAAAAGGAGCTGCTCTTGTTCTAGCGACAAGTATGCTACCTATTTCACAAGCGGCTAACGCTGGTGAAGTGAATATTTCAGGCTGGATCAATGAAGGTTTGACTTTTTATGATGATGGCGACAGTTCTGACGTTGTTCAGAGTGCTGATAACGGCACAACACTGAACAGCCGTATCGCTTTTACAGGTAGTACTACCTATGAAAACATTGGTACGACTGCTGGTTTTGAACTGACCATGGAACCGAACTCAGGTTTTGGTGGTGGGCAAACACCTCTCTTGTTTTCGTCGGCAGCAACCTTCGGTGATGAAAATACCTTCGGTAAAAATATGACCTTACTTGCCAGTAATATCCACGTCGGTGGTGCCTGGGGTAAGGTAACTGTTGGTACACAATCCATGCCTACTGATAACATCGCTGTGTTAGCCGATACATCAATGAC
>JBLHKO010000028.1:0-28637 GCA_047620145.1 Gammaproteobacteria bacterium | reverse complement strand
GCGAGAACGACCAATTTTTGTAGTAGCGGAATGGGACTGATTGCTACAACGGTGACACAACCTGCATCCGTTGCAATACCAAGCAGTCCAGGTCTGAGTAAATCTGTCAGTGTGATGCGTGCTGCATCCTCTGAGTTGAGGTCTTCTTCGTGTCCCTCTACTTTGTCTATCTCCTCGTGGAAACGTGTCATCATCTGTACTGAATGCGATACTGCGCGAGCAGTAATCAGCATAGCGACTACCACCACAAGTGGATCAAAGTGAATACCGCAGAGTTGTGCTACACCTAATGCCCAGATAGCACTAATCGCACCTGACAACATAGGTAGAATTGTCCCACGCCAGGTTCTGTTGATGACAAACAGTAATACAAGAAAAATTAACGCGGCTATACCAACCAGCTTCATTGTTTCTGGCAGATAATGATCAACCCAGCCATACAGTATGGGATTACCCACCAGGCTGATATCAACAATATCATCATCAAGACTTTCAACCAGCGCATACGCTTGTTTATATGCAAGATTAAAGTCTAAAAGATTATCGAAAAAGTCTACGGTGATAAGTGTCGCTGTTAAATCTTTTGAAACAAAAGGTCCGTATACGAGAGGGCTGCGCAAAATAGCCTCTTTCATATAATCAATATCTGCTTGCGTCTCTGGTAAATCTGGCCACATGTAAGGGAAGCTTTCAATCCCCACTGTGGATGCACGCGTTTCCTTAAGTTTTTTACCCGCGATAGAATAGATCTGGAATTCATTAATCGCATCTATCTTATAGAGTCCTTGTGTGAGGTCTCGTATTTTTTCCAAAACAGGCATTTGAAAAATATCGCCTTGTTTTGATTGAATCATAAAAGTGATGATGCTGGTGCCACCGAAGGTATCTTTAAACTCTTCGTGAACTTTTATGTAGGGATGAGAACCCGGCTGCAAGTCTTCAAACACCGTCTTTACATCAATACGATAGGCAAATATGGAAAGAACGGCAGTCATGGCAATAACGATTGCCAAAACAGCTTTCCTGTTTCTCATAACAAAAAGTGCAAAATTCTCAGTCATTTTAATCTCCATCTAGCCCGCACTATGTACGTCGGACCACCCCTTAATTTTTTTATTTAGTATAATTATTATGTGTAAACTTAGTTGGATATTAATGTCCAGGTATCAGTTTTCAGATCCAGTGAACCTACTGTTGCCCCAACCGCAAGAAAACTATCTCCGTCTAATATCATTTCAGTATGAGATGTTAAGTCAGTTGCAGAAAGATTCTTTGAATCAAATGTAGATAGATCACTGGGGAATTTAATCCACTTACCTTTATTGCCAACCCCTACCCATTGATTAGTCTCTTCAGACCAGTCAATGTCCATCAAATGTTCGGTCATTCCCGATTTTTTTGGATCTATATATGTCCAGGTTACACCAGCATCGTGTGTCGCGGCGATGGCACCCCCTAGCCCTACAACCACACCCTCTAGAGGAGTGCGAAACGCAATCGCTGTAAAACTGTTGGGGCTATCCGTTTGAGTATCTTTCCAGGTCTGTCCGTTATCATCGCTTTTAAAAATGAGACCAAATTCACCCGCGATGAAAAGTGTATTTTCATCCGCACGTACAATATCGTTCATGAAAACATCATTCTCTTCACGCATTTGTTTCCATGTCTTACCATAGTCAGCACTTGACAGAATCATGCCCATCTCGCCTACAGCCCAAGCTTCACCATTGGGATAGGAGTGGACTCGGAGTAATTTGTTGGCGATTTCTGATTTAGGCGATTCAACTTCCACCCATGTTTCACCACCATCTTCAGTAATGAGTGTGACACCCTCATTACCAACTGCAATTGATCGTTTTTCATCCCATGAGGTGATATCTTGCAAATGTGATTCAATGGGCGCTTTTTGATTTTTCCAGGTTCTACCTTTGTCTGTAGATATTAGAATTTTCCCATAATTGCCTGCGGCCATATAAGTATCAGAATTTATTCTACTTAAGCCAAATATATTATCCCTGACATCAATGACTGGAGGGATAACTTCTTCAATTACTGCAGTAGGTTTTACGAATATTCCTGCCCACAATAAAACACCAACGATGGTCCAGGGCATTAATGAGACTAGAAAGGTTAATATGCTAAAACCGCTTTTTTTAGCACCATTCTCTGGATTAGGAATCTGGGATTCTGTCGTTTCTTTCACTTTTGCGTCCATAGAAAAACACCAAACCTGTAATTATGAGTTTTATTCAATTTCCGATAGGCGTGTGTGTACAATTTCATGCCTAACTGCTTAATTTAGATCTCAAGAATTCTCGATAAAAGGTGTCGCTGCTGGATAATTTTCATTATCCAGCAGCTTAACCAAGAGGGAGATCAAACAACTACATCTTTACTACTTATTATTAACGGGCAATCTCGATTAGCTTCTTGAGTGTCACGTCGTCTGCTTCAACACCAGCAGGATTAGCCTTCATGTTTGAAGACCACGTTGTTGAGAACTCAGCTTTCCAATCAATGATGTGACCAACGACTGGCATAATAGCTTTATAGCCATCATCACCAATATCCTGACGGTTTTGGAAAATGAAAGATTTCCAGAACTTGCCATTTTGGTCATATGCTTCGCCTAAGTAAGGACGTGGGTAATCAACTTCCATATAAACAACCTTCTTACTATAAGGATGCTCATCTGGAGGTGTACCTTCGATCACGAATACTTCACGTGGCTCCCATTGAACCTGCGGTGCAGGGAAAAAATGTGGCGCTTTATCCATTTCTACAGCAGGGAACTCTTTGATTGTGTTCTTATAGGTCAGATCAACCGTTATCAAAGGCGCATGAGCAATTGCGAATACCCAACGACGTCCAAGTAACTTGGTTGATTTGTATTTGGTAGGAACAGCATCCCAAATATCCCAATCATCATATAACTGCACAGTACCACCGATAGGATCCATCCAGGCATTACCTGTTAAACGACGTGCCCGGCGTACAGATTTCAAGTAAGCCCAGGTGTCATCAGGTGTTTTTGCAGTAGGATCGTTATAACGAATAGAGTAGATACCGACACCTTTAATATCCTGAGGATAGGTAGCAACCAATACAGTTTTCTGCATTTGTGTGCCATCACCTTCAGAGACAGGTCCACCATCTAGACGACCTTCCATATAGTAACGTTGTGCCCACCAGCGTTGGATACGTTCCATACCTTTCTTGGCATCCAGGAATACCCATGAGATATGACGCAGATCCATCGTTGCACCGTATGTAGGTGAACGTAAGTTCCAGATAAGTTTATCCCCGGCATAAGGATCATCCATATCGATATCATGCGGGTCAAAGAACATGCCTGCGGTCCAGCCTGACACTGTACGATCTGATTCATTAAAAACTACATTGGCCTTACCATCTTGTGTGGCCTGCATGTATTTTTCGTCCATCTCGATGAACTCAGAATTACGGATATTCATCGTCAGTGCTTTTTCACGAACCATCCACTCAAGACGCTCAGTAAGCATATCGCCTACACGCTTGCCTTCAAACTGCATATCAATGAATTGATCAAGGTTAGCTGCCGTCAACACTGTTCCTGCTGGCATTTCCTCAGCGACCACCGTGTTCATCTGCGCGCCGAATAACAACCCGACTGAGACTAACGATGTTGTAATTAACTTCTTATACATGTTCATATGCTCCTCTTTTTAAAACTGTCTTGTAATTTTAAGTACTAACTGATTGTCATCACCGAACCAATCAAATAATGCTGCTGAATTTTCATTGATACCTAAGGGATTGGCATGAGCAGTACCGCCCGGTACGGTTCTTCCTGTAACCTCTTTCTTATCACCAGTGTGCCACCACAAATTGGCTTCTGCTTTAACACGCCATTTATCACCAAAGACAAATTCAACTGCAGGAATAGCAAAACCACCGCCATTACTTAAATCTGTACCAATCACAAAGGATGGATTTATCGTATCGCGTTTAAAGTTCATCAAGGTAAACATGGTTAGATACACGGTGTGCTCTTTCTTTTTAGAGCCAAATGAACCGAACTCTACAATGTCTTCATCATTTTCATAGTCAAGGATCCAGGTATCAAACAACTGAACACTAGACAGTGAAGGACGATGAGTATGTAAATACTTCATTAATTTCAATTCTTTATCGAGACGAAGCATCACAGAGATCGTATCTTTTTCTCTGACACCCTGCCAACCAGGTAATACTGAACCCAATGCACCATAGTTGTAGGGTTTATTCGGTGTAAAAGTCACTTCTGCGCTAAAGGTTGAATCAATCCCTGCAATATATCCGTTTGTAGTAATACCAAAGACATTGATAAGTGGGAATGTCCAGTCACCAAGCACCTGATTTTCTGCTAATGAGCCATGAGAACGCATTGTTCCCTGTGGCACGCCGAAGGCAGCCAAGAATCCCGACGGATCGTTAACCGCAGGGTTCATGATAGGTGATGGATTAAAAACTTTGAGATAGGCTAATGAATAACCCCATGAACCAATATTACTATTCCAGCGAGCACCATAAGTTGGGTCACTTTCATCACCTTCGTCATTATTGTCCGCGTTGTAGTCCGTAAACGCCGTAAAATCAACACCTCTGTAAGGTGTAGGGATCCAGCGACCACCTTCAATATTGAAGTAGTTACCAATATCTTCTTCACGATCGAGACCAGGGCGTACGAATACATTCAAGCTACCACCCAATTCAGGGATATCAATGTCTGCGTTAATCAGGAATAGTGGTTTCCGCCAATCTTCATTGTTCTCAAAGAACAAGCGCCAGCGAAAATCAAAGCCATGAATCAGATCCATTGCCTGAAAGAAGTCACTTTGTCCCCAAACCAGCTGTTGCTTACCAATGCGCATATTAATGCGGTCTATCGGACTAAAGTCTACATAGTATTCCCGAAAAAATTCATTCAGGTTATCGGTTTGGTATTGATCCAGATAATGATTCCGAGTGGCACTGCCACCTGGACTTTGCGCCAAGGTTAGCGCTTCCAGGTTTTCCGAATAATTTGTGTGATGTTCCTTATCGAAACGAGTCACTAATTTCCAATTCAACGGACCAGTACTCGCATCAAAATCTAAATAGACACTGGCTCTGAGCATATTCAGATCAAATTGATCATCTGCTTTAGTTTCTTGTTGATCCTCAAGAAGCATGCCGGCATAGACGCGTGTATAACCACTCACGCTTAAGCTCCAATCCTCCGGGAACGGTGATTTAAACTTCCGTTCTTCTGCTACAGCTCCCGTTGTTATAGCAAGCGAACCGCCTAAGCACATTAATATGCAGATGGCTCGTGTAATAGTGGTGTTATTTCTGATCACCATAGAAATCTTCTCCCCATTTCAAGATTTATAATTTTGTAATTAAAAAATCAGTTTTTGTAATAGCAGAAATCACCAGACAGACTAATTTTCTAGAAAATCTGATGCTTCTACAATAATGAACATTAGGAGTCATACACTTTTTATGCCATTTTCTATTGGTTACTAAAACTAATAGTTAACAGTTTGTTTTATATGAATTTAATATCGATATGAGTGCGCTAAAACTAGAGAAAAAGTCGATTAAAAATTTATGAACTAAGTGGGCTATAATGGAACGGTAGGATGATTATCCTTCGGAGTCCTAATATGACATTGACAACAAAACTTATCTAGTGTACTAATATTAATAGAAAACATAGACCAAGCGACATAGGAAGTGAAACAAACATTTTTTTGTTTTGTCGTAACAGCAGGAGCGGGACTGTAATGTTCAGTTTGACCATCAAATATGTTGTCTAGCGGAAGCCTTATTTATTCACAAAAGGAAGTCGACCTCGCATGGGATAAATTTTTTGTCTCTTCTGGCGATGTAAAAATACTCTCTGTTCGTGATTTAGTTTTAAAATCATGGCAACGCAGCCTTGCTCATGGCATTAACCCTGACCAGAAATTGATTCCAGCAATGCTATCTGACGACGAATTCCATTTATTACATAAGAAACACATAGACCTTATTCGCTGCTCACAACCAGTCCTCAATAATATTCGTACCTTGTTAGCAGATCTTAAAATGATCTTGATTCTGTTAAATCATCAAGGTATGAACGTGGGCTTTGTGGGTAATGAAGATGTAATAGTAGAGGCAAAAGGCGTTGGACTAATTTCTAGTAGCGGATGGCAAGAGGCGTTGTGTGGCACGAATTCTATGGGTACAACGATTGCCACGGGTCTAGCGGCACAGATTCATGGCGAAGAACATTTTCTTCAAGTCTTCAAACCCTGGACTTGCACGGCAGAAGTGATCCGTGACCCTTATGATATGCAGATCATCGGCGTACTAGATATCTCAGGCTTAGCAAAAGATCTAAATATAATACATGCGCCTCTACTTTCCTCATGGGCACATCAGATAGAGTTGAATCTAGCCATACGCAATAACAGACAATGGCATTGCATTCGAGAAGTTTGTAACCAAAAGGACAACCATAGTCGCAATTCAGAGAGTCTTCTTTTCGATATTAAAGGAAGGCTCATCAATTATTTTGAAAACGCAAAACAGACACTCAATACTTTAGGCATTGACTATGACCCTGAATCAAAATGCCGTTTATCCTTCGAGCGCTTTGGCGGCGATGAAATCGTCTATCCACATGATAATGGTGCTTGGATTAAAGATGACTGGCTTGAACCCATCAAGGATAGTAATACGCTCCTAGGTTTTCAGTTGCATATGCCTGTCAGCAACCGTGCGGTAGACTTTAAAAAACTCAATCCGAATCCGGATAAAGATCCATTCAGTAAGATTTATGGTCAGAGCGCATCCTATAAAGCCAGCCTCAACAAAGCGCGTATGGCCGCCAGCACAAGACTGCCGGTACTACTTCTGGGAGACACCGGCGTTGGTAAAGAATCTTTTGCCAAGGCAATCCATGAATCCAGTAATTATTCCAACGGTCCCTTAATTGACCTGAACTGTGGTGCGATTAGCAAGACACTTTTAAATAGTGAATTATTTGGCCATATCGATGGCGCATTCACCGGTGCCAGCAAAGACGGCATGACCGGTAAAATAGAAGCGGCGAATGGTGGTACCCTTTTCCTTGATGAGGTTGCGGAAATACCGCTGGAGCTTCAACCTGTTTTCTTACGCGTATTGCAAGATTACACAATCTATCGCGTCGGCGACGTTAAACCCATCTCGGTTGACTTTAGACTCATCGTCGCAACAAACGTTGATCTCAGAAAAGAAGTCGCTGAGGGCCGCTTCAGATCGGATTTATACTACCGCCTGTCTACAATCATTATCACTCTCGATCCACTCTCGAAACGCCAGGATGATATTGAAGGGATCGCCAATAGTGTACTAGAACGTATCAAGAAAACTCAGCAGATTATACCTCGTAGCATTGCACCTTCTTTGACGGCGGCTCTAAAAGAAAGAGAGTGGCCCGGTAATATTCGAGAATTAGTCAACGTGGTTGAATACATGTGCTTCATGTCCAGTAACGCAATACTGAATGATAAAGATTTACCAGAAGATTACACAACTGATGAAACGGCCATCAAATCTGCACGCGATGTGAAGAATGAATCACCTCCAGCGCCGGTGAGTATCCAACATCTCGAACAGCAAGCCATAGAAAATGCTATCAATCAATGCGCTGGTAATATAACGTTTGCAGCGAAAAATCTTGGGATTGCCAAAGGCACACTTTATCGTAAAATGGAAAAATATGGATTAAAAAATACCGCGAGACGCAAAGTATATAACGCTAGTTAATATTCTGCTTATGTCAGTGGACGGCTTTTTTAGTTTTACTCGCAGGGCTGCCGTTAAACTTTTATTTCATACGATCAATTATTACTCTAAGCTGCCTCGCCTCTTTCAAACTCATACTTGGAAATAATGCCCACATTATTGACAATAAACGTGCAGTGACTATTAAAGCTTATAGCAGATTTAGTAAATTTTACTGATGTTAGGCCACTGCCAAGCGTGTACTCTTCTTCTGGCACACCGAAATGTGCAACTGCCCGACCTATGTTTCTACCCACGAAATGATCCAGAATGTTCATGAATTCAACTTCTGTACGAGGATATTTCAGAATCCCATGGCTTCTATTAAGACTACTATCTGTTCTATAAGTTCCCATTGCTTAAGATACTCTCCATCTGTTTTGACCAATATAAATAACGAGACACCACTATCTGGTGTTAATTTTGCGTCTGAGTATACTCGAAAACTAGCTGAAACAATATGTAATCATCTGTATCAGATTAACCCCGCTAGCGCTGCAGGGCATTTCCTCGTTGCTCTATCAACAATATATCAGATAATTTTATTCTAATTAACTAGTTCGAATCAACTTATTATCAATAGATACAAGTAAAATTTTGACTATGCTAGAACCTGCGGTTGCGTGTGTAAGCTAGTCAGCCACCACCGCGTTGATATGCGCGATCAAAGCGCTTGAAAAATTCAATTTTCTGCTCTTCTGTTATATTTCCTGCCTGAAATGTGACATCAGTCACAGGCAGCGTCAGGCTGGCAATTTTACGGACTCGTTCTTTTGACAGGCTAATCACTATCTCGCATGCAATACCCTTATCATTTAGAGAAACAGTAATCACATTTTCTTGTTTATGATAACGATGAGACCCCACGGCTTTAGGTAAGATCCTGAAGAAATCACTATGTGAGATAGTCATCTCGCGCTCGAAGATTATCTCCATTTTAATTCCTTAGATAACACAAATAAGTCTTATTGTTACAGAAGCGTGACGTGAAGTTTTTAAAAAATTATAGTTTAACCGCCAGCAACAGGCGGCCACACTGCAAGTGTATCGCCTTCTTTAAAGGTAGGCTGCTCACGTTGTTCTGGTGTTAGATAAACACCGTTAAGTAAAACCAAATGTGCTCGCTCTCTAGGGACATTATAACGTTCAATCACGTTATAGGCCGTCTCCCTATCAGAGATATCTAAGAGTATCCTGTGCTTCTTTGTGCCTTCGGGAAGATACTCAGCTAAGGTGGCATAAAGCTTTAGAGTGATTTGCATACTTTCTATATTACTGCAGGATATTTCTAGAAATATCCTGTCAGAGATATCCTAGATGACACCCGCATTATGTCCGATGGCTTGTGTACATCCTAAATAAGCTTCCATGATCCGTGTTGGATCCTTGATTAAGTGTTCTTTCCATTTACCCAACTTCAGCCTAGTTTGAATGAGACCACGTAAGACACCCACATGTTGCGTTAAGCCTAATGACTGTGCCCCAACTAAAACATCACCTTCAAATTGAAGACATATATAACGATAACGTTCTGCATCATATAATGATGCAGATTGTCCGCCTTCAACTCCCATCCATTGTCCGTATGAACTCGAGATAAGCCCCATGGTATCTAATACATTTAGATTAATACTGCCTTGATGTATTGTATCTTTACCCGCCATGTTCATCGCCGCAATTCGGCCATGATCAGCTGCTGTCGGCTGAATTGCCTGTACGCTATATTCGCCTGTAGAAAAATCTTTACCCTGGCAAACATCACCTGCTGCATAAATATCCGGTTCGCTGGATTGCAAACGATCGTTTACCAACACACCAAATTCTGTTTCAACACCGCTGCCTTCTAAAAATTGGATGTTAGATTTCACCCCGGTTGCTGAGATCACAACGTCGGCATCAACGACCTCGCCATTATTGAGTGAAACTTTGAGACTACCACCCTCTTCAGTAATTGATTCAACACGCGTTGAGGTATGCACAGCAACACCCTTTTCCTGACACCATTTTTTAATCAGATTTCCAGAATTCTGATCCATCATTCTAGGCACCATCCGATCTTCCATTTCAACCACGGTTAGATTAACACCACGCGAGGCCAGCGCTTCAAGAATGATACAACCAATAAAACCAGCACCCATAAGTACGACGTTAGAACCTTTTGTTGCTTTCGCCGTAATTTGTCGACCATCTTCTAGTGTCCAACAGCTATGGACACCCGGTAGATCCATGCCTTCTATCGGTGGGCGAATCGGATGTGATCCTGTTGCAATAAGCAGCTTGTCATATTCGACAGTGTTACCACTCTCAAGAGTCAGTTTTTTAGCACCCGCGTCAACACTGGATACACGGTCTTGTATGAGTTCAATATTAGCATCCTTGAAATGTGAGTCTGACTTGCGAAGATAAGTCCCGGCCTCAGTGATATTCTCAATAAGATAATACGGAATCGCCATACGTGAGTATGGCGGTTCTGGCTCATCACAAATTAGCTTTACTGATGCATCGGGCTGTACCTTACGCAGAGTTTCTGCGGCAATAACACCTGCTGGTCCTGCGCCGATAATGACATGCTTCATCGTTCAACTCCTGAATAAATCATTATCAAAGTCCAAATCGAGCACGAGTTTCATCAGTCAATTGGCCATCTGCTGTCCAGCCTCGAAGGGCGTAATATTCTGGTAACATCTTATCAAGATCATTCACTCGACCCTGAGCCGGGCCAACATTTGCCGCATCTTTTAACAATCTTTTTGGCAGTGTATCGTCGGCTGCGGTCATACCTGCAGCGTTATTAAAATCCCGTTCAAGATTCCAGATACGCTCTCCAACTTCAAGACATCTTTCAGCGCTCCAGTCGCCTTCACAAGCTGCATCGATCTGCGGTGCAATGTCTTCCATCGTCCAGGCGAAAGTTGTAAATACACATAAGCCTGCAGAATCAACAGTCGCTGTCGCATCCTGAAACGCTTTCACTAATTCAGCCTTACCCTCCGTTGCCAAAGGATCGGTTTTTACCGGAATACCTAAAACTTCTGAAGCAACGGTATAGCCTCTTAAATGACAAGCACCACGATTTGAGGTTGCGTATGCCAAGCCCATGCCTTGCACTGCACGAGGATCATAAGCCGGAAATTCTTGACCTTTAACGGTCATCGATAAATCAGGATGTCCGTATTTCTCACACAAACGTTTTGAACCCAAAGCCAAGTCCTTACCAAAGCCTTCTCCCGTCGCAACCCATTCAGCGGCTTTGACTAGAGCTTCTGCAGAGCCAAAGTTAAATTCCACACCATCTGTCTCTTTGGTTGTAATGGCACCCATCTCAAACATTTCCATCGCTGCCGCTACTGTTGCGCCAAAGGTAATGGGATCGTAACCATCTTCATTACAAATAAACTGAACATAAGTCAGGGCATCGATATCGTTCACACCACAATCCGAACCTAGTGCCCAGGCTGCTTCATATTCCAATCCTCCAGAATTACCCCAATATTCAGGTTTATTTTCAATGGAGAAATGTCCTCGATCGATTGTGGAAATCCTACCGCAAGCAATGGTGCAGGCAAAACATCCCGCATTTGTCGTTAGGTTAGCTTTGCCGTCACTTTCTCGTGGCACTAACATCGCTTCGCCTGAAATATCGCCCGCACCTTCAAACTGGACTTCAGTCATGTTCCGAGTCGGCATGGCACCCATTTCATTAATAACATTCATCAAAACCTGAGTACCCAGAGCTGGCAAACCTTCACCTGTGACTGCATTTTCTGCCAAAACTTTCTTGCCTTCGTTGGTAGCTTTCATAAAAGCTACAGGATCTTGAATATTACCCACACCTTTTGTGCCTCTAATAGCGATAGCCTTGAGGTTTTTCGACGCCATGACGGTTCCGACACCAGAACGCCCTGCCGCTCTGTGTAGATCATTGATAACGCCAGCATACAAACAACCTGCTTCTGCAGAACGTCCTACTGCGGCAATCCTGAGTAATGGGTCTTGATATTTTTTGTGCAGAATTTCATCGGCTTCCCAAACAGATTTCCCCCAGATTTCATCAGCGGGGACAAGCTCTACTTTTTCATTTTCCATATAGAGGTAAACAGGTTTAGGTGACTTACCTTCGAAGATAATCATATCCCAACCAGCATTTTTCATTTCATTACCGATGAAACCGCCCGAATTCGAACAGGCTAAAATACCTGTCAAAGGGCTTTTTGTTACAACGGAATAACGTCCAGCTGTTGATGCCATGGTTCCTGTAAGCGGACCTGTTGTCATAATAAGTTTGTTGTCAGGGCCAAGCGGATCACACTTTGGATCGATTTCTTCGCTTAGATATTTAGTCGCGAGCCCTCGCTGACCTAAATAATCATTCGCCCATTCCATATTAAGGGGTTCATTAGTAATAGAACCGTCTGTCAAATTGACACGTAATACATTTCTTGTCCAAGCCATGAGTTATCTCCTAAGATTGCGCAGCATGAGCGCGCATACGTGCTAAACCGGTATGATCTGCATCTACGTAGGTAATTGCGTCTGTTGGGCAAGCACTTGCACATTGAGGATCGCCCCCACACAAATCACATTTAGCAACCACCTTCGTGTCATGATCGTAGTTCACGGTGCCAAAAGGACATGCCACGGTACAGACTTTACAACCGACACAGATATCATCGAGGATTTCTTTTGCGCCAGTAGCTTCATTAACAACAATCGCTTCCACAGGACAAGCATGCATACACCAGGCCTCTTCGCATTGTGTGCATGTATAAGGTACAAATCGTCCCTCATCATGAAAAGTGAAAACTTTGATTCTTGATTTTGATGGGTTGAACAACCCGGTGGCTTCATAGGAACAAGCCATTTCACACTGCAAGCAACCGGTACATTTTTCCGGCTCTATTTGTAGAGATTTAAACATACAATCCTTCCCCTCCCCTCCCGGTAATTCAAATTTGGTGCTGAATCATTTATTATGATACTGTTTTTTTAATGAATACGCGCGTCGTTTACAGTATCAAATCAGTATAAATCAAATGATATTACAGCAAAAATAATCAAGTACGAGCGTTTAATATAGAAGATTATAAACTCAATTTTTTATGATATCAGGATATATTCCTGTAACTTTTAACTATTGCTACTTGAATTTACCTTACAGTCTCATGTCATACTGAGTATGATCCACCATCTGGAATATAAGGAAATGGCGAGAGCCTTTAGTTAGCACGCCCATAAATTGCTTATTAACATTAAACAAATAGAATTTAAATTTTAAAAAAAAAGGTTCGTAACTTGCTGAATAATATGGTGAATAATTGATTATGTTAAAGAAAAATATTCATAGTTTGTGGCTTTGCTTAGGCTTCTTATTTATTTCTTCTATTAGCGTCGCTGCGGAAACAGTTGAGGTGCATTTCGCCTACGTTGGAGAACAGAATCATAGTGCCTTACTCGGTGTTCAACAGGGGCTTAGCGAAGCCAATCTTCAAGGTCAATTTCTGGGACAAAACTATCAACTGGATGTCATCGATCCTGCCGATGCTCTGGGTGCTGATTACAGTAAATATATTGCTGTTCTTTCTGCTGTTGATATAAAAACATTGAACAAGTTGAGTGAGCATCTCCCCGGTATGGCCGTCTTTAACCTGACCGCTGAAGATGACAGTCTCAGAACGAGCTGTATGCCGAATACCTTACACACCATACCGAGCACGAGTATGAAGGCAGATGCTATTGCACAGTGGAAACAAAAAAATCCTGACTCTAATGCAACAGCACACGGATGGCATGGCGATTTTGTAAAATTTGCAGCAAGGGATCTGAATAAACGGTTCAAGAAAAATCAGCATGCCATCATGGATGACGCTGCATGGGCTGGTTGGGCTGCAGTAAAAATGACATCTGATTCTGTCGCCAGAGAAAGTATCATCGATGCAAAACAAATGCTTGAACATTTAAAAACAAATCTCTCTTTTGATGGTCAGAAAGGCAGTGATATGGATTTCCGAGAGACGGGGCAATTAAGACAACTGATATTGCTGGTCGAAGATGACAAAATTGTAGCTGAAGCACCTGTCCGCGGCGTAGCCAAGCCACCAACACTGGATAGCCTCGGCCTATTGAACTGCGAAAAATAGCAACAGAATTACCTATATATATAAGAGGAAATGCTCATGAAACAAACCCTATTAACCAAAACCATATTTTCGACAATACTGTGTACCGCTATGATGCAATTCGTCTATGCATCACCCACAGGCAGGATTTTTATTACCAATGAAAAAGGTAACACTGTCAGTGTTATCAATGGCGAAACACTTGAAGTTGAAAAAGTAATCGACATCGGTGAGCGTCCTCGCGGTATTGGTATTTCACCTGATGGCACAGAAGTCTATGTCGCAGTCAGTGAAGAAAATAGCATTGCTGTATTCGACCCGAGAACACTAGAGGTGCTAAGGAAATTTGAATCTGGTTCTGATCCAGAAACATTTGCAGTTCATCCCAATGGAAATATATATATTTCCAATGAAGATGACGCGAAAGCGTCAGTATTCAACCCAAAAACTGGTGATCTAATTGCCGAAATTCATGTAGGTCTTGAGCCAGAAGGTGTTGCCATTTCTCCAGATGGAAGCAAAGTTATTGTTACCAGCGAATCTACCAATATGCTCCATGTAATTGCAGTTCCTGGTAATACAATCACTGATAACATCCTCGTAGGACATCGACCACGCGCTGCTGTATTTACTAAAGATAATAAAACTGTCTATGCCACTGCTGAGATCAACGGTGAAATTGTCAAGGTAGACATGGAAAATGCAAAAATTATCAAGCGCGCACAGCTAGAAGATCCCAAGAGTAAACCTAAAGATGTCATCTTAAGTAAAGACGAAAAACACATCTATGTTGCCGGTGGTCGTTCTAATAGTGTCTGGCTTATGGACGCAGATACGTTGAAAGTGATTAAAAGTATTCCTGTAGGCAAACGTGTATGGGGTTTGGCTATTACCAAAGATGGTCGTCGTGTATTTACTACTGATGGTGTCAGTAGCACAGTCACCGTGATCGACACATCCACTAATGAGGCGATCAAAACCATCGCAGTCGGAGAATTTCCTTGGGGAGTGGCTATTGATGACTAATATGCTGCTAATAATGGTTATGTTGGTTCATGATTTGGTTTAAATGAACCAGATTTATAACCATTTTATCGTGATAATATTAAATTAATAATACATAAGTTGTTGTTTTATATATTTATTAATTTTTTTATGAAATATGGCACGGAGTCTGCATTAGAGATAGTAGAATTAAGAAGTTAAACATTAACCAAAAAAGAGGATTACTATAATGAAATGGGAAACACCAGAATACAGCGACATTCGTTTCGGCTTTGAAGTAACAATGTACATCAACAACAAATAATTTTAATTATTTAAGTTGTTAAAAAAGGAACCGCAAGGTTCCTTTTTTTTATGCACAGGATGTGCTGTATGACGTGGACGCATGGATGCGTAAGAGCGGCGATCCCTATGGTGAAGCAAGAAGCTTAAGCGGGGCGAGAACGGCATTGGTGAACGCCTACGGTTTTATTTACGCCTCGACAATCTTATAGCGTATAGCCAAACGCGCAAGTTCAGCAACAGTCGAAACATTCAGTTTAGATTTAATTTGTGTACTGTAATTTGCGACTGTCTTGTAACTGAGTGAAAGCCGCTTTGAAATTTCACTGGTATTCAAACCCTCGGCAAGTAGACAAAAAATCTCAAATTCCCGTGTCGATAAATCAGAAAACGGCGTGTCCTGACCTATGGTTTTTTTGAAGGCCAATTGTTGCGCTATCTCAGAATCAATATGTGATTTACCTGCTGCCAACTCGCGTATAGCCTCAATCAATGCTTCCGGTGCACTGCTCTTGGTAATATAACCACGCGCCCCCGCCTGCAAGGCTTGTTCAACAAATATTGTGCTTTCATGCATGCTAAACACCAGAATTTTGGCATTTGAATCTCTGGCCACAATTCTCCGTATCGCCTCCAGCCCACCTATGCCTGGCATAGAAAGATCCATTACCACTACATCAGGTTCTTTATCGACATATTGTTTGCAGGCTTGTTCGCCTGAATTAGCTTCAGATACGACTTCGATATCTTCCGTATTCTGTAATAGCATCTGATATCCCACACGCACAACGGCGTGATCATCAACCAGCAATACTCTAATTTTATTTGTTGATGCCGAAACAGAAGTATTCGTCATAACCTTTTCCTGTAGTTCCTGCCATTAATCTTCAAAGCGAGACAATAATTTCAACACCTTCGTTGATTACAGAGTTTATGACAAGTGATCCATGTAATGCCTCAACACGTTCACGCATCCCCAACAACCCCAATCCTCGATGCGTTGTTTCATCAAAACCAGTTCCATTATCTTTGATCAGTAACTGTATTCCGATCTCATGTGGTGAATCAACTTCCTTATCTCTGTCAACTTGAGTTAAACAAACTGTTACATCCGAAGCTTGAGCATGTTTAATGATGTTAGTAAGACTTTCCTGGACGATTCTATAGATACTGATATTGACTTCTTCTCCGAGCTCATCGAACTTACCTTTAAACTCAAAGTGACAAAATACATCTTCATGTCTTGCATTCCAATCATCAATCATATCCTGTAACGCCGAGATCAATCCAAACTCATCAAGAATTGCTGGTCGCAATTGTCTCATCATTCGGCGTGCAACTTCATACATTCGATCAGAAAACACGCCTATCGTTTTCGCACTACTCTTGAGCATCTCATCATCTTGATGTTTTGCTTGTTCAATTGATACAGCAACTGCCTTAATTGCCGTGATTGATTGCCCAAACTCATCATGTAATTCTTGCGCAAGAATTCTTCTTTCATCTTCCTGAATCGCGAGTGATTTTTGCGTTAACAATCTATTCTCATCTCTACTTTTTTGCAGCACCTCTGCCATATTATTAAACTTTTCTGAAATTCTGGAAAATTCAGGGAATTTAAACTTGGGTAATCGAAGTTGATATTCTCCTTGTTCGATACCATCCAACCCTTTCAATATCGATTCAATTGGCGCAAGGCCACGACCTAGAATGATATAAACCAGAATGTTTGCTAACAACGCAAATAAAACCAGTAATGCTAAAACGCCCTTGGTTTCATTCCAAACTTCAGTGATCTCGTCTGAAGGATTGGCCCTGATGAGTATCTCTGTATAGAACGCCTCGGCAACCCTGAAAGTACGCCTGTATTCCACTGGCAAAGGTTTCACCATTTGAATGAACCATTCAGGTGCCTCAGAGGTAATTGATGGCATGACTCTTACCGGAATTATTTTTCCAACGTTTCCGGTTTTGTATAATTCAATTTCAAGGTGTCGCGTACTATCCAGGTTAGCAATATTCTCCAACACACTTTTCTGAATCTCGGGTGTACTACTATCCGTATTATTCATCAATGCAATTTCAACTAACTGCAAAGTCAATTTCGCGACAGACTGCATTTCTTCTTTGATAGCTGTTCGTGCATTGTTTATCACATAAAAACTACCTGCTAGCAGAATTATGGCAAATAGCAGTGTAATCAATAAATTTAAGCGAAAGCGCAGACTCATCATACAGTCCCAACACCTAAAATATTGAAAGACCTTTTGAAATTAAACACCATTAATAATTCGAGCTCCATATGACTATTGTGTCTACCAAATAACATAATTAAACGAATGATATTCGTTTGCATAATATACGCCAGTGCGGATATGATTCATTAATTATTAACGATTATTAAGGCTTAGGATATTTTCCTTATAAAACACATGAAATTTACCTCGTTGTCATTCTGCCTATTGTTGGTTTCACCGACCATCACTTTTGCTGAAAATAAACTCCAAAGCGCCGTCGAAGATACGCTGGAGACTAATGTGCATGCACAACAATCTCAACAGAATATAGATAAGTACGCTGACAATACTAAAGACATGTTGCAGCAGTATCGAACAACTCTGCGCAAGATCGACAGTTTAAAAACTTATAATGACCAATTGGAAAAATTAACAGAAAACCAATTGGAAACTACTGCTTCTCTTTCTGATCAAATAAACAGTATTGCCGAGACCCAGCAGAACATCGTTCCACTACAACTACGTATGATTGAAGTATTGGAAGAATTCGTCTCACTTGATGCCCCATTCCTGCAAGAAGAACGCATCGCCAGAGTAAATTTACTCAAGAATATGATGGACCGACCTGATGTTTCCCTGCCGGATAAATATCGTCGCATCATGGAAGCCTATCAAATAGAAATGGAATACGGTCGTACGATTGATACCCTGACTGAAACAATTCAAATTAACAACTCCTCCAGCACCGTAGAAATTTTAAGAATCGGACGACTATCAATTTTTTACCAAACTCTTGATAGTAAAGAGAGCGGTTATTGGGATAAACAAGATAAGCAATGGAAAACTTTATCTGAAGATTATAACCGTTCGATTGCGCAGGGTATTCAAATAGCCAAGAAACAAGCACCGCCTAATCTGATCAGACTCCCCATTGTCGCGCCGGTAGAAATAAAATGACCGTCAAAAGACAAACAAACATTATCTGCATCTTGAGCATGTTTATTTCCACCGTTGTCTATGCAGAACCACCTAAAACAATAGACCAGCTTCTAAAAGAAGTTCAAGAACAAAGCGCGTTTGAGAAAAAAGAGAATGTTGCGAGAGAAGAATTTTTTAAACAGAAAAAAGATGAACAAGAACAATTATTAGAAGAAGCATTGACCATTCTTGAGAAACAAAATAAACGTGGTGAAAATCTCCGCCGCACATATAGTCTTTATGACAATCAAATTTCCAAACAAACAGAACTATTGGAATCAAGAGCAGGTTCGCTAGGAGAATTACATGGTGTTGTCAGGCAAATTGCAGGGGATATCGACGCTGTAATAGATACCTCTTTAGTCTCAGCGCAAAAACCGGATCGAGATTCTATCACCGATGCATTGGCCTCCAGTAAAAAACTGCCTGAAATTAAAGAACTTGAGCAACTCTGGCTTTTAGTGCTGGATGAAATGGTTGAGTCCGGAAAAGTTGTTCGATTTAACACCGGTTTTATCAATAGTAATGGCGAAGAAGTCCATCAACAGGTTACACGCATCGGCACCTTTAACGCTATTTCAAATGGTCGTTTTTTAAGATATCTCCCGGATTCTGAAAAACTGGTTGAACCCGCCAGACAACCCTCAAATCGATTTCAATCCATGGCCATTGCACTTGAAGAATCTCAATCCGGCATCATGCCTTTTCCGCTTGATCCTACCAAAGGCGCAATGCTTGCCTTACTGGTTCAGACACCTGATTTGAAAACACGGATTAAGCAAGGTGGTAGCGTGGGGTTATTAATTATTTTACTGGCATTAGTCGGTTTGATTATCGCCTTGGAACGTTACATAACTTTATCTTCCATTGATCGTAAAGTTATCATACAGATGAAGAATGAGAACCCCGGTGAAAATCCTCTTGGTCGCATCATGAAAGTTTATCTGGACAGTCCTGACGTGAATACTGAAACACTGGGTCTTAAACTTGATGAGGCCATCCTCAAAGAAATGCCTCCATTAAGAAGAGGTCTCGGATTACTGTCACTGTTTGCAGCCATTGCGCCTTTGCTTGGTCTGTTAGGTACTGTAACAGGTATCATTGAGACTTTTCAGTCAATCACATTATTTGGCACAGGCGACCCCAGAGTAATGTCTGGAGGAATATCCCAGGCATTGGTGACAACAGTGATGGGATTGGTTGCAGCAATTCCTTTATTACTGTTACACAGCATCCTTTCAACAAAGAGTAATCGACTCATTCATATTCTGGATGAAAAAAGCGCGGCCTTTGTCGCACAACTCGCAGAGTCTCATAAATCATGAACGATTCTTTAGAACAATTTATAGAATTTTTTGAGAGTGGTGGTCCGGTTTTGATTGTCATCTTACTCACCTCAATATTTCTATGGTCATTGATCATCGAACGTTATTACTATTACTTCATGGTCTATCCAGAAAAACTGGCCATTATTACCACACAATGGTCTAACAGAACTGATCATTCTTCGTGGTTCGCATTACGTATTAGAGAGGGCTTGCTTGCTGATATTTCTAACAACCTGAAACAATATTTGATCCCTATCCAGACATTTACACTAGTGCTGCCACTTTTAGGGCTCTTGGGAACTGTGACAGGTATGATCGCAATTTTTGATGTGTTGAATGTATTCGGCACTGGCAATACACGCGGCATGGCCTCAGGGATATCTCGCGCCCTGTTACCCACCACTGCGGGCCTGGTAACTTCTCTCGCAGGTTTGTATTTCAGTTCCGATCTGGACAGGCGGGCAAAACTACAAGCTGAAAAAGCACAAGATTTACTCCAATTCTAGTGATCTATTATGCGTCATAGTCATACTGAACAAGAAACATCAGCGGCGAATGTCAACCTGACCCCATTAATCGATATGGTGTTTATTTTGCTAATCTTCTTTTTGGTCACCGCCTCGTTTACCAAAGAATCAGGCATAGAGGTTGACCGGCCTTCAGCGCAAACAACGGTTCGTCAGGAACAAGCAAGTCTGATTATTTCGGTTAATAAGCAAGGTGAAGTATGGATCGATAATAAACATGTCGATATCCGATCAATTCGAGCACATATCGAACAGTTACACGCTCAAAATCCAGAAGGCACGGTCATTATTATGGCAGATAAAAATGCACTGACAGGTGCCACGATAGATGTACTGGACCAAGTAAGACTATCAGGTGTGAGCAATGTCGCAATTGCTGCTAGCAAAAAATAAGCTATTCTTCGGTAGGCAAGCACTGATATTCATTACTGCTTGCACAGTCAATATCCTGATTTTTTTTCTTATATTACAACTGGTTTCCAATGAACAAAAACAATTGAACAGAATTGCATCAGTTAATTTTCTTGATTTTATTCAAGTTAGGGAGAAAACAAAGACCGAAGAACGTAAAGTTGAAGAAAAGCAACAGCAATTACTAAAAGACGAAGAAGAAAAACTACCCCCTCCTGATCTGCCAATACCAGAGATAAAAAAACCGGTTAAAACACAAGCAGAGCTACCCAGACCCGAGATTAATGTTCCACTATCCATTAATGGTGTCCCTTATATTGGCGATTTCCTGAAATCTGGACAAGCACCAGTAAAAGCAGCACCTATAGTACCTGTTATTGCGACAGACCTTGTCCCAACATTAAAAATCAAACCATCTTACCCACCAAGAGCACTTCGTTCAGGCGTTGAAGGTGTAGTAACAGTCGAATTTACTATTGCAGTTGATGGAACAGTCAAGGATCCAAATATTATAACGTCTAACCCGCCAAAAATATTTGATCGCTCAGTGTTAAAAGCGATTACAAAATGGAAATTCAATCCTGAAGTTATTGATGGTAAAGCTATTGAAAGGCGTGCACGCCAAGATGTTCATTTCAAACTACAGAAATGATCTCCACGAATAAATCCCACTTGGTAATTGGTTTCATTTTTCTATTAATGACGAGTCTCGTGCAGGCTAATGAAGAAGATAAACAATTCCTGCTTACGCAAGAAACCTATGAACTTCTCAATGAAGTACGAAAAATAATGGAAGAGGAAGATCATGAAACTGCAATTAAAAAGCTTAACAGTTACCTTGGAAAAAATAATCTAAAACCTTATGACAAAGCAGTAATTAATCAAACCCTAGGTTATGCCTACAATTCTCAAGAAAACTTTCCGCGTTCTATAGAATCGTTCTTGACAGCAATCAATGCTAATTCATTGCCTGATAAAGTAACACATGAGCTCAACTACATAATTGCCCAGTTATATATACACTCCGAAAAATATACCGAAGGCCTGGCATATCTTGATAAGTGGTTTAATAAAGAAACAGAACCTACGTCAGAGGCTCATCTCCTGGCTGCGACCGCTTATTACCAGACTAACAATTTTAAAAAAATAATACCTCATGCAAAATCCGCAATTGAGAAATCAGACTCACCACAACAATCCTGGTATGAATTGCTCATTGCCGCCTATTACGAGACGAAAATGTTTCGTAATGCAGCGACATTACTGGAAACGATGATTAATAAATATCCGGATAATAATAGTTACTGGTTACAACTCGCTGCAGTTTATCAACAAAATAAACAAGAAAAAAAAGCTTTGGCGGTTTCTGAACTCGCCTATGAAAAAGGTATTTTAAAAAATGATGACATTATCCAACTGGCACAAACATATCTATATCTCCAACTACCACTCAAAGCCGCGACACTCCTGGATACCGAAATAAACAATGGAAACATTGAAGCATCAAAGACCAATATAGGACTGCTCACTGATAGCTGGCTACTAGCTCATGAAGAAGAAAAAGCGGCACTTTTACTTGAGCGCTTTACGCCAAAACTGAGCGATATTTCTTTATATTACAAACTTGGCCATATCTATGTTGAGCTTGAAAACTGGGAGAAAGCCAAAAATACTTTGGAATCTGTCGTCTCTGAAGAGGCATTAAAGAGTCAAAAAGAAATACAGGCAAGCGCATGGTTGTTACTTGGGATATCCTCATATCATCAGAAAGATACACTGCGTTCAACACAAGCGCTTAATAAAGCACTTGCGTTCAAGGAAACTAAAGATCAAGCAACGTGGTGGTTGAAACAACTTGAAGAAGAATCAACTGGCAAGATGGACAACGAAACATAAAATTTATGTTGTTATTCGAACGGTGTCAACGCTGCGATCAATTCACTTGCTGATGAATACCTGTCATCGACTTTTTTAGCCAATAATTTATCGATAATACCCTGAAATTGACTTAGTTGTTCCGGCAATCTTGGGATATCTTCATGGATGTGTTTGTAGATTAATGCAGCTGGACTTGGCGCGCTGAATGGTTTTTCCTTGGTCAACAATTCATATAGCATGACTCCTGCACTATATAAATCTGTACGGATATCATCGGCTATTCCTTCACCCTGCTCAGGACTCATATAATGTGGCGTCCCCATTATCTGCCCCAGCGTTGTTAAATTACTACCTGAATCTAATTTTTTCGAAATACCGAAATCTGCTAATGCCAGGCTATCGTCGCCACGAAACATCACATTTGCTGGTTTTAAATCTCGATGTATCACACCTACTCTGTGAATTTCACTCAGCCCGTAGGCAATATGAACCATGTATGTCGCGGCTAAATCAGGCGGGATATTCATTTCCATTCGTTGTCTCAAATCACCACGAGAGAAAAATTCCATCGCAATAAAACCATAATCTTCAGTTAAGCCATACTCAAATATCTTTACAACAAAAGGTGAATTCAGCTCTGATATTAATTCCGCTTCAAGCACAAAACGCTCAATGGTTGCATGTCCAGGAGAATTTTTTATATCCAGTACTTTCAATACAAGTGATTGCTTATCTTCATCACGCTCTGCAAGATAAACTTTTGACATCGCTCCTTGTCCAATTTTTCGAACAATCTTATAACCAATCGCTAATTTTTTATTTAGAATTTTTTCATTTTCCTGATTGTGAATCTTTTTCACAATATGACCAACTTCGCTAATGTCTTCTGTTTGATCATCAAGAGTCTGTGAATTGAACTCAACGGCTTCTTTGATAGCTTCTGCTAATCGTCCTGGAGTGATATCAATCTTATTGAGATAATCAGCCGCTCCTAATTTAATTGCCTTAATAGCAATATATTCATCACCTTGGGCAGTCAAAATAATCGTGGGAGGGAAAGTATTTTTACGACCAAATTCTTTCAACCAGTCAAAACCGTCTTCCCCACCCCCAAGATTATAATCGAGCAGTAATACGTCATAGTTTGCCCACGGAAAATTATCACCGGGTTTCCCTAATTTCTCTACTTCATAGTCGATGAGTTCTGCGTCTTGCATTGCCTTGGCAAGATAGACACGTACCAGGTCTCTGAAGTCCTTTGAATCATCAATAATCAGTATTTTCATAATTAAGTAAACGCTACACTTTTAATAAGGTCTTTTAAAGGGATCTGTCGATAGATCAGGGATGTCCATTCCTGAATCGTGATTAATCTCACGGACTAACCATTCCAGCCTGTCATTCCCCCAATAGGATGTTTTCTTATATCTAAAAAAAGGCACGCCAAATACACTTTCTTTTCCTGCCTGCGCCATGCCTTGTAATAATTTCTTTTTATATTCACGTTTTTCCTGTGCTCCAATCAATGTATCGGTATCAAGCCCACATCTATCCGCTAGTTCACGCTTAATTTCCTCGCCACCAACATCTTTTCCTTCAATAAACCTTGCCGCATAGACAACGAGACAAAATGCCATCCCTTTACCCTGCTCTGCAGCATAGATATACGCTATATGAACAGCTAACCAATCAGTATCAAATGGCTTCGGCCATTGAATAGCTAATCTATATGCAGAAGCTAACCGGTCAACGTCACTGGCAATATACTTAACCTTGTTTTGATCAGAAAGTATGAGATCATTTTTATCTCCTGCAGGGAATACTGGAATCATTTCCATTTCAACAGATAGCTCATCACGTATTAAATTCATACGATACATTGCCAGCCAGGAATATGGGCTGCGGAAACTAAAATAAAACCGTACAACATCAGCCATTAGATTAAACCTATGCGTTATTGATCTTGACTATTCATGATTCCAACTATGAATTCACTTTAAGTCTACTAATTAATTATATTAAAAACAAGTAATTACGTAATATTCTTAATATTATTTACAAGTAATATTAATTGAGATTTTCCTCTAATCCGCCTTTATCGATAAGCTATTTATCCTTTGTCGA
Organism: Gammaproteobacteria bacterium; assembly: GCA_047620145.1. Classification (GTDB taxonomy): domain Bacteria; phylum Pseudomonadota; class Gammaproteobacteria; order Eutrophobiales; family Eutrophobiaceae; genus SMWN01. The sequence goes on along the minus strand of JBLHKO010000028.1, from coordinate 3,930 downwards.
AACGACAGGAGTTGCATTTGTTAGTCATTTCCATGGTTATAATCACATCATGCCAAAATCTACATATCTACTGACTTTCTTCATCATGACACTACTCTCTGTACCTGCCTTTGCTAACTCAGAGACACTTTCTCAAATTTGTCATGAATACCGACAAGAACCTGCTGTAATTATTACACCAAAGAAGAATCAAAATTCAGAACAAAACGACGAGTTTTCGACAGGCTTATTATGGAAGATAGTAACGCAGGCGGGAAAAACTAGTTATCTTTTTGGAACCATGCATTCTCAAGATCAGCTTGTCACAAAATTTCCGCCCAAAGTCCGGCTGGCATTGGCACAAAGCCAGCCTTTCGTTATAGAGAATGTGTTGACTGAAGAGTCGAATAAGGTATTTTTTGATTCGGCCTTCTCATCAAGCAATGAAAAACTATCAGATGTGATTGCTGCGCCGATTTATCAATATCTTCAGGATGTATTACCTGATTACGGTGTACCCGTTGAGAAAATACCCTATCTCAAGCCCTGGGCTGCTTTTACGTTGATAGGGAGACCGAAACCAGTGAATGCCGCAACACTCGATATGGTTTTGATAGAAACTGCGAGATCACTCAATAAAGATATTATTAGTCTGGAAACCATGGAAGAATTGATCGAACCCATAGAAAATCTCAGCGCAGACGATCAAATCGTCATTCTAAATGATACCGTTTGCAACCATGAACAAGTCATTCGTGATAGTTGGGAATTATTACAACTATATTTGGCAGGAAATTTATCCGGAATGATGGAATTTAATAATCAACCACACTATGACGAAGATATATTCAATCGATACATACAGGGGATACTTTATGATCGTAGCGAAAGAATGTTAGAAAGGATCACTCCTTATCTAGAAGGAGGATCAGCTTTTATCGCAGTGGGCGCATTACATCTTGCAGGTGAAAAAGGACTGTTACAGGCATTAGAAGAAAAGAACTATAAAATCACTCGTATTTATTAACAAAATTATGTCTGCTTTAATACCCTAAGCAGAAGATTCAGTTAAAAGTCTTATTATGGAACTTTCGGCCATAAGCAGCAGCTTTGTATAATGAGATTTAGCTGTTGCTTCATACTGAAAGAGAACGTTCTTATATACATATACTAATGCTCCTTTCTTGTAATTTATTAGGCGTCATATTCTAACTTTTCTGAAACCAAGAAATAAGGTCGGTAGCATATACAAGCGAAACAACACACAGCTAAAACAAATAGTCCTAATCCCTCACCTGAGTAATTATTATTTAAGATGTTAATAATTAGATTTATAAATAATGAAATAGATCCAAAAACACTCAATATTATAATTAACATAGCATTGGATTTTTCTTTTATAGGTATACTGCTTACTATAGTTACCATTATTACAGAAGCTACAAATCCAAATGCAACTATACGATCTAATATAGAAGCATAAGAAAGAAACCACATTATCCCGAGAAAATGGAGAAGTGCGATTATTGAAATTCCAACTTTAGATAATATTTCAAGCTCTTTCATAATAAATTACTTGAATGTCTGCTTAGGGTCGATATTAGCATCATTCAATGTTCAGCCAGAAGCAGACACTAAGTATATGGCAAAAATCAAAAAGGCTAATATTAAAGCAGGAGTTATATAATACCAAAATTGAGTATATAGTCTGATGTTATTGTGAATATTTTTCTCTTTACTAATACACAAGAATTTATATATTTGTTTTCGTTGGTTAGATCCTAAAAACTTAAGCTGAGAATCTCCGCCATATTCTTTTAACGTAGGTAAAATAATTTCATTGTAAATGTAGATCATGGGAAATAGGTTTATTAATAAAATACCTATAATTACTAAAATTATTGTTTCACTTATCATAGTGTCTGCTTTGGGTCGATAGCAGTATATCAATATTTATTGGCAAAGCATCCGCTTTGAATCGGAAAGCAGATGCTTAAAGATAACGCCAGTGCAGTCTATGCATCGCTACTACCTAACGTATGTAACGATAGAAATAAAATGGCAAATAGAGCCAGATAAGACAAATAAGTGCCAGATACCATGCGCATGGCGAAGTTTTTTTAAGCTATCCAGAACATAAAATATAATACCTACGGTGTAAGCAATCCCACCTATCGTCAACCAAATCACGCCAGCACTTGGAATAGCTGCCTGCAGATCAGAAAAATTTAGCATGCAAATCCAACCCATAGCCAGATAAATCAAAACTTGTAGCCATTCAATTCGTCTAGGAATGAAAATATCGAGTAGCAAGCCAATAACTGCCATCGTCCATATCAGTGTCAACATTATCAATCCGTTATGATCACGCAGCGAAACCAGCATGTAAGGTGTATAGGTTCCGGCGATTAACAAGTAAATTGAAACGTGATCAAGTTTCTGAAATATCTTTTTAAGTTTGGGTGGGTGAAAACTGTGATACAAGGTAGACATGGTGTACAGCAGCACTAATGTAAAACCAAAAATAGTAAAGCTGATAATGAGTAATGGATTATGTTCCTGGATACTGATTGTTAGGAGTGCGCCAAAACCGACCAAAGCCAGGACAGCGCCAACTAGATGGGTAATACTGTTTAGTTTTTCACCTTGGTACATATTGCGTCAGTCATGAAACAGGTCAGTAGCTTCAATCGATTATTATATGATTAGTGAAAGTACGAATGAAAGGTCGGTTTTCTCATTTCTGATATTTGTCTTTCCATTCTGAATACGGCATGCCATAAATGATTTCTCTGGCTTCCTCATAATCCAGTTTAATATCCCGTTCTTCTGCAGCTGCCATATACCATTTTGACAGACAGTTTCTACAAAACCCGGCGAGATTCATTAAATCAATATTTTGTACTTCTGTCTTTTCCTGAAGAAACCCGACGAGATGCCTGAAGGCCGCTGCTTCTAATTCTATCTGTGTATTTTTATCCATTTGCTATTCCACCTGATTATTTGATCTATTCGATATGTCTATGACTAATTTAACGTTATTATAGCGCTCCTTTGACTCTATTCAGGCAATTATTGCCAAATGTTGGAATTTTCATCACATGAGCGCAGGTAAAGATCTTCACCATATTATTGTCGTCGGTGGCGGCGCTGGCGGGTTAGAGCTGGCAACGACTCTCGGAAACAAACTAGGGAAAAAGAAAAAAGCAGCAATCACCTTAGTCGACAGTACTTTGACGCATTTATGGAAACCTCTTCTGCATGAAGTTGCTGCCGGGTCGCTCAATTCCTACGAAGATGAATTAGGTTATCTCGGTCATGGTCACTGGCATCATTTCCGGTTTCGCCTGGGAAGGATGGATCAGCTGAACCGCGAAAAACAGGAGATCAGTCTGGCGCCTACTTTGGATGATGCAGGTACTGAATATATTCCACGCCGAACATTCAACTACGATACATTGATAATAGCTGTTGGCAGTACCACCAATGATTTTGGGATACCAGGCGTCCGAGAACACTGTATGTTTCTGGACACGCGTAAGCAGGCCGATAATTTCCATCAACATTTATTCAGAAGTTTTTACACGGCTCATACACAAAAGTATCCTTTGCGCGAAGGACAGTTACATATTGCCATCGCTGGTGCAGGCGCGACGGGTGTTGAGTTATCTGCTGAATTACATGAATCAGCTCACCAACTGGCAGAATTCGGTCTTGATCAAGTAAAACCAGACACTGATGTAAAGATTACCATTGTCGAGGCCTCAGATCGAATACTCCCCGCCCTACCACCCAAGATTTCTGAAAAAACCAGTAAGGCACTTTAAAAACTTCATATTGAAACGTGCATAAATACACGAATCACAGAAGCGACTGCTAATGGATTTAAAACTGAAAGCGGCTCATTCATTCCAGCAGAAATTAAAGTCTGGGCTGCGGGTATTAAAGCAC
>JBLHKO010000027.1:0-28725 GCA_047620145.1 Gammaproteobacteria bacterium | reverse complement strand
CGTTGCGGTCAGACCTTTTAATTGCCATCTATAATCAGCGCGTAAAGTGAGATAAAGACGATGGCAAATGTGTTAAATAAATCATAATCCTTATTAAATGTTTACTAACACATTATGAATATAATAAAGCCGCTACGAGAGCGGCTTTATTTGAAATTAATTAAGATGCTGTCAATTTTTTTGCTTCTTCATATTTTATCGTGACTTTATAATTCGCGCCATTACTGTCGCGCATATTTGATATGCCATCAAACTTTCTTAACTTAGGTTGTGCTTTATCATAAAAGAGTTTTGTCGTTCCGGCGAACACACGAATGAAAAAACTATCAGGTTCAATATTGATCACTCTTAAAGACTGTCCCTCTTCATCTATGATTTCATCTTGATAAATTCTGAACTTAATGAAATTCAGCATGCTGGGTATTAAAAAGTTACGTTTAAACACTTCCCCTGCAGTTAACTCATCCCAATGTTTAATAATAAAATTATCAAAGCCCGCATCGCTAATACCATCGGCAGGATAACTTAACCGTGCTTCTTCCTCTTCTGCTGTTCCTTTTTTGCTAAAAGTAATTTCATACTCACTTTGCACAAAACGGGTTATTTCCTTGTGGCCAGTTTCACTGTTTTGTAAAGCAAACTCGGGCATAAATTCATTATTACTAAAATCAACTGTTTTACTGGCAATGATTTTCTCTGAAGAATCGGTATAAATAACACGTGAAGTGAGAATCATGCCATCAACATATTCTTCAAAATGATTTTCTATATAAACTAATTTTTCCGTTTGTTTGTCATAAGCATAGCCAATTCGTGTTCGCCCTTCTTCTGCATAAGCAAACATCATTATTAAATTCAGGCACACAAGAACGATTAATCTAGAGAACATTTTTATTTCCTGATTTTTCTTTGCCTAACCAAAAAGTAATAATATGCCCATCCGAATCATATGCAGCTTTGAGTACATAAAGGCATGAAATCATATTACCTAATGCAAGAATTGATAAAGCCCATATTATGGCATTACGTTTGTTCTCTTCTCGCCAAATCACCCAGGACGAAAATAAAATTAAACCAAGATAAATATCGACTAGAGAAACCAAACCCCATGGCATCTGCGTTAGTATGGAACCTTCTTTTAGAAAATCGCCATAGACCGCAGCATAGAACACTAAAGACAGCATTATAAAAAATCCACAATAACCTAATAGGTTTGGGACTAATAGAAATTGTATTTTTTTAGCTATTGCTACCATAAAGTTCTAACTTATATTTTTGGAGGTAATGGAAAGAACATACTGGTTGTTTTTTGATAATCACGATAAGCATCACCGCGACTTCTTATTGATTGCTGTTCTGTGTAAGGAACCCCAGTTATGCGTGTAATGAAAACGTACATAACGATCAATCCCAACCATGTCAGCCACCAGTAATCGCTACCGTAGCCAATCAAGACAAAAGCCCACCATTGCAACCATTCAAAGAAATAATTTGGATGACGAGAATAATGCCAAAGACCGGTATTGCAGACTTTACCTTTGTTATCACTATTCATTCTAAAATGGTGTAGTTGTTTATCACTAATCACTTCACCAGCAATTGCAACTATCCACACAACTAGACCACAAACATCAAGCAAAGCAAATTCAGTACTTGTATTGCGTGATGCTGCCCAAAACGGTAATGCAAATAATAGTGTCCAACTTGCTTGAATTTGAAAAAAGATAAACATAACAAGTTGTGCATGTTTGCCACAATATTCGCGTAAGTAACGATAGCGTCCATCCTCAACTTCATTCATCACTCTTTTATAAAGAAAAGTACCGAGACGACAACCCCATATTAGAGCAAGGATTACAATGAGCCATTGTCGTAAACCATTTTCGATTCCATCAGCGAGGATTAACCAAACACCAACCGCAGGTGTTAATAATGACCAGGCAACATCCACTGTCCCTGCATTTTCTGTTTTGTATTGGACTACCCATAGTAACAACATGACAATTGCACTAAATATCCAAGCTGTAAAAAATATTGTTGTTAGAGTCATATTATTTAATCTGCCTCATTTGAAATGAGTTGCATGCCCAGTGTTTTATTGTGAGTTATTAAATGTGAAGACCATATTAATAAAGGCATGGAAACAAGCCACATTAAGGAGACGGCAACAACTGACGACATGTCATGCAAGATAATAGCGCCGAATCTTTCGCCGGCAAGGTAAGCGAGAGGTCCCGCTATTGCGCCAAGTATGGCAGTGGTAAAATAACGACCCTTCATCCATGACATAGAATAATTAATCGTTGCTGCAAGATTAACCCACAGCGCTATCATCCAAATTGGCGCAGGTGTGACTAATGCGGTTAGTTCCGGATATGATATAAAACCACTTAAGACTAAGCCTGATTCAAATAAACAGCCAATGATTATAGCTGCACCGATCAACATCAATTCATTCTTTGTTTTTATCACGACAAAAGAAAGATGAAATAACATCCAAAGCATTGTAAACAACACGCCTATAGTTGGCTCGCCATAGGCGGCCGAGAATATGGTGACAAACCATGCTGCTTGATAAAGTATGAAGTTGACAATATTCATAACGTCAGTTTTATAATGCCTCGCGACCGAATGCAGGCTTATTCATTAACATTTGAACAACACCAGTATAACGTTCGTTAAATCCCGCTTCGCAATAGCAAAAGTAGTATTCCCATAAGCGAATAAAATCATCTTCATAACCGTGTTGTTTTATTTCATCTTTCTTTCCCATAAAATTAATTAACCAGGCACGTAACGTTTTTGCGTAATGCGGGCCAAAATCCTCAATGTGATTAACGCGCAAGTCGGATGATTTCGTTATTGCATCGACCATTGCCGTTAAGGAAGGCACACAACTTCCCGGGAAAATAAACTGTTGAATAAAGTCTGATGTTTTCAGGTATTGTTTATATCGTTGATCCGGCATGGTGATAGCTTGAATCATCATTTGACCGTCTTTCTTTAATAGTGATGCACAGGTTGAGAAGTATTCTGCTAGAAATTCATGACCGACAGCTTCGATCATTTCAATCGAGACTAACTTATCATATTCACCTTTTAGATCACGATAATCGCATAATTTAATATCAATAAGATGAGCAAGACCTTGTTCTTGTATGCGTTGCTTGGCAAGCTTATATTGTTCTTTTGATATCGTTGTTGTTGTAACATGACAACCGTAATATTTAGCGGCATGAATAGCAAAACTACCCCACCCGCTACCAATCTCAACCAAGTGATGCCCTGTCTTTAGTTCAAGTTTACGACAAATGCGATCAAGCTTTTCAAACGAAGCGCCTTCCAGTGTTGTTTTTTCATGACGAAAGATACCCGATGAATAGGTCATGCTTGGGTCAAGAAATAATTCAAACATCTCATTGCCTAAATCATAATGTGCTTGAATATTTTTCTGGCTTCCTTGTTTCGTATTACTCCGTGCTTTGTGTCTACGTTGTAACCACCAATTACCCAACGTTGCGAAACCTGAATCAAGGTTATCCGTGTTGTCTAAATTTTTAATCATTAATTGAAACAAGCCTGTCAAGTCATCACATGACCAGTAGCCGTCTCTATATGCGCTGGCCACACCATTACTACCGGCGATCATGACATCGAGATAAAAACGCATGTCATGAATATCAATCGTGATATCGACTTCTTTGTGTTCATCGGTTTTCCAATTATCGATAACATCATTAATAGCAATACAGCCAATATCTAAACTCGCCATTTTCTTTCTAAGCATTTTTCTGGAAAATATAATGAACAGATTAACCGATGTCGCGCGTGTCAATTCATCTTGATTTAGTATCGTTGTTCTCATTGGCTAGTCTCTTGCGTCATATTCTTAGGATGTGAATAGAATGGGGTTCGTTTAATCCAAAGTTTTAATGCTTGCCAGTAAATAGCTAAAATTACTTTTACGGTCATTATTGGATACATGAATAACACGCGAGCCATGTGATAATGAGTAATCGGTGCATTGACTAATCTCATCGTCGCATTAAATACTTTTTCATTTTTTTCAAAACTGTTCATGTTGACGTTTAGATTTTGATCCGGCTGCGGCAGTGACCATTCATAAGCCTGATCCATATCCATGAAGGGTGAAACATGAAATAATTTTTTAAAAGAGAAAGGATCGGGTATGGTCTGTTCCTGATTGCCGCGGTTATCTAACACATAACAATGTGTTTCTCCCCAAGGCGTGTTGTGTACTTCGGCAACAATGAAATCGAGTTTTGTGTCGGCTTCATTCCAACAATAGTAAAAGCTGACCGGGTTCATACAATAACCAAAATAACGTAAATGCGTCAGCAAACGAATCGGTCCTTTATGTTCTACACCGGCATCTTTCTTGATTAACGTTCTTACTGTTTCATCAAGTGGTACACTATGATCACCAACATGATCTTTTCTTCTGAACCAGGCCAGCGTTGGCATTTTTGCCGACCAGAATAAGTAGGGTTTAAACAATTCAGGTAACTCGGACAAATCGAGATACATCATATAAAGCTTGTAATGAAAATAATGTCGATGCGGGGTAAATCGACAATGCGATACTAGTCCTTCGTAGATGCAACTGTTCATGCGGCTAACACCTGATCATATGCTTCGCCAACGGCTATCGCACTACGCACTCCATCTTCATGAAAACCATAACCCCAGTAAGCGCCGCAATAAGAAATACCGCGACGTCGAATCATTTTATGATGTTGCGATTGTGCTGAATCTCTACCGGGTTTAAAAACAGGATGATGGTAATTAATTCGTTTGATAATTTTATCTGGGTCAATACCCTGAGTTTGATTGAGTGATACATTGTAAGTATGGTCGCTTTCGATGCCTTGCAGCATGCTCATATTGTATGTCACTGAAGCATGCTTGCTTTCAGTTGCAGGAATACGGTAATTCCAACTTGCCCATGTTCTTTTCTTTTTCGGTAATACATTAATATCGGTATGCAAAATAGCTTCGTTGTCTTGATAATCAAACAGTGATAATAAATCTCGTTCTTCTTTATCTGGTTTATCTACTAAACGAAGACTCGTATCAGCATGAGTCGCAAGGATAACTTCATCGAAACTATCAATAGCGCCATTGGTAAATAATAGTTCGACCTGATTGTTTTTACGCAGAACACGACTTACCGGTATATTTAAATGTATATTTTCGAAAAACCATTGCGTTAATTTCGGAATGTATTGATTAGAACCACCAATAACAGTTTTCCATTGTGGTCGATTGTTAACTTGCAACATGCAATGGTTGTCGAGGAACTCTAGTACAAACTTAATTGGAAACTGCCGAAACTTTGCCGCAGGACAAGACCATAAAGAGGCACCTAGTGGCACCAAATAATATTCAATAAAATGTTTTGAATATTCATACTTTTCAGCAAACACTGCAACGGTGGTTGTATCTGCCAAACCATTTTTTAGTACTGCCGGCGCATGCTCATGAAAACGCATAATATCTTTAAGCATTCTCAAAAAGTTCGGATTGACAATGTTTTTTCGTTGGCTAAATACGCGATTCATATCTGCACCGTTATATTCCAACCCGGTTTTTTCGCAATACACGCTGAAACTCATATCTGAATCACGACTTTGTACATTCAAGGCATCGAAAAGATGACATAAATGGGGATAGTTTTGTTCGTTAAATACAATGAAACCTGTATCAACGGGAATGGTTCGATTAGCTTCCTTTACTTGTATGGTATTGGTATGACCACCAATATAATCATTTGCTTCAAATACATGAACATCATGATCACGATTCAATAGATAAGCTGAAGTCAGCCCAGAAATACCAGTGCCGACAATCGCAATCTTCACGACTGTCTTCCTTCTTCGAGGATATGAACCGGGACAGGTTTAAAATCTTTTGCTAAACCAAGCATCGCCAACAGGCTTAATAAGTAAAAACTAATATCTAATTCACCACGATAAAATCCTTGACGAGTTGCAGCAGGATAACGGTGATGATTGTTGTGCCAACCTTCACCCAATGTTAATAATGCTAACCAAATATTATTGCGACTATCATCTTCGGTATCAAAACGGCGTTTACCAAATAAATGCGCTAATGAATTAATACTGTAGGTAGCATGATATAAAACAACGGTCGATATCAAGCCGCCCCATACCATAAGCTGAGCTCCGTTTGTTCCTGATCCGGGGTAGTGGGTTGCTAATAATTCTCCGAAGAAATAGCAACCAAAAAATAGCAATGCAAAAGGTAGCCAGTCAACCTTTTCCAAAAAGCGTAACTCTGGGTAACGTAAGAAATCATTAATACGTTCATCCTGTATCGGAAAGTTACCTCGCCGTAGGAACCAAAGCATATGACTATTAAACAAACCGTTTCTCGGAGAATGCGGATCAATTTCGGTATCAGAATTAATGTGATGACCACGATGATGGCTTGCCCACCACATCGGGCCACGTTGACCTGCAGTACAGCCCGCTATGGCCATCAATAATTGCATTGGCCGTGATACCTTATAAGTACGATGAGAAAAGTAGCGGTGATAAAAAGCTGTGATAAAAAACATACGAGAAATATAAAGGAACAGGGCAAAAACAACAGCGGCCCAACTGATACCAACGTAGAACAAGGCTAGACAGGCTATATGCAATAGGATGAATATTGTAAAACGAAAAATATCAATTTTATTTTTCTCTGTTTCACTTAATTCTTGATACAAAGAAGCATCATTCAATAACCAGCGCCGAAGATGTTTAATAGAAAACCATTTCTTTAATGATAAAGTGTTGTTTTTCATAATATCCTTTCTCAATTTGGATATAGTTTATTTTGCCAGCTGTGAACAGTCGGTCTAATACATGTGAAGGTTATGTGAAGACGGGAATAAATGGTATATTAACTTAATGAGCCCTCGGGGAAATTAACAGTTACTTTAGTACCTTTTCCTAATTGGCTCTCAACTTGAATAGGCCAATTGAATCGTTCCGACAACATTTTCACGATAGTTAGTCCAACACCATATCCACCACGTAACTTTGTTTCACCGCGCTGAAAGGGTTTGAACATTTTTTTAACATCTTGCTCGGGTATTCCTATACCACTGTCTTCAATGATCAGATCAACACCTTCGATCCGAATCACCACATCGCCTTCATCAGTATAAGAAAAGGCATTGCGTATCAGGTTTCCGATCATGACTGATAAAACCTTGTCTGAACCTATGACAAATAATTGTTCCTTGCCTTCAAACGTCACTTGTACTGGTTTATCTTTTAACAGGTTATTGGTTCTATCGATTTCCTCTGTAACCACATCATTAATACAAACCGGCTCAAACGACAATTTATTATTGGACTCTCTAGCCAGTATTAATAAGGCTTCGATTAACTCTTCCATGTCAGCCGCGTTATTTTTAATGCGCTGAATGGGTATGATCTGATTTTCCTTGAGCGTTTTATCTTCCAATAAAAGGTCCGTGGCAATTTTAATAACGGTGATGGGACTTCTTAATTCATGGCTGGCGTCTCTGGTAAAATTTCGTTCACGAACAACCAATGCTTCAATACGATCCGAAAGATTCGATAGTGCGTCAGATAAGATGGCAACTTCCTGGTCAATATTATCCGGTAAAGCATGTTTCAGTTTCTCTACAAATTCATCACTTTGCGGGTCGAGTTCTTCAAGTGTTTTTGCCAATTTAATTATTGGCGAAACTGCTCGCGATAGATAATGGTACGACACCCAACCAGAAAGATAGATAACAATGAGGAAAGCCGCTAACGGAAAAACACCAAAGAACAAGGTTAACTCATTGACTTGTTCGCCATCAAACTCAAGATACAATATTTTCCCATTATGATCTGAAACATGGATGATGTAATAATCCGAATTACTATCCGTTAATTGGTGTAACCCGACATCAAGTTTGGTAAATGCGTCAGGAATAACATCCACCGATTTTAAATAACCGGTCAGGTTATAAGTATTCGGCCGCGGTGAATTATTATCTTTTTCATGCAACATCCAATAATGATTTGCTTCATCATCTAAAGCACGTTGAATTAAAACATCTCCTATAACGAAGCGGGCCGCGTATACGCCTAATATCGCAATCAAACTAATTAAAGCGGCCTGGATTAAAAAAGCCTGTAATAAACGATGGCTAATGCCGATATTAGTTTTCATCTGGATCAACCAAACGATAACCTGTGTTTTGCATTGTCTCCATTAAATGTTTTTTGAATGGTTTATCAATACATTTACGAAGATTATACATATGACTTCGTAAGGTATCGCTATCAGGCAGAATGTCTCCCCAAATTTGCCTTTCTATTTCACGACGACTTACCACTCGGGGCGACGCTTGCATGAGAATTTTTAATATCTTTAAACCTATCGGAGTTAGCTTGATTGGTGAATCTGAACGCATAACTTTCAATGTGCCTGAATCAAAAATCAGATCAGCTACTTGCAGCTTTTCCGGACTGATCATGCCTCGTTGTCGACGTATCAAGGCGCGAGCTCTCGCTTCAAGCTCCTTAATCTCAAAAGGCTTTATTAGATAATCATCTGCGCCAACATCTAACCCGGTTATTTTATCATCAAGTGTATCTCTTGCGGTAAGTATCAAAACGGGTATTGATTGTTTCGCTTCATTACGAAACTTGTTTAGTAACTCTATGCCATCCATGCCAGGCAACATAAGATCAAGAATAATTAAATCGTACTCATTACTCACGGCAAGGTGTAAGCCAGTAATTCCGTCAGCAGCATGATCCATCACGTATTCACTACGTTCGAGATATTCACATACCATGTACGCTATATCATGATTATCTTCTATGAGAAGAATATGACCTTGATTGTTAATGGCCATGTTATTTAACCGTTAATAAATAATTCATATTTAATATTAATCAATGTGATGATAGTGTGAATTTCTTAAGTAGCCATATTTTCAGCGAGTTTACGAGTTTTTAACAAAATCATCTAAAATAACCTGATCGATTGTTCTATAAAACTATTCTTTGGGACTAAAAAAGCCGCTGTCAAAGCGGCTTTTTTAGTAACAACTTTTAGTCATCGTTATCTACTGGCAAGTGCCTTCACTACTTTGATAACAATACCTTTGGAACGACCTGTTGCATTGGCTTGCACTTCTTTGATGTTCACTGGCTTGCCCACAATAATTGCCGCAACCATGCCAACGGAATAATGAGGGTTACATTTGTAAATATAAACTCCTTCTTTGGTAAGTGTCACGGCACCGTTTTGACCAATATTAAATTTCCAGGGTTCTGCACCTTCGGGAATCAATCCTTCCATCGATACAGAATCATGAATCGTCATATTCGCCCACTGCACAGTATCGCCTGGATTGATGAATAAAATATTGGGACCAAAACTGGTTGCTTGTCCAATAACAGTATGCGTTTTTGTTTCAGTCGCTACAGGTGCAGGCGCTTCTGATTCTGTTGAGGCTGAATCAACGCTGGTTGCGGGAGCTTCTTTTGGCCAAGCTTTGTAAATTTCTTCTTCACTGACGACGCCATTATCTTCAACAGTCATTGAAGGATGATCAGGGTCATAGGATGGTAACGAGCCATCTGAAGAGTTCTTGCCAGGAGCGACTTCAGACACAGGCGCTTCTGAAACCATTACAGCTGGGGCTTCTTCTGCCATCGCACTCTCTTCTACCACTGCAGGTGCCGTTGACTTAGATTTGTCGGTAGGTTCAGAGTCATTATCGCCACAGGCAGTAAGGCCTATCCCAAACAATACAAGCATAAAAACTATTTGTAATTTTCTAATTAACATCACTGTAATACTCCAAAATAAGAGATTATTTAAAAATAAAAATCATACAGACTGAAACAAAAAAAACCATGCTACATAAATGTAGCATGGTTTAGTTACTTAAAACGTTAGCTTACTGCGGCCAAGCTTTGTAGATCGCTTCCTGATGAACTACACCGTTATCTTCAACGACCATTGAAGGATGATCAGGATTGTAGTCTGCTAGTGTCCCGTCTGCAGCCATTGCCATAGGCTTATCAGAGCTGTCTGAAGACATTGAATTTGATCCTGCATCACCATCATCACCGCCACATGCAGCCAAACCTAATGCCAATAATCCGAGTATAAAAACTAATTGTATTTTTTTAAAAGACATGACTTTGTGCTTCTCCTAAAGTTAAAATTATTCGAAATTAATATTCCCTAAGGCCAAATATACCCGAATTGTGCCATAAAACGCTGTGATTTACCTCATAGAACACACAAATTTGAGATAATCCTGTTAGGTGCCGCAATTCAGTCCGTCTCCATTTCACTTCATGTACAATTGAACATATTTAAATCAGTCTGAATCTATTACTTCTATGGACATCAAGAAAAACAATGAATTTTGTGACCAACGATGGGACGCGTCGATCATCCCTGAGTTGATTGAGTACATTAAGCTGCCGAATAAATCACCCATGTTTGACCCAGACTGGCAGAAAAACGGTTATATGGATCAGGTCGTAGATCAATTCACGACGTGGACTAAGAAGCAGGAGATAAATGGATTACAGCTTGAGGTGGTTAGGCTTGAGAATCGCACCCCTCTGATTTTCATAGAGATTTCTGGCCAAGCTTCTTCGGGAGAGGCTGATAACACGCTCCTACTCTATGGACACCTGGATAAACAACCCGAGATGTCTGGATGGCGAGAAGGTCTTGGTCCGTGGACGCCTGTACTCGATGGCGACAAACTTTATGGTCGTGGTGGAGCCGATGATGGTTACGCGCTATTTTCTTGTTTGACTGCGATAGAAACACTGCAAAAACAAGCCATTCCTCATGCACGTTGTGTCATTATTATTGAAGCCTGTGAAGAAAGCGGCAGTCCAGATCTACCTTTTTATATGGATGCATTGTCTGATCGTATTGGCACACCCAACCTTGTCATATGTCTTGATTCAGGCTGCGGTAATTACGAACAACTTTGGTGTACCACATCGCTTCGAGGATTAATTGGTGGTGTATTGACAGTTGAAGTATTGGACGAGGGTGTCCATTCGGGAGATTCAAGCGGTATTGTGCCCTGTAGTTTTCGCATACTACGACAATTGTTAGACCGTATCGAAAATGCGTCGACTGGACTCATTACTGACAATTCATTCAATGTCGACATTCCAGATAAGCGACTTAAACAAGCAAAAAATGCTGCCAGTATGATGAGCGATGAAATATTTAATCGTTTCCCTTTTAAGCGTCATGAACAAACCCAGACACAAGCTGTGCACAATGATCCTGCCGAGTTAATTCTTAACCGCAGTTGGCGACCCGCGCTTACCGTTGTTGGTGCAGATGGCATCCCTGATATTCAATCTGCCGGTAATGTCATGCGGCCAATAACATCAGTCAAATTATCCATGCGCCTGCCACCAACGTGTGATGCGGATGTGGCGTCTCAAAAACTCAAATCAATACTCGAAGAAAACCCGCCGTATCAGGCAAACATTACTTTCACGCCGGATTGGGCTGCTACAGGTTGGATGGCACCTGAGATTGATCCCTGGTTGGAAGCAGCGATTGATAAAGCCTCAATGAATTTCTTCAACAAACCTGCTGTGCATATCGGAGAAGGCTGGTCTATTCCTTTTATGGGCATGTTAGGTGAGAAATTTCCTGATGCGCAATTTTTAATTACCGGCGTGCTCGGCCCCGGTTCTAATGCCCATGGCCCCAATGAGTTTCTGCATATCCCTATGGTTAAAAAACTCACGGCATGTATCGCCAGTGTGATTGCTGATCACTTTAATCAATAAGTCCTAAGTACTAGAATTTACAGAAAAATTGATGATGGCAAGCAAACGTCGCTTTGACGCGACACAACTATTGTGTGACTATTGATGTGGATTTACACTGCCAGGATGTGAGCCGAAATCGAATAACAAATAACTTGATATATACGTAAATTTTATGTTTCAGTTACTTCGGTATTTTACAATTGCAGGTAGCACAGCGTGTCTAATTCTAGCCATCATATTTGGTGTTGTGTTAAATACACATCAAGTGCATAGAGTCATAAGCGATGCCGAACAAAAAAATGTAACAATATCTCGTCTATTAGCGAACACTATTGAAACAGTTCTCCCAACTTACCTTGATACACCAGAGCTAATTGATCCTCAATCATTAAGAGAGCGTCCAAACGTTAAAACGTTAGATGAATTATTTCATACTCTAACAGTTGGCCTCAATCTTCTTAAGATTAAAATTTATAATACAGATGGCTTAACACTCTATTCAAGCGACTCATCACAAATCGGCGAGAGCAAATCAGCTAATCCCAGTTTTATGCGCATAATAGAATACAAGATGGCGGCAAGTAAATTGAGCTTTCGGAATGAATTCACAGATTTCTCTGGTGTTCTTTTCAATCTTGATGTCGTTGAAACATATATTCCGATATTTTCGAATGAGAGTAAAATTATTGGTGTGTTTGAGTTATGTACAGATGTAACTCAATTACGCTCGACTATTAGAAATGAAATGTTATGGATCTTTGTGATAGTGATCTCGATATCTATTTTATTTTTCTTAGTCTTATTTTTAATTATCCGACACGCAGATATTAAAATGAAAAAACAATATGGTTTATTAAAAGAAAGCCATGTTGAAATTGAGAAACGTACAGAAGTACTTTATCAGCAAGCTAACTACGATGACCTTACCAAATTAGCTAACAGAGTCTACATGTATGGCCAACTAAAACTCAACCTGAGTTATTCGGCTAAACATAAAATGACTGGCGCATTATTATTTATCGACCTTGATGGATTCAAAAATATAAACGATAAATATGGCCATAATGTTGGTGATGAAGTCCTTGTGGCTATTGCACACAGACTTCAAGAAAGTATTAGAGAATATGATTCACGATTCCGATCCGTCGATGCGGATGTTGCTTCGACTATTGCTCGTATTGGAGGAGATGAGTTCACATTGATAATTCCCGGCATATCTAATTCTAGAGATATAGATATCATTGCAAAAAGTATAATTTCAGAATGTTCCAAACGGATAACAACTAAAAATAAAGAATTATTTGTGAGCGCAAGCATTGGAATAACTCTATATCCCGTAGATGGTATTGACCCAAATATATTAATGAGAAATGCTGATCTGGCGATGTATCAGTCTAAAAAGGAAGGCAAGAACACTTTTCGATATTTCACAAGTGAACTGAACATCTCTGGAGAAAGAAGAATAAAAAAGCAAGAAGGTTAAAGGCATTTATTATTACTTCCGCTATTAAATGAATATGAAAAATAATTGCACAGGAGACTATTTATGAATACGAAAAGATTTGTACTTTCCGTTATAGGTGCTTTTATCTTTGTTATGGTGTTTGAAATGCTCTGGCATGGTTTCTTGATGAGAGGAATGTATGACGCAACCATTTCAGTGTGGCGACCTGAAGAAGAGTCCGATATGAAGTTCATCTTCGCAAGCCAATTTCTTTTTGCCGCAGTACTTGCCTATATATACACATTCATCGGTAAGCATATCAGCTGTAAGCGAGGCGTAGTCTTCGGTTTTTCGCTGGTTTATTGTTAGCCATGCCCCAACTTGGTACTTATTGTTATCTGCCAATCACTCTTACCATCAGTTTAATGTGGATGCTTGCTTCGCTGTCAAAAGGTTTAGGAGCAGGAATAATCATCGCGGCTATCTATAAAAAATAAACGCGTATTACATTTCTAAAAAACCCCGCTTGACGCGGGGTTTGTTTTCCTAAATCAATCACTACAACCTAATCATATATTTTTTTCAGATAGTTGTTGTGCAATATAGTCTGCTTGTCGAATTGCCAAGGTAACAATGGTAAGCGTCGGATTTTCAGCAGCACTGGAAGTAAACTGACTGCCATCCGAGATAAACAGATTATCAATGTCATGTGTCTGTCCCCATTTGTTACAGACACCTTGACCCGAGCGTTCGCTCATTCGACAAGTACCCAGGTTATGTGTAGAGGGGTATGGAGGAGTGAGGTATGTTTTCTTTGCACCCGCCGCTTCATAAACAGAAGCGCCTTGTCTATAAGCGTGATCGCGCATGGCGATATCGTTTGGATGATCATCGAAATGAACGTTTGGAATGGGCATCCCTTGTTGATCTTTTTCAGTTGAGCTTAGTGTCACTCGATTTTTTTCTTGCGGCATGTCTTCACCCACAATCCACATTCCCGCCAAGCGATTATAATTTTCCAATGCATAACTAAAATCTTTTCCCCATGAACCAGGATCAAGAAATGCCGCCATAAAAGGCAGTCCTAGTGCCAGTGTTTCCATTTCATAACCTCCACTAAAACCACGGCTTGGGTCATGAATACTTTCATCCTGAATAATTCCTGCCATGGTTGTTCCACGATGGAAATTCACCTCATTATCAAAGAGTGCATAAACAGATCCAGTCGTATGACGCATATAGTTACGTCCAACCTGACCAGAGGAATTCGCGAGTCCATCTGCGAATGTTGAAGAGCTAGAGTTTAATAACAGTCGGGGTGTTTCAATTGAGTTCCCCGCCACGCAAACAATCTTTGCCTTTTGAAATTGATGGTTGCCATCCTTATCGACATATTCAATTCCGGTGGCCTTACCTTTAGCATCGTGTTCGATCCTAAGTACGTGTGATTCGGGTCGAAGATCAAGATTGCCTGTGGCTTCAGCATAAGGAATTTCTGTATACAACGTTGACCATTTCGCGCCTGACTTACAACCCTGAAAGCAAAAGCCCAATTGCAAACATGATCCACGCCCTGCTCTGGGTCGACTATTAATTGCCATACGTCCAGTATGTACATGTTCATAGCCAAGTTTCTTCGCACCGGCATACATTACTTTAAAATTATTATTTCCTGGGAGACCAGGAATACCATGAGTTCGGGTGACACCCAGTTTGTCTTCTGCTTTGTGATAATAAGGCGCCAGATCTTCAATGCCCAATGGCCAATCGATGAGATTAGCACCTTTAATTTCGCCATAATTTGTTCTGGCTTTGAATTCATGTTCTTCAATTCGCAAACTCGCACCAGCCCAATGCGTAGTTGTGCCGCCAACAGTTTTACAAATCCATGCAGGTAGATTTGGAAAGTCTTTAGCCACGCGCCAACTACCTGAAGTGGTACGTTTGTCCAACCATGCAAGTTGTGAAAAGGCATCCCATTCATTATTTTTAAATTCCTGAATCGATTGGCGCTTGCCGGCTTCAAGTAAAATTACCTTAATGCCTTTCTGGCACAACTCATTGGCTAAGGTACCACCGCCAGCACCAGAGCCAATCACTAAAACAGCGGAATCATCGTCATAGCTTATTTTTTGCATTATGAATTCCTTTTATGATTTTGGACTTGCATCTAGTGGTGGATCAGGTAGCCAATCGAGATCATTAAAACCTCTGTGCAAATAACCACCTTTACTGAAAGCTTCGCCTTCGTAACCGAACTGTTTCCAGACCGCAGGATCATTATATAGCGTCACAATGATGGTACTTTTGAGCTTCGCAAAAAAAGGAGAATCAGCAATTTCTCCCATGAGTTTCGATTGCATAGAAGGCGAGATTTCCAACCACTTGCCAAATGATATGGTCTCTACATGTGCAATGCCGTCATTCAATAAATGTCTTACATCATCATCCTTATTAGCTTCTGCATCCAGTCCTTTAATAATATCTGAGTAATGAGTGTCCGCCAGCATTTCATGTGGATACATTTGACGAATAAGGGAAAGTAAAATTTTCGCATGATACTCATCCAGAACAGCGAGATTCTCTGCAAAAACCGAGAGTGGGGAAAAGATGCTTGCACCGCCTGAAGTAATAATCGTGGTGCCAAAAACTATCGTACTACTGTGCTTGAGAAACTGCCTGCGGTTCATATGGTGTTTAAACATACTTGGCCTCGCATTCTTATTATAAAGTTATCTGCTACAACTAAAGCCTAGTGTAATAATTTAATAATGCAAGCATACCAAAAAAGCTGATTAGGCGCTGAAATAATCATCTGCAATGAATATAAGCACCTTAACTTATTAAAATGACTACTGAATTAGCTTCGCTTCTGAGACAATCTCTCCTTACCCACCAATGTAATAAATAACATAATTCATGGAATTTGATCCTCTTATTCTTGCCCGTATCCAGTTTGCACTGAATATCAGCTTTCATATTTTATTTCCTACGATTTCAATTGGTCTGTGCTGGATCCTCCTGTTCTTCCGAACTCGCTATACTTTAACGGGAGATAAGAACTGGGAGTTTGCCTATTTCTTTTGGGTAAAAATCTTTGCGCTGACATTTGCCTTAGGTGTCGTCTCTGGTATCACCATGAGTTTTCAGTTTGGTACAAACTGGCCGGGATATATGCTGAAAGCTGGAAATATCGCAGGACCATTACTTGGCTTTGAAGTACTCACTGCTTTTTTTCTCGAAGCTTCATTTCTGGGGATCATGCTTTTTGGCAAACACCGGGTTTCAAATCGACTACATTTGATTTCATGTTGTCTGGTGGCTTTTGGTACATCACTTTCAGCATTCTGGATCCTCAGTCTTAATTCATGGATGCAGACACCCGCAGGTTATTTGATTGAAGATGGCGTGTTCATCGTAGAGAACTGGTGGGACGTTGTTTTTAACCCATCGTTCCCGTATCGCATGTCACATATGTTTGTCGCATCATTATTGACCAGTGCTTTTCTAATTATCGGTGTCAGTGCCTGGCGCATGGTAAAAAAAGTCGACGGCCCGGCTACAAGAAAAGTCATGTTAACCGGTGTTGTCATGGCCGCTGTGTTGACGCCAATACAAATATTCATTGGCGATTTACATGGTTTAAATACACTCGAACATCAACCGGCAAAAGTTGCTGCGATCGAGGCCATTTGGGAAACAGAAAATGGTGCGGCATTAACCCTGTTTGGTTTCCCCGATGAAGAGCAAAAGAAAACACATTGGGCCATCAAGGTTCCCAAGATGGCCAGCTTGATCCTTACCCATGAACTTGATGGCGAACTAAAAGGCCTTAACGAGTTTGATGGAAGTCACCCTCCTGTCGCCCCGGTGTTCTGGGCATTTCGTATCATGGTCGGCATCGGCAGTCTGATGTTGCTAGTCTCATGGTGGGCCTGTTGGGTAATGTTGCGTGGCAAAGAAGTTGGTAAGTTATTGTTAACGGTGATGTCAGCTATGACATTCTCTGGATGGGTTGCTGTACTTGCAGGCTGGTATGTCACCGAAGTCGGTCGTCAACCCTGGATCATCTATGGCCTAGTTAAAACCAGTGAAATAGTCGCTAATCACCTGGTAGCGACGCTCATGGGAACCCTGGTTGGCTACGGACTTATTTATGCCTTTTTACTGGTTTCATATATTGGTGCCATTCGCTACATGGCGACCAAACCGGCGCGATCACTGATCATGCTGCAAGAATATCCGGAAGAAGCACCTGAATTAGTTAAGGGAGATCGCTAATGGAATACTGGTTACCTGTATTTTTCGCTGGCGCCATGGGCTTTGCAATGTTTGTCTATGTCATCCTCGATGGCTATGACCTTGGCGTCGGCTTGTTATTACCTGCTGCAAACGAAGAAGAGAAAGACATGATGATCGCATCAATCGGTCCATTCTGGGATGCGAATGAAACATGGATTGTACTTGGTGTTGGCGTGCTATTAATCGCTTTTCCCAAAGCCCATGGTCTGATACTCACTTCGCTCTATCTACCGGTAACGTTCATGTTAATGGGATTGATATTAAGAGGTGTGTCATTCGATTTTCGGGTCAAGGCTCAGGATTCCCATAAAACAATGTGGAACACACTATTCTTCGTTGGCTCCCTGATCGCTGCGACTTCTCAAGGGTGGATGTTAGGTTCCTATGTGACGGGTCTGTTAAATACCCCGATGAGTTGGTTGTTTTCTGTCTTGATCGCGTTGACCTTACCAACCCTGTATATAATGTTAGCTGCTGCATGGTTATTAATGAAAACTGAAGGCAGTTTATTCATGAAGTCCATTACCTGGGCAAAAAAAGCAATCCTACCCATGGGTCTGGGCTTGTTCTTGATATCAATCGCAACACCTCTTGTCAGTGCAGAAATTGCAGCGAAGTGGTTCAGCATGCCGAACATCATCATCTTGATTCCAATACCCATTTCCTGCCTGATCTTTTACGCAGGAATTTTCTGGTTACTACGTCACGAAAATGTACTCAAGGCTGGCTACTCATGGCTCATCTTTGTTTGTCTAGTCATGATTTGTTTGCTTGCGGCTTTCGGTTTGGCTTTTAGTATCTTCCCAGACATCGTCATAGGGAAAATGGATATATGGGAAGCAGCTTCATCGGTGGAAGCCTTAAAGGTTATCTTTGTCGGAACTATTATTACCTTGCCGGCAATTATTGCTTATTCAATATTCGTCTACAAAATATTTCATGGTAAGGCAACGCATCTGACTTACGAGTAAAACGCTACGCTATAAAATAGACTACTAAGCAGTAATCGTTATTTTTTCCAACAATGCTGATTTTTTGTGTGGTGTGTACTGTAACAGCCAAATTACAGGCGGCCATCAATGATGATGGCCGCCTGTCTCTTTATTAATTTATAGATTTTTAAAAATCAGACCGCCGTCGCTAACAGTTCCTTCAAAAATATATCAATCTGAGCCTGACAATCAGGATCAGTGCCGAACAAAGCCAAATGACCGTCGATACTGTCAATTACTCTAATCTCACTGTTAGGGATAAGCTGTTGCTCAACTTCACAATCAGATGGTGGGAAAAACATGTCATTGCTGATCGGCATCACAAATGTTTTTGCCGTTATGCGACCAAGCGCTGCTGCCAAATCACCATCTGCATTGCGACTAACATCACCACGTTGCCATTTCCAGGCCATACACAATAAGTTGTTAGGGTCCATCGGAGCAAAATAACCGGTCATGAATCCATCAACAAAGGCTTGCATCGAATCGAAGCCAAGCTCTTTATGTCTGTTCAATCGAAAAAACTCTGTACTCCAACCCATCACCGTCCACAACTTGGCGTGTCTTCTCAAGCCCTCAGCGACTTCAGCTGATTCTTTATAATGACCGTCTTTGAAATTTGGATCTGTTGTAATAGCTTCGATCAAAGTCTGAGTAAATTGAAAATCATGTTCAGTATTTTTTGCAGTCCCGGCAATCGGTGCAGCACGTTTAACCATATCAGGATAGCGTACAGCCCATTCGTAGGTTTGTTGTGCGCCCATCGATCCGCCGACGACCAGTTCCAGACTTTCAATAGCAAACGTTTCCGTTAATAGCTTATGTTGTGCGCGAACATCATCACCAATACGCACCTTGGGGAATGCTGCTCCTTCAGAGTTATGCGGCGAAGTCGACAGTCCATCACCAATCTGATTAACCACAACAATGAAATACTTGTCTGGATCGAGTGCACGACCAGAACCAATGTAAACATCCCCCATAATCTTGCTGGTTCCTGAATACCAGGTAGTTACTAGGATGGCATTATTCTTTTCGGCGTTAAGCGTGCCATGCGTGGCGACAGCGAGTTGGCAGTTAGCAATCGAGCCACCTTCTTCCAGTTCCAGTGTGCCAATGTCCATCAATTCATACGGGCCATGTCCTTCCTGACCATAGTAACTATTTTCTGTCATGCTGTTCCTCCAGAGGATTGGTATAAGAGGAGGAGCCTACCACATTGATTCGACCATTCAATATGTATATGACAGTGATATGGATCCAAAGCTTGGACCGTTGCTTTGGCCTTTGAATTCTTTGGAACGGAATACCTGTGCATAAGATAATTTTATATTTTTTATAACGAAACTTGATCCTAAAACAAACTCGCCAACCAGGGATTTCTTATCAATACTGTGACTTTCGCTGAAGGTGTTTCCATCGAGAAAGATATCGTGCAAGACCCAACGACCATTCGCTGCGCCAAAAAAATAAAAACTTAGTGCGTTCTTGCCCTGTTGATAGCGGGGATCTGTTGCATCGGTCGGTGCGTTGGTATTGCCTGCAGGACGTATTAAGGCAGAGCCAAAGTCGGTTGGGATGTTCCAGCCAAATCTAAATTCGGCACCTGTATTCAAGTGTGTAAAGACATTACCCAATGCAACACCGCCGTGAACAATGGTATCAAACCCTAATAGACCCACAAGATCGGTGCGTCGTATCAGACGTTGTTTGCGATCATAAATAAGTGCTAAACCTACTTCATTCTCAAGCTGATTGTCCCACCCATTTGCTTTGTCTATACCGCGGATAGAATGCACCAAATCCTGCGCCTCTTCTGCTAAAGAAATATCCCCGATCAAACCCAATTACATCTCGAAGGTATCGAGTCGCCTCTGATTCTTGCTGTGAAACGCAATACCACCATATAACCAACCAGCATAGGGTCGTTCATTCACTACTAAATTGCGGCTGACAATATCTTCCGGAACAAACATCTTTTGCCCGAATGAAAACGACAGATGACGTTGTCGATCCGGATCATCGCTAAACGGCAGGAAGTTTATGAAGTTTCTAGCTTGTCGTCCAAGAAAAGTGTCTTGTTTAAACCACTTCATATCTTCGAACCATTCCAGTTCTGGCGAGATCCAATTTAGTTGTATGCCATTGGTATAAAAACGATCGGTGTCGGCGAACAGATCATTTTCATAACCTAAGCTAAAAGTCCAGGATTCGTGAGGGGGTTTATCGGCGAAAACTGGCGATGATAAACAACTAATCAATAAAAACATGTTGATTGAAATATTTTTGCTTATCATTTGTTGTCTAGAAGCTTTATTAAAAGGATTGTTTGAGGAAGTAATTATCTTGTCATTGTATTCCTTATCAGAATCTACCTATCATTTAATTTTTGTAAATGACATGAATCTAGTATAAAACGTCTGCTCTAAACAAATCTTGAATAATTCAATATTTATGAATTCGACTGCCTGGACACTAGAACAATCGCGTGACCTTTATCGCATTCCAGTCTGGAGTGAGGGTTACTTTGATTTAAATCAACAGGGTAATCTCGTGGCCTACCCTTTCGGACTGTCTTCAGATACTGCAGTTGAACTGTTAGACGTCGTCAAAAAAGCCAGGGGCTCGGGAATTAACCTGCCCTTATTGGTTCGTTTTCCAGACATCTTGCGGGATCGTATCAATGCATTGCAGTCTGCCTTTCAAAAGGCTATGACGAAACATCATTACAAGGCGAGTTATAGCGCAATTTATCCCGTCAAAGTTAATCAACAACGATCTGTGATTGAATCTCTGATCGAAGGAGAGAGAAGTAACAAGGGCCTTGAAGTTGGCAGCAAGGCTGAATTACTCATTGCGCTCGGTCTCTCTAAACCCGCCGGAACTATTATCTGCAACGGTTATAAAGATAAAGCCTACATCCGATTAGCCATGATTGGGCAATGTATGGGGCTGAACATTATCTTGGTACTTGAAAAGATAAGTGAACTGCCATTGATCATCGAACTGGCCAATGAATTTCAGATAAAACCTCGGCTAGGGTTACGTGCAAAGCTGGCGTCTGTCGGTGCCGGTAACTGGCAGAATACGGGAGGTCACAAGGCCAAATTTGGTCTACAAGCTGCGCAGATAAAACAAATCATTAATACACTTGAACAAAACAATTTAACTGAATGCTTGCAACTATTGCATTTTCATATCGGCTCCCAGATTCCCAGCATGGATCATTTCCGGGATACCTTACGTGAAGCTGCTCGCTACTACGCAGAACTACGTCAACTTGGCATCAATATTACTACCGTCGATGTTGGCGGTGGTCTTGCGATAGATTACGAAGGGTCGCGATCAGACAGCTTTTGTTCAATGAATTACAGGATGGACAAATATGCAACGCATGTCGTCAAGGCATTCTGGCGAATTTGCGAAAGTGAAGCATTACCTCAGCCCAACATCATGACGGAGTCAGGACGTGCACTCACTGCGCACCATGCAATATTAATTACCAATGTGATTGATACAGAATCAAACACAGCAGAGAACCAAAATATTCCTGCATCCATATCACACGAACTTGTCGATAACTTAAACCAGTTGGGGCATGACATTGGAGAATCCGCATTGAATGAAACTTTTTCTGCGGCAAACCAATCTATGAAAAAAGCACAAGACTTATTCAATATTGGATCTCTGGATATTGATCAACGTATCTTGATCGAAAAAAGCTATTACAATCTGTGCCAACAACTTCTGAATAGTTCTGCGCAAGAAGAATCCAATTTAGCATTAACTAAAAAATTGAATGAAATTCTGGCTGATAAATATTTCTGTAATTTCTCACTTTTCCAAAGCCTGCCAGATAGCTGGGCCATTGATCAGATATTCCCTATCGTGCCATTGCACAGACTAAATGAAAAACCTGATAAACGTATCACCATTGAAGATCTGACTTGCGACTCTGATGGACGCGTTAACTATTACGTCGATAGTTCAGGCATCGACAGCAGCTTGCCTTTGCATCATATTAAAAAAGGCGAAGAGTACCTGTTGGGATTTTTCTTAATCGGAGCCTATCAAGAAATTCTGGGCGACATTCACAATCTGTTTGGAGATACGGCGTCGGTCAATGTTGAGATGAAAGAATCTGGAGCTTATCAACTCTCCGAAATCGACTCAGGTGATAAAGTGACTGATCTACTCGCCACGATCCACATAGACACTGATAAATTAATAGAAAAATATAAAACTTATCTGAGTGCAGCTAAGCTGGAAGAAGATCAACAACAAGCTTATATTAATGAACTCTTAAAAAATCTGAATGGTTTTACTTATCTGGAGAATTAAAAATGCAAACAGGCGTAATCGGTTTAGGTGCCATGGGTGCGTATATGGCACTCAACTTCCACAAAGCAGGAACGCTGCATAGAGTATGGAATCGTTCTCGGGAAAAAGCTGATGCCGTTAGTCAAGAAACAGGTGTGGTGATTGCCGAAACTCCTGAGCAACTTGCTGGAGAATGTGAACTGGTTATTATCTGCGTATCTCGTGATGAAGATGTGTTGAGTGTTATTGAACGTATCGCTACAACTATAAAACCTGAAACCATTGTTATCGATACCTCAACTGTTGCATCTGATACTGCAAAAAAAGCGGCGGCGATATTAAAAAATCACGATGCACATTTTTTGGACTGTCCAGTATCAGGTGGTGTTGAAGGTGCAAAAAATGGAACGCTGGCAATGATGGTAGGAGGTGATGAGTCCGTCCTTGATCGTACAACACTTGCGCTCGGTGCAATTGCTACCAATATTATGTATATCGGCCCGACGGGAAGTGGACAGGCCTGTAAAGCAGTCAACCAGTTAATGGCAGCGGGGATTAATCAAGCAGTCACTGAAGCTCTCGCATTTGGCAAAGTCATGGGACTAGATATGGATAAAGTTGTAGATATTGTCTCCACTGGTGCTTCTGGTAATTGGTTTCTTGATCACCGCGGTAAAACCATGCTCGCTGACAGTTTCGCGCCTGGTTTTAAACTTGCCTTACATCATAAGGATTTAGGTATATGTCAGGCCATGTTAAAAAACGCTAGTGACGCAAGCTCACCTATCATTGAGATGACGCTGATACATTATCAGCGACTGATGGACGAAGGTTATGGTGACGAAGATATCTCCGCACTCTTTCGCCTTAAACAGAAAAATTTAGGCTGAATGATCGTATTGATTAAAACCCGAAAATAAGCTTTACCTCCATCTCACGGATGTAAATGTGACCCAGCTTCGTGTTTCCTGACATAATGACCATAATCATAATAAAGAATACGGAGTCATCAGGTGTCAGAAAGACTATTGGGTTTATACGAAAAACTTATTTTGCGTCACCCTGTCGTCTCACTACTAGCGATAATATTAATCGCGATCACCATGGCGCTTGGTCTGCCGAATCTAAAGTTGGATGCTTCCCTGGACTCTCTCACCCTTGAAAATGATAGCGATCTGGCTGCTTACCGGGAATCGATACAACGCTACGGCAGCAGTGATTTTCTGATCGTAACCTATCGTCCAAAAGAAGGTGATCTGTTTGACGATAACAACCTACAAACCTTAAATGAAATTTGTGAAGAATTAAGAAGTATTAATGGCATAGAGACTGTTACTTCGATATTGAATGTGCCACTACTCTACAGTCCTAAGATTAAGATCGAAGAACTGAAAGAAACCTCTCGCACGCTGTTGCAATCCGATACTGACCGAGGTTTGGCGCGTAAGGAATTTTTAGAGAGTCCCGTGTATCGCAATCTGGTCGTTAGCGAAGACGGTCAAACGACGATTATTCTGGCTGAAATGGCGCTGGATGAAAAATATCAGAAACTCGTAAAACAGCGGGATACCTTGCGTATCAAACATGATGCTGAAGGATTATCAGCAGAAGAAACTCTCGAGCTTAAGACTATCAGTCAGGATTTTCTTGATTACCGCACCCTGCGTGCAGCCGAAGAACAAGTCCGCGTGGCAGAAATACGAAAGAAAATGTCTCCGTTTAAAGAACATTCTCAAATATTTCTTGGTGGTCTAAGCATGATCACTTCCGACATGGTCGCGTTCATTAAAAGTGACCTGAATGTATTCGGTGCAGGAGTCGTGCTGTTTATCATTATTACGCTGGCGATTATTTTTCGGCAGTTCCGTTGGGTTTTGTTGCCACTGGCGACGTGTATTTTGTCTGTAGAAATTATGCTCGGCTACCTTGGCTGGATCGACTGGCGCATGACCGTAGTTTCCTCCAATTTTGTCTCACTATTATTGATTACCACTCTGGCACTGACGATTCACCTGATTGTTCGATACCGAGAATTGCAGCGTCAGTTCCCAAACAAAGAACAACTCGAACTGGTTCGCGACACTGTGAAAACCATGGCTCGCCCATGCATCTACGCTGTGTTGACAACCGCAGTTGCATTCTCTTCACTGGTGGTCAGCGACATTCGCCCAGTCATCGACTTTGGCTGGATGATGACTATCGGTTTGGTGCTGGCACTGATACTTGCATTTGTCGTGATCCCGGCTGGAATGATGATCTGGGGCAAAGGCGCAAATAATGATAAGGGTGATGATTCTTCTGCATTCACCCTGTATTTCTCCCGTTTTACCGAGAATCATGGCGGTCTGGTCATCGGTCTGTCATTACTGGCGGCAATTACCAGTGCCTGGGGGATCTTCCAACTAAAGGTGGATAACCACTTTATCGATTATTTCCACGCCGACACTGAGATTTATCAAGGGCTTTCGACTATTGATAACAAACTGGGCGGTACGATACCTCTGGATATTATTCTGGATGCCCCGCCAACAATTGATGATGGTTCTCTCAGCACTGAAGAGCTACTTGCTGAAGAAGCTTATGGTTCTGTCGATAACAGTTCCCTCAGCCCTGAAGAACTCGCCGCCGAAGAAGCTTATGCTGCAGCAGACAAGAGCTCTCTCAGCCCCGAAGAGTTGGCCGCTGAGGAAGCCTATGGCTCTGCAGATGACTCAGAAGAATTCGAAATAATTGAGGATAGCCACTGGTTAACCAGAGCAGGTATCGGCGAGTTGCGAAAGCTCCATGAGTATCTCGATAGTCTGCCTGAAGTGGGTAAAGTAAGCTCTCTGGTGACCGCTGCGGATGTTTATTCAGACCTGGTAGGCCACCCGATCAGTGATTTTGAACTGGCGTTAATGTCATTGTTGATGTCCCCTGAAAATGCCAAATTTCTCCTCACGCCATATGTTGACGAACGCCTGAATCAAGCGCGGATCACATTGCGCGTCAGAGATAGTCTGGGCGAATTAAATCGCGCTGAATTACTTGATAAGATTCACCGGTTTGCCATTGATGAAGCGGGCTTCAAGGAAGAACAGGTTCAGTTTACGGGCTTAATGGTGCTCTATAACAATATGCTACAGAGCCTATTCCGGTCTCAGATACTGACCTTGGGCACAGTATTCCTCTGTATTATGGCCATGTTCCTGGTGTTGTTCCGGTCGTTGTCTATATCCGTGATCGCCATACTGCCAAACCTTTTGGCGGCTGGCGTGGTGCTCGGCGGCATGGGTATTGCCGGCATTCCCCTAGATATGATGACCATTACCATTGCAGCGATCACCGTCGGGGTTGGGGTAGATCACGATATTCATTACATCACCCGTTTCAAGCATGAGTTTGCCATTGACCACGACTACATTGCGAGCATGCACCGGGCTCACGCCAGTATTGGACGCGCACTGTTCTATACCGCGATTACTATTATCGTCGGCTTCTCGATTCTGACACTGTCCAACTTTATTCCATCGGTGTATTTCGGTCTTCTAACCGGGCTAGCAATGTTTGCGGCATTGCTGGCTTCCATGACACTCCTGCCCAAGTTGATTCTGATCTTTAAACCATTCAAGAAAGAACAATTGATCGAGACATAGGCTTAATAGCGCTCAAGCCAAGAACTCTTAACCCTTTGAACTGTCATTAGACTAGGGTCGAGCAAATATTGACGGTGCTGAATATTTGTGCAAAATAGACAGCCCTCAAGTAGTACAAGAATTGCAACAAACTTGATTTAGATTCCAATTTTAAAGATAACAGGTAAATAGCTTGACTGAAAACACGCAACCAATATTCATCGAGGTTAAGTCTCTCGACAAAAAATTTGGCGCTATTCATGCCGTAAAAGATCTCTCGTTTTCCGTTAAGAGAGGTGAAGTACTGGGCTTTTTGGGTCCGAATGGTGCAGGTAAATCGACCACCATGAAAATGATCACAGGTTTCCTGGAGCCGACATCTGGAACCGTTTCCGTGTGTGGTCATGACATTCTTGAAGAGCCTATCGAAGTTAAAAAGAAAATCGGTTATCTGCCTGAAGGTGCGCCCTCTTATGGTGAGATGACGGTCAAAAACTTTCTCGACTTTATTGCCGAGATTCGTGGCATGAAAGGTCAAGAAAAACAATCCCGTGTTGATGAAATTATTAAAAAAATTAATCTCGACGCCGTTCGCAATCAGACCATTGATACTTTATCCAAAGGATTTAAAAGACGAGTCGGTGTTGCACATGTATTAATACATGATCCAGAAGTGTTGGTTATGGATGAACCCACAGATGGTCTCGATCCGAATCAAAAACATGAAGTCCGTTCACTCATTAAAGAAATGGCAGAACATAAAGCGATTGTTATCTCCACACATATCCTCGAAGAAGTCGATGCAATCTGCACACGTGCAATTATTATTGCCTCGGGACAACTTCTGTTTGATGGCACTCCGGCAGAATTATTAGCCAAATCGGATTCTGGGCGTATGGATGATGTCTTTCGCGATATCACCACAGAGTTTTATGCGGGAAAAGGTGAGGTAGCACAGTCATGAACAATATTAAAGCTATCTTCAAACGCGAATTTGCAGCCTACTTTTCTACGCCCGTTGCCTACGTTTTTATTATTATATTCCTGTTTTTGACCGGTGTATTTACTTTTTACATTGGCGCCTTTTATGAAAGAAATCAGGCAGACCTGGAGCCTTTCTTTAATTTTCATCCATGGCTATATCTGTTTCTAATCCCTGCCATTTCCATGCGTTTATGGTCAGAAGAAAGAAAGTCTGGAACCATTGAGTTACTCATGACCTTGCCTATCCCGATTCATCATGCAGTCATTGGAAAATTTCTGGCGGCCTGGTGTTTCACGGCGGTTGCCGTTGTCCTGACTTTTCCCATCTGGATCAGTGTCAATTATCTTGGCAACCCTGATAACACCGTGATTCTAGCCAGCTACATCGGTAGTCTATTGATGGCAGGTGGTTTCCTGGCGATAGGCTCCTGTGTCTCTGCCTTGACTAAAAATCAGGTAATTGCTTTTGTTATAAGCCTGGTAATTTCATTTTTGTTTTTATTAAGTGGTTTTCCATTAGTCCTGGATTTTTTTAGTGGCTGGGCACCACAATCTGTCGTTGATGCAATTGCATCATTCAGTTTCCGCACACATTTCCAATCAATCCAAAAAGGTGTGATTGACCTACGTGACATTATTTACTTCGCTGCACTGATCAGCTTCTGGCTTTATGCCAATGTCGTCATCATTGATGCAAAGAAAGCTAGCTGAGGATTATATATATGAACAAAAATATTACTTCAACAACGGGCCTTGTCCTGGCCGCTGCTTTGTTTGTTGCCGTTATTATTCTGGCAAACGCAACACTCACTAGCTGGCGTGTTGATTTGACTGAAAATAAATTATTCACTCTGTCTAAGGGCACATTGAATATTTTGCATAATCTTGATGAGCCGGTAAGACTGGACTTTTATTTTTCACAGAAAGCTATTGTTGGTTACCCAGAGTTAATGAACTATGGCACCAGAGTGCGTGATATGTTGCAGGAATACAAAGCACATTCAAATGGAATGATACAGCTGAACATTGTTGATCCTGAGGTTTTTTCAGAGGAAGAAGATCAGGCAGTTGCGAATGGCATGCAAAGCGTTGCTCTTAATAATTCGGGTGATCGCGCATATTTCGGACTTGTCGGCACCAACTCTACAGATGATGAAAAAACTATTCCTTTTTTCCAGTCTGAGAAAGAATCTGCGTTGGAATATGATATTAGTAAGCTATTGTATAACCTTGCAAAT
>JBLHKO010000026.1:0-28751 GCA_047620145.1 Gammaproteobacteria bacterium | reverse complement strand
ATCACATCATAGGTCAGGCAAAAAGCTGCATAACCCGCTGGAACCTGAGTCCAGGGAATTACATCACCTATCCCAGATATAAAGATTTCGTGAAAGATATCCCACAAGCCATGAGCAAGGTATGCATATATTAATATCCACGTCGCCATAAATTGAGCCAGAAGGGCAAGAACCGTGAATATGATTACAGCAATGATTTCTGCATGCACGGCGGACAAATCTCCGTAATAATAAGAAAATCCCACATAGATAAGAGCAATAGGTATTAACGTTAAGGAATAGAATATCTTTTCATTTCTAGGCCGCAGAAACTATTTAGTGGGGATGATTGTACAAGGAATTGTAACAATTATTCCGACTACAACTCCGATAATTATGCTAAGCATTTCTTAGTACCGATTGATGTTTTTTGAGTATAGCCGCTTGTTTACGACACGTGCCGTAGTTTTCGGCTATTGTTTTCTTTATCAAGTTGAACGCTGACGTAGATACGAAAAAAATCTTGGGTATTTGATTGATGCACTAGGTGAACTGCCCCCATTTAACTGTGATAGAAATTTATTTTCACATATTGCCTTAAGATGATTCGAACGACGGATAATTTGTATACCCTTCAGCTTCTGATGTATACCAGGTAGACATATCTTCAAAGGGAGTGAGAGGCCAATCGTTTTTAAAACGCTCTGGTAGATCAGGATTCGTTATAAAAGGTCGACCAAAGGCGATAATATCTGCACCTCCTTCCGCGATTGTCTGTTCAGCAGATTCTTGAGTATAGCCACAGTTAGCGACAATCACCCCATGATAAACAGCTCTGAATTCTGCCAGTGTCATCGGTTCGCCTTTTTCATGAAAACCGAAAGCCAGTCCATCCATGATGTGTAGATAGGCAAGATTCAGCTTATCTAATTCTTTGGCTGCATAAAGAAAAATCTCTCTGAAGTCTTCACTACCCATATCATTAAATACGCCATTAGGGGAAAGACGGACAGCAACTTGCTCTGGAGACCAAACTTCCATCACAGCGGCCAACACTTCTTTTAATAAACGGTATCTATTTTCAATTGTTCCGCCGTATTGGTCATCGCGATGATTCGTTTTTGAATCAAGGAATTGATTGATTAGATACCCATTCGCACTATGCACTTCTACACCAGAGAAACCGGCTTCTTTAGCATTAATCGCTGCCTTGCGATAATCATTAACTGTTGCTTCAATTTCAGCGACCGATAACGCCCGTGGTGTCTCATAAGGTTTCTTGCCCAGCGGTGTATTAATACCATCACCTTCGAGCTTTACTGCTGATGCAGAAACAGGGAGTTCACCATTATGAAAATCACTATGCGATGCCCTGCCGCAATGCCAAAGTTGTAGAAAGAATGGCGTATTGCTTGGTTTTACTTTTTCAGTGACTTTCTTCCAACCCTCAACCATTTCTTGTGTATATATCCCTGGAGAATTAACCCAGCCATTGGCTTGTTCCGAAATCACCGTCGCTTCAGATATCATTAAAGCGGCCGAGAAACGCTGAAAATAATATTCTGCCATCAAGTCATTAGCGATACGTTCTGGCCCTGCACGCCCTCTGGTTAATGGCGCGAGTGCGACTCGGTGTTTCAACTGATGATTCCCTACGGTGATTGGTTCAAATAAATTACTGGTCTTCATTCTTTTTTTATCTCAATATATTAGTGTTATTAATTTGTTGTTGCTTTAGCTGCTTTGATCTCTTCTTCGACACCTGCCAGACTTTGATACGCAAATTCAACACGCGCCAGCTCATCGCTAACACTTTGCAAGCCAGAGAATGCCCCTAGTAGTTTTTTTGTTTTCAAAAGCTGATAGCCTTTTCTAATCTTCCCGACTACTTCCTCTGCTTGTTCAGCGGGCAATTCCACATTCCACATGACTGCTTTAATGTGCGCTAATTTTCTGTCCAGATTTCTTCTCGCCTTTTCCAGTTTTTTATACTCGGATGTGATCGCTGCATAACGTTCCTCTTCCGCAGCGGACTCTTCGTTCATAAGTTCGCTCACATGCTCCGTCTCAAGCACAGGAGCCGTCACAACCTCGATTGGGTCATCACTTCCAAACCAGCCAAAAACAAACGCCATCGTGCCTAAGATCAGCGCAAAAACAATGAGTAACACGTATTTCATCGATAGTAGCCTAAATGCCTAATTTTCTATGGGAATTGATTGAATTCAGCCAAGCGAGTTTTGTGTGTTGGATTATGCCATAAAAAATTAAAATAATACATATCCTATTGATTTTAATAGCTATTTAAGAACTCTATCTGATACCTATATTAAACAAATTATGAGTATAAATCCATATTCTTCAGTTGTTTAGAAGACTATAGTTAGGTGATATTTATGATATTTAATTTAAGTAATGCCTATAACTATAGGTAATTTAAAGATATTTACTTGATTTATTCTTTCTAATGGACTACAAATAGTACTAACAAGCTAAAAATAATCGGCTGATGGAGGTTTATTACGATGGCTCAGGCAAATCAAAGAGTTTCCCGGAATGGTCAAGCTGATGCGTTCCGAAGAAGGCAATATTCAGCAACCATTGATGATGATCTACTTTCAGGTTTTATCCATCATCCCTCTGCATTTCCTTTGAGTTATAAAAGACTGTGGTTTGATAAAGAAAAAACGCATTCCAGTGCAGATAATCAAACCATCGGTCTATGTTTCAGATCTGAAAAATACTTCAAACCTGGAATTAAGGTTGAAATCTCAATTCCACTCAGAGGCGAGACTCAAACCTTTCGCGGTAAGGTTGTTTTAGTCAGGAATATGGACGATCACTTCGAGATTGGCATATGGCTGACATCAGAAGACGTACATCGGGCTCGTGTTGTTGAACAAATTTGTCACATTGAAACGTATCTGAGAACCAAAAGACACCAGGATGGTCCATTTGTCAACGATGAACGTGTCGCTGAAGAATGGGTTAGTAAATATGCAGCAGCATTCCCTTCAGCAGGATAAAACAATGGTAACAATTATGAATAAAATAAAATATATAAGAACTTCATCTGGCAGCATGATGCCGGTCTACCCGCATCCGACTGATAAGAAAGAATCATTGAAGAAAAAGAAAACAGGGTCTGAGGACAAAAATCTTCAACAGCGAAATCCTAAATAAAAACTAGACAACCACACGGAAATACAAGGATGTATTTCAACATTAGTAACAAACACCCATACCGCCTAAGCCACAATACCCTGCTGGATTTTTTGCCAGATATTGCTGATGTTCGTCCTCGGCATAAAAAAATTCTGGAGCAGAAATAATTTCTGTTGTAATTGCCCCATGCCCGGCTTCAGTTAATGCCTCTTGATATTTCGTTGCTGAATTTTTAGCTGTTTCCATCTGCACATTCCCATAAGTATAGATACCTGAACGGTATTGTGTGCCGGCATCGTTGCCCTGTCGCATCCCTTGTGTTGGGTTATGTGATTCCCAAAAGACCTTTAACAAGTTTTCGTAACTTATTTTTTCAGGATCGTAAATAACCCGTACCACTTCATTGTGCCCAGTCATCCCGGTACAAAGTTCCTTATAAGTAGGATTCGGTGTATAGCCGCCAGCAAAACCGACCGCTGTCGAATACACGCCTTCAATTTCCCAGAACTTTCTTTCTGCTCCCCAAAAACATCCCAAGCCAAACATGGCCATCTCCATCCCTTCCGGGAATGGTTCCTGTAAGGGTGTACTTTTAACAAAATGTTGATTAACAACAGGCATTTTTTCCTGACGACCAGGCAAAGCGTCACTTGCGACAGGCAACTCTGATTTTTTTCCAAGACCGAACATTGACATACTCCAGCTAAAACAAATGATATGAATCACATTATAACGACATTCAATGTCATCAGAGTCTGATTTTATGTTTTTGTTTCACTATCCTAGTTTTAATATTTTGGTTTCACTATTTTGATGACTGGTTAATATGACTGAATGATTTACCTACTTTTATTCTTATCAGGCCTTGTGGCATGGACAATCAGCACCGCAGCGGCTGGAGGTGGTGCAACGCTGCTGGTTCCTGTCATCGGCTTCTTGTTAGGTGCACAAGTTGTGCCACCCATCATTTCAATTGCATCGGTCTTTGCCAACCCGTCACGCGTTTTTTTCTTCTATCAATACATCGACTGGAAAGTGATTCGATATCTCACCTCTGGCAGTATATTAGGTGCGATTTTAGGGGCATGGTTATTTACCCAAATTAATATTGAACTGATTCAAATAATCATCGGGGTTTTCCTGATATCCTACGTATTTCAAGATCAATTTTCCAAAACAAAATTACAAATTCATATGCAATGCCGATGGTTCTTTCCTCTAGGCGTTCTGGTTTCATTTCTCTCAGGCTTAGTCGGTGCAACAGGCCCTATTCTTAATCCTTTTATGCTCAGTCACGGTCTGGAAAAAGAACAGCTTGTTGCTACAAAATCTCTCAACTCATTGGTCATGCAATTAAGTAAGCTAACCACTTACACAATCTTCGGTGCGTTAACCTGGCAAACGGGAATCTATGGAATATTACTTGGCGCGGGTGGTGTTTTAGGTGTTTATATTGCGCGGAATCATTTACTAAATATTAAAATGGAACGCTTCAGGAATTACACAATGGCGATCATGGCCATCAGTGGTGTGTTGATGTTAGCCAAGGCATTTTGATCTAGCTGTATAATTCATCTGCGTTTGAATTATTCTTTATTCCTTATGAATTTATAACGTGCATTCGCAACAAAATTCCCAGTGACTTTAGTTTTCTCGCCAGTAGACCAATGAACTTCAATTTTACTGACACGATCATATTTTCCCAGACCAAAATGTACTATAGGCGCGTTAAAAGACAAGAAACCTCCACCTGATTTAATCTCCCTAATCTGATGCCGCAATGCATTCTTTCCATAATGAATAATAATTTTATTACTCAGACCAAAATAATTGCCTGCATTATCATTAAACTCAAATTCAATCGCATTATTATTTTGATCATTATTTCGATAAAACCATAAAGGTCCACTGGTTGAATTTGCAAGAATATCCAAGTCACCATCATTATCGATATCAGTTTCTGTGAATGCGCTTTGCAACATATAATTTTGCAATCCGAATTCATCTGCTTTTTCAATAAATGATTTTCCTTGCTGATTATGAAAAAAGAATTTTGAAGGGGTGCCCGGATCGCGAATCCAGGTTCCGTTCACTACATAAATATCCTGCCATTCGTCATTATCCAGATCAGCAAATTTTGCATTCCAACTCCAGCCTGTCGTTTCAACACCAGCAGCCTTGGCAATGTCTACAAAATGCCCTTCACCATCGGATTTAAGTAAAGTATTTTCATTCAAGGTGACAGGGATTGCTGCTTTAAATTCCGCCTCTGTCGCAGGTTTCTTGGGTTTGAAATAATTTCTACAGGTAAATTTTGTGTGATCGTTCTGTTCAGGTATTTTGTCACAAAGCTCCTTCTTGTTTTCTCGTGTCGCAGTCAACAAAATCATCATTGACGCACAATCTTTGCGCTCTTTAACATCAGGAATTTTTTCACAACGTTTGATGTGCGAAGCTTCGTGCTTTGCACCAAAACTAAATAAAAATCTCTGGCGTACACTTTTCTCACAATCCTCACGCCCAGACCCCTCTTTCATTTCAGCACAATATTTATCCCATGTCTGAATACCGACATTGGCCGAAGGGCCCGTCGCTCCCGCTGCAATCTGCGCAGCATAAATATCCAGATTCAGATCATTATTGAAATCGCCGGTATCCATGCTCATGGTGGTATTGGTTGATACTGGAATAATCCCGTCACTGGCTAATATTGGTTTAAACGTATTTTTTCCATCACCTCGGTAATAATAATCTGGTGGTGCAAAATCATTACCCACCATCAAATCTAGTTTCTGATCGGCAGTAAAATCTGATAACAAAATACTTAAAGACTCTCCAGCAATTCCCGGAATAAGTTTTGCTGTAAAAACACCTTTATTATTTATCATTAATTTATT
This sequence comes from Gammaproteobacteria bacterium, assembly GCA_047620145.1. Classification (GTDB taxonomy): domain Bacteria; phylum Pseudomonadota; class Gammaproteobacteria; order Eutrophobiales; family Eutrophobiaceae; genus SMWN01. The sequence continues at coordinate 22,710 of JBLHKO010000026.1, read as the reverse complement.
ATCAGAATCCGCGGGTGGAAAATGTTTCAAATATCCATAAAACCAATTTCCTAAAACGGCATCAACATCACCATCTCTATCTACATCACCAAAAGTTAGTGATTTGGTCAGTACTAACGGTGATGCAGGTACTTTAGATAAAGTTTTCTCAGAAAATTTTCCTTTGTCATTGAGCAAAGTGTAGTTGCCTGTGCGATAACTGGTTAAAAATATATCCAACCAACTATCATTATTTATATCAACCAAGGCGACGATAAAGACATCGAGTTTATCAATCGTAGGCAATTTTAAATTTACTCGTTTAAAACTTTTGCCCTTATCATTTAAATAAAGTTGCATGCCTACTTTGGTAGCAATCGCAATATCGACATAACCATCTTTATTCACATCACCAGAAGCAATACCACGACCATTCCAGTAAGGTGGAATAAATTCATCTGGTGTTAAGACATTTACTCTTGGTATCCCTATTTCAACGGCCTCCTGTTTTGTAAAAGGTTTGTCTGCAGGAAGACTGCGTTGATTTAGCGGACTCGCCTGAATTGCGACAGGGCTACCTTTACTCTGTGCACTCTTTAACAGTTGATTAAGTTGCTTCTGATCCGGGATATCAAGCGCAGTGACAATCTGCGCAGGCAAAACTATCAGAACAAAAATAAGAAAAAATTTATTCTTCAAGAAATTCATACATCGTTTCCAAATCCTGTTGATGATAATACTCGGCAATATAACCGCCAGCGACACCCATCAACATCAAAACAAGGGCTAGGACGATAGCGACGCGTTTAGAGATAGATGTCCAAACGATAAAAAAGGGATAAATACTATAGATGCCCAAGGTAAAAAGTAATACACCCACATAAAAAACCGGCAAGCCAGAGTTAAGCAAGGCAGCCGCAATCACAAGATCGAGTGCGATAGGTAATGGTAAAAATATTCCAATAGCAGCCACCAAAAGCGCGTTGAAAAAATTTACCTCAATACTGGAAATTGCATCAAGTGGAATAAATGTCACTGCAGCAGCACCTAACAAACCTGCCAAGACCATCAACGGCAAGGTTGTTTTTATGATGTACCAAAGATTTTTGAAATAAGCGATAAAAATTCCAGAAAATGCCTGTTTCCACCCTTCACCCTGTTCAGGTAAATCTGATCCCGGCATAGGACAAACACTGTCGTCGTATGTCAGCACGCGTTCGTCTGCAAACACCGTTCTGGTTAATAAAGGAATGAATAGAATGATAAACACCAGGGTTAATGTCAGTTTTATGATCGCCAGATAAGGTGGAAATATTGAAAACAACATGATCAGGATCACCACATTCAATGTCGGCGAACTAAACATCGCGGCCAATGTGGTTTCCAGTCTGGCCCCTGCTGAATGCATGCCTTTAGCAATCGGCGCTGCACAATTCACACAAACCCCTAATGGCGCACCTGCCCCCAATCCCAGCAAAGTATTGATAAATCCGTTTTTTGAACCGCGATGCTTGAGCAAATTAAACAAGGTCAGAAAGGCCGCGCCGAACAATATCCCAAACGTCATGCCATTCCGGTTTTCCGCCGCCCAGTTAATCGTCGTCACAAAGATCTGCTTAGAAGCAGAATCACCTTGTTGCATTTGAATCACTGAATCAAAACTCAACGGTGATTCTAATTGTGTATCACCACCCATCAGCGCCTTTTCATCCAATTGCGGATAACGCGAGCCACCCCAGAAAGAGGCACCAATGGTGACAATCAGCAAACTGACCAATATCAGTCGTTTATGATTATTTAATTTATCTAATAGAGGAATCATTCAGGCGAAAAATCATTTAATGTTTATGTATCAAAAGTAATGGCAACTTAATTCGAGTATTACGCATAAAACCGGATCAAAAACAGAGCGGAAGGTATATCACTTCATCGAACTAGACAAGTACAATAAGACAAGAAATTGACTCAAAAAAGTAAGCTAAAACCGATATTCGACTCAAATATTCAGTTATAAATTTAGTTTGCTATAACTACACAACAACTCTCTGTATTTGTTGTCTTTTGTTGTACTTTATCCCCAAAAAAATCTATTATATCGCCTGAAATAACTCAACCACTGCTACATAAGTTTCTTGGGAGACACTATCAGCATGGGCAATAAGAATAACGCGTTTAAGAACAATCATATGACAGTCGATCTGACTGATAAAGCACCTCGGAATACAAAGCAATTAGTCCTGCGCCGAACAGCACTGGCTGCCGCCATTGCCGCGACCATTACCCCGGTCGGTATCCAGGCGGATGATTGGAAACGTAATATCGAATTCTTTGCCGTCCCCAGCAATAAACAGCGCGCCTTTGTCGGTGGTCAAATATTACAACCACTATTCCAGAATGATAAGTCTCTGACTTACGCCGATCTCCGTGCGGTCTTTAAATTCGCTGACACTGAAGAATTTAACTTTGGTATCGGTCATCGCATGATGTTCAATGATGACTGGATCTTCGGTGGCTATTTCAGCTTTGATACCCGCAACACCAAGCGTGATGTTCAGCATCATAATGCCACCTTTGGCCTTGAGGCTTTGTCACGCCAGTGGGATGTCAACTTTAACTATTATTTGCCCATTACTGGCACGGAAACAGTCGCTACCAGTACCCTCGGCGGTACCTTTGTCGGCAGTAGTTTATTTGCCAATGGTGTGGTTGAAGAAACCCTCGAAGGTCTTGACTTTGAAGTCGGTGCTTTAATACCGTTCATCCCTGTCGGCGAGACGCGTATATTCCTCGGCGCTTATTACTTTGATGGCGATGTTGCGACATCCACCGGCATGGGTAAAAAAGCACGAATTGAATTCAGACCTAAAAAGAACGTGACCATCGGCCTACAGGCCACTGACGACAAATTGTTCGGTGCTGAAGGTAAATTAATCTTCAAATATTCCTTTGGCTATGCCAATGAAAGCGGTATCCGTACCCTGTCTGAACGCATGATCCAGTTTCATGAACGCGACATTGATATCAAGGAAACCAGTCAATTACCTGATTTAGATATGGAATCTGGTGCGGTCGAAGACCGTGTGCTCATTAGTGACAACGTTATCCACGTGGATAGCTCTGCTGCTGGCGGGGGAACGGGCTCGTTCACTAGCCGCTTTAACAGTGTCACAGATGCGCTAGCCAGTACCGGTGGTTTGAAGTCCGATGCTTTCTTCTATGTGCATGAAGGCACCACTCCACTGACCAACGGCTTCGCTCTGCGTGATAATCAAACCCTGTTTGGTGAAGGCGCTAATCTCTTCGGTCTCGGTGGTGTGGGGAATTTCCCGGTCATCGACGCGGGTGGTAGTTATGGCGTGAAATTGGCCAATAACAATGAAGTGGCGGGGTTACAAATCGAGGGTAGCGATCATGGTGTCTACGGTCAGAATAGCACCGGCTTCAATATCCATAATAATGTCTTGACTGATAATGATGATGCTGGCGTAGGCATTCAAAATATTGCTGGTTTCGCCGGCTACGGTAACTCTAGCACCAGCGGAATCATTGCCGATAATACAATCACCGGCAACGGCGAATACGGTATTTATCTAGATAACAGTGGCGCCAATGGCTTCACCGCGACGCAAACCATCGATATCTCCGGTAATACGGTCGATGACAATGTATCTGCGGGTCTCTATGCTGGAAACACTGCCTATAGCGGCGGCACCGCGATGCAAACACTCAGCATCGCCAATAATACCTTTAATAATAACGATTCCGGTGATGGTGCTCAAATTGTTAATGAGGCCTACGATACTGGCACCGCCACACAAAAAATCACGCTGACTGATAACCAGTTTAATAATAATGATGATGACGGGATAGATATCGAGAATGACGCCTACGATATCGGTAGTACTGCTACTCAAAGTGTCACCATCAGTGGCTCTAACCAGTTTAATGGAAATGATGATGACGGTGCAGAAATCGATAATAGTTCATATAGGTCGTCTGGCAACGGCGGCGGCACCTCCACGCAAAGGATCACCATCAGCGGCACTAACCAGTTTAATAATAATGAAGGTGACGGGGTAGATATCGATAATTATAACATTGGCAGCTTCTTCAATAGAAACGGCGGCACCAACACTCAAACCGTCAGCATAGACGGCACTAACCAGTTTAATAATAATGAAGAAAATGGCTTAAATGTGGATAACCTGACCAATTTCTATGGTGGCAACGCCATTCAAACCGTGTCGATAACTGGCAGTAACCAGTTCAATAATAATTATAATACAAACGCAACATTCCATAACAAATCCTCTCGCGCTTCTTTCAACGCCACGCAAAAAATTTCCATCAGCGGTACTAACCAGTTTAATAATAGCCAACTTGAAGATGGTTTAAGTCTCGATAATCGAAACACCGGTGCTGGTAGTGGACCTGCCACTCAAAACCTGACAGTGGATGGTGTTAACCAATTCAATAATAATTACGATGATGGCGTGGATATCGATAATAAAAGCTACGCTGGTGGTGGACTTGCCATCCAGAATATCAACCTCAGCAAAAGCCAGATCACAGGCAATGGTAATGATGGCGTGGATATCGATAATAAAAGCTACGCTGGTGGTGGACTTGCCATCCAGAATATCAACCTCAGCAACAGCCAGATCACAGGCAATGGTGATTATGGTACTGAAATTAAGAATAAAGTCTACGCTGGCGGCACTGCTGCCACGCAAACAGTCAACCTCACCGGAGCTGACGTCAGTGGCAATGCCTCCGGAAATGTTTATACAAATAACGCTGGTGGCACCCAGACCATCACCGGCCCATAAAGATATCACTCACCACACAAAAAAAGCCCGCTCACTGCGGGCTTTTTTATTTAATAGATGATTTTTTTAATCTAATCATTTTTATATTTATTTTCTATATCAACGATATAATGCACATCAATGAGCATTCGATTAGAAGTCACTGCAACTCCTGCTGAAGACAACCCAAAACCCGCGCGCAATGACCCCTGCCCCTGCGGCACAGGAATCAAATTCAAAAATTGCTGCGGTATGCTGAATCTGGCTATACCAGATAGACCCGATGCAATGGATCTTGAATCTGAATTTGAATATGCACAAGGGGCATTGAAAAAAAATGACCCTGCTGAGGCAAAACAAAGTTGTATCACTTTACTGAATCAACTGCCCGGCCATGTACGTGCCTTACAAATGCTCTACAACATTTATCGGCAGGAAAATAACCTGTCTGCAGCAGAAGCATTAATCCGTCGTGTGGTGCGACTGCTACCACAGAATGACTGGCCTGCCAGTGAACTGGCTTTAATGCTTTATGAACGTGGTGAAAAAGGTGAGGCTGAGCACCATGCAAAGAATGTTGTCCGCCTAGCACCAAAAAATGCGCAAGGTCATAACCTCATGGGCATGATCTTATCCGAGACCAATCGACTACAAGCAGGTGAGTTTCATTATCGCAAGGCGCTGGAATTGCACGGGCCGATTGGCAAGCTCTGCGCCAACCTCGGCTATAACCTTAAAGGCCAGGGCAAGGTTGCAGAGGCAGATAAACTCTATCGACAAGCGGTTGAACTGGAACCCGATAATACCGCCAGTATCATGGGCTGGATAAAACTCAAGGAGGCTAATCGTCAGATTGACGAGGCCTGGAATTTATTAAAAAAACTGGAAGTGAATATCCCTGACGGTAATGTAAATCTATGTATGACGCGTGCAGTACTGCATCGACGTGAAAAAAATCTTGAAGACGCATTAATGGCACTAAACAAAGCCAAGCCTGAACAAACCGATAAAACCCCCGCTTTTCATTATGAGAAAGGCGAGGTACTGGATAAATTAGGCCGATACGACGAGGCCTTTGCCAGTTTTAGCAAAGCCAACCAGACTATCCTTGAAATTGGCAAGAAGTCTTATGGTCAGCAACAATCTCTGGATATGGCGAATCGTCTGAAAGCCTTCTTCGTCCGTGACCGGGTCAATCAATTACCCAAAGGCCGAGTTGGCGAACATGAAAAAGCCACTCCCATTTTTATCGTCGGTTATCCACGTTCGGGTACCACCATGGTTGAACAGATCATGACCTCGCTCGATGGTGTGATTGCGGGTGATGAATTACATTTTATGTGGAATATCGTCGGTGCCGCACCGAAGATGTTAAACAGTAATTTATTTTATCCTGAGTGTTTTGCCGATCTATGGTTTGGTGATAATCAGGCAGCTCTGGAAACCTTCAGGGATTTTTATCTAAAGAATGTCTATCAGTTGGGGATCCTCAAGGACGACACAAAATTCTTTACCGATAAAATGCCATTGAATGAGACCAACCTTGGCATGATTAACCTTATCTTTCCCGAGGCGCCAGTGGTGCATCTGATCAGACATCCGCTTGATGTGGTTTTATCTAACTATTTTAATGATCTGACACATGGTAATTGTCAGTCGTACGATTTAGTCACTTCGGCAACCCACTATGCCTTGATTCGTGACTTGCTGGATCACTATTTGAAAGAAATGGATATCAACTATCTGCCGGTGCGCTACGAAGATATCGTGCATAACCCTGAAACAAAATGCAGAGAAATTACCGACTTTGTGGGGCTGGAATGGGATGCAAAATGTCTCGATTTTCACAAGAACAAACGCTATGCCCGTACCGCCAGTTATGCTCAGGTCACAGAAAATCTTTATGACAGCTCTGTGTTTCGTCATCTGAATTATGTCGATCATATTCAGGAGATCCTGCCGATTCTCGAACCTGCGATTAAACGTCTCGGCTATCCCATGCCGGAGATTAAATAAATTTCGCCAGATAAAAAATCCACTGTCATGCTGGTGCGCATCGAGATCCAGTCGAATCCATAAAACCCTCCGTCATGTTGGTGCATACCAGCATCCAGTCGAACCCATAAACTCCTTATTATTGACTAGATACTGGTATGCACCAGTATGACGAGTTCTTGTTTTTGACTGGATACTGGTATGCACCAGTATGACGAGTAGCTAATATTTTGTTTAACGATGACAACATCTTTATTTCCATCTTCACCGACAACTATCCGTGTAAAAGATTATTGAGAATAAAACCCGTAACGCATCAATAAGTCCTCTTCCGTCATGCTGGTGCATACCAGCATCCAGTAGAACCCACAAACTCCTTATTATTAACTGGATACTGGTATTCACCAGTATGACGAGTAGCTAATATTTTGTTTAACAATGACAACATATTTCGCGGCTCATTTATCTACGCATAAATTAGTAGTGTTCTACCATTAAACGTCTCGGCTATTCCATGCCGGAGATTAAATAAATCCCGCCGGCTAAAAAACCCTCTGTCATGCTGGTGAATACCAGCATCCAGTCGAACACATAAACTTCTTATTATTTACTGGATACTGGTATGCACCAGTATGACGAGTGCCTGTTTTTCTGTTCAACGATGACAACATCTTTCGCGGCTCATTATATCTACGCATAAATCAGGAGTGTTCTACCATTAAGTGCCATTTTTATCCGGTGCCGGAGATTAAACAAAAGAGTGACCGCTTAACCCTTTTCTGTTTTGCCCTACGTTACTAGGGACACAACAACACAGAAGAGGTCTCTAACATGCGTCATTTTATCTCCACTACTCTGCTGATCTTCGCACTTGGTATCAGCAATATTAGTCATGCCAAAATCGATTTAGTCACTCTGCCGGATCGTGATAAAACCCAACTGACGATTTATAACTCAGCTGATCTGACACTGGTGCGTGAACAACGCACATTAACGCTTAAGAAAGGCTTAAACAGATTAGAGTTTGGCTGGGAGAATACGCTCATCGATCCCACTTCTGTGCAGTTACGCGCACCGCGCCATGCGGCTCAGGTTAGATTACAGGAAGTCTCTTACCCCAAGGGGGTGAAAGGCAGTGCCATATGGACGATTGAATCTGATATCGCTGGGCCTGTCCCTGTTGAGATTACTTTCTTTACCTCTGGTATCAACTGGCATGCTTTTTATATGGGCACATTATCCAAAGACGAACAACATTTGCAGTTGCAAGCTTACGTCACTATTCGAAATCACAGTGGCGAAGATTATGAAAATGCTTCTACACGCGTCATTGTTGGCAAGATTCATTTGCTCGATGAGATTGCTGAACTGGCACGACGTGACGCGCCATATAACAGACCTAATGGCACAGTCGGTCGTTTGCCTATGACCATGGCTGTAGGCGCTATGAAACAAAAAGCCTACCGAGAATTGGACAGTGCCGAAGAAAAAATGAGCATGAGTGATATGGCTGCACCAAAAGTCATTGTTAAGGAAGGCTTGTCTGAATACTTTATGTATTCTATTGAAGGGACAGAAAATATTCCTAATAACTGGGGCAAACGTCTACCCTCTTTTAATGTCAAGGATATCCCAATTCGTAATCTATATCGTTATGAAGAAGAACGTTACGGAAATGCAGCGCATCGTCTGGTTTATTTCCGCAACGATAAAAAACATCAATTAGGTAATGAACCGCTTCCAGATGGCAAGATTAAAGTTTTTCGGGAGATTGATAACAAGCAATCGCTGACCTACACCGGACAAGTGCATAGCAAATATATTCCGGTTGATCAGGAAGTCGAACTGGATTTCGGCGCAGCACAGGAAATAAAAATAGAGCCGGTGTTGATGTCAGAAAAAACAGAAAATTATCAATTCAATACCAAAGGCAATATTTCAGGGTTTGATCGTATTCAAGAATGGCAAGTTAACTTAGAAAACAATCGCGATATCCCTGTCAGTGTTGAGGTATGGCGTAATTTTCACAATTCCCATTGGGACATTAATAATTTAATCAGTAATAAAGGCGAATTTAAAAAGATCGATATTGATTCAGTGAAGTATACCGTCGAGCTTCCACCTCAAAGTAAAACAACACTGGCCTATGCACTGACTCAATACGAAGGCGAACGCCAGAACAGGCGTTGATTACTTAAGAAAGGTCTGAACAAGTTGCAAATTCGATTGGTTGTCATTCTGGTGAATACCAGCATGACGATAAAGATACTTAATCAGAGTTTCCTTAAATATAAATTAAATCAATATCAGGAGAACAAAAATGACACTTCAAAGAATATTTTTAACATTAATCATCACCCTGCTTTCTTCTAACTCAGCTTACGCCCGTATCAAACTGGTAACGCTACCTGATCGTGATGACACCACAGTTCGTCTTGATAACCCTCAAGCAACATTGGTTGAAGAAGAACGCATCCTCAATCTGCACAAAGGCATTAACAAAGTTGATTTTTCATGGAAAGGTGTACACGTTGATAGTGATTCCATTCGCTTAAGAATTATTCAACACCCTAAGGAAACCACTTTAATCAATGTTAGTTATCCGCCCAACTCACAGTCTTTAATTTGGGATATATACAGCCCTATCGCACAACAAGAGAAAATCAGGATCAGCTACTTGTTAGCCAATATTGATCGCCTGGTGTCCTATGAGGCAATCACAGACAAGGATGAATCAAAACTGGATATCTCCTCGTATATGATCTTGAGGAATTTTTCGGGTGAATCGCTTGGACCTGCATCATTTCAACTTGATTATGGTCAGGGATTCGAGAAATCGATTAATGATGGTGAAAGTAAACGAATGCTTTTTTACCAGGCTAATAAATTAAACATTAACAAGTTATTTACTTTTGATGCCGGAAAACATCCATGGGAGCCAAGCAAGCAGCAAACTAATGTAGGTATCCCGGTCTATTACGAATTAGAAAACAATAAAAAGAATCAGCTTGGTAAACATGCCTTATGGGGTGGCAAGATGCGTATTTATCAGAATGATAATAATGACGGCAGCATATTTTTAGGTGAAGACAAACCCTCGTACACTCCGGTCAATCAAAAAATGAAACTCTATATCGGAGATAGTCGAGATGTCGTTGTGACACAGCGTAAAACGCATACTAAAACTAAAAATATAAAACGCAATCGTAAAAATCAGATCGTTCTGCATAACAAGATAGAAACTATGCAAATCACCATTGAAAATTTCAAGGATAAAGAAGCGACCATTAATATTATTGAACCCATGAGTGGTGAATGGGAAATCACTAAAAATTCACACCCATTTATAACGAAACATCATCAACAAATGGAATTTACCATTAAACTTCCAGCAAAAGCTAAGGAAACACTGACTTACAGTTATGTCGTGAAAAATGTAAAAACCTCATAATTAGCGGTTCTTTGTAAAGGATAGGTGTCGAAAAGAGGATTTTTTAGTATTCTCATATACATGAAACAAATCACTTTGCTCATAGTACTGCTTTGTATCAGCCAACTTACGGTGGCGGATTTTAAGTTAGGTGGAGATGCCTACAAAGACGGCGATTATGAAACTGCGGCAAAAGAATTTCTGCCACTGGCGGAAAATGGCGACCACCGTGCAATGTACGCGCTTGGGTCTATGTATGCTGTAGGTCATGGTGTACCCATGGATTTAAAAGAAGCCTTGAAATGGTTTCAAAAAGCCGCGTCTTATGGGCGCCCGGATGCGCAATATAAGATTGGACTCATGTACGACGATGGCCTCGGACTTAAACAGGATTACCGCAAAGCGCTCAATTTGTATGGAAAATCTTCAAAAAGCGGATATGCCCTCGCTCAATACAAAATTGGCCAAATGTATTATGACGGGCGTGGCGTCAAGCAAAACTCTATCAAGGCCTTCGCCTGGTTAAAAACAGCCACTTCACAAGGCGCTGAAGACAAGGATAAAACACTAGAAATATTGATATCAAAATTGACATCAGAACAGATGACAGAGGCAAATACACTCGCGCAACAATATATGAAAAAATATGTCCGAAGAGATATTAATTAACCTACTTACATAAGGTTGACCTAATTGGAAGATTTACACTTGAAAACATTGATTGCCCCATAAGTTTCACCTAAACTTTGGGCGGTAAGAATCTGATTTCATAGGGAGAAATACTTTGGCTGCAGATGATCTGAACAGTACAGGCAAGCACAAGATTGGGGAGTACCTGGTTGTTTCTAAAGGTGCCATCAATAACGCTGTCGAGAAGCAGATCAATTCTTCGTTTACAGGCACCAAGAAAAACAAACGTATCGGAGAACTTCTTGTAGAACAAGGAGCTATGACTCAGGAGGAGCTTGATAACAGCATAAGAAAACAGCGCATTGCCAGACTTGGTGCATGTCCTATTTTCGCAACATTATCGACAATGGAACTGGCAGCACTGAGCAAGTTTTTTACGGAAGTTGGTCACCCAGCCAACGATACTTTTATTATGCAGGGTGAGGAAGATCCTTCCCTGTTTATCATTGCATACGGCCTTGTCGAAGTATTTCATTTGGATAATGCTGGCAATGAAACTTCAATTGCGAAAGTCGGTGCGGGCGAACCCATCGGCGAGATGGGATATTTTACTGGCGGCGTCAGAAATGCCTGTGTACGTACTTTGGAAGCAACTCAATTGTTACAAGCTCAATATAAGGATTTGACAGATTATTTTGAGAATGTCCCTCGCGTCGCACTCGCCTTTACGACCATTATTAAGCAACGGAAAAAAGAAATGGAGCAATTGGTTTCTCAAAATAACGATGATTGAATGACAACCTGCTGGAATAGGCCTTCACATTGATAGTCAATCAATTTGTTGCTTAGCACAATAAAAACTTTTTTTAGATACTCTTCAGTACTCTCCTTGATGAATATGTGGGGCATCTCACAGAGTTTGATTCATGTGTAAGCTTGGTATCGAAGTGAGTAAAGAGTATCATCTAATCGCAGAAGGCAGCTAAGAATTAACGCTTAAGTTATTGAAACAAATGATATAATTATTTCACTAGAATATTGAATTAAGGTAAAACAAATAACTTTAATAGTTCAATCGCCTTGATAAAACGTATGGTCGATATTTGGAAAGTGGTAAAACGTGATGGGTGGTAATGGTTCTGTAACAATTGGTCTACTAGGCATTCCTCCTATAGAGGAGAAGCGTCTACGAGCAGCTTTTAAATATTCTGCAGGCCGTCACACCTCATATACCAGTAAAGAATTAGATTCTCCTCCTGACATATTGATGGTAAATGCAGACCTACCTGAGTCACTCATCGAATGGCGTTCCTACCGAAATAAATTGTCAGCTCAGAAGCTAGATGATCCACCATCTGTGCTGGTTTCTAAACAGCGTGAATTCAAAACTGAACATTATCAAGTCAGGCGCCCTTTGGATTGCGTCAAGAATCATCAGCGTTCTGGACCAAGTTGTTAGTAAAGAACTGAATATCGATGATGAAATGGCGATTTTAGGCAATGAAGATAACGATAATTCAGAATCTGTCACGACACAGGAAAATTATGGCAGTACTGCGCTTGTTGTTGATGATAGCTTGCCTGTCCGTATGCAAATGAATGCAGCACTTAAACCCTTCACTTCCCGTGTCGATTTAGGTGAAACAGGTGAGGCAAAAGACACGCCGATTATTTTATTAACCGGTAATTCATCTCCAGCAGATCGTATAAAAGGTAATCTGTCTGGATGTGATACCTACTTGATCAAGCCTATCAGTCAGATGGTCTTTAAGGAAATAATCATAGATCAGTATCTCAACAACCATAGCTTACCCAGAAGAGCGGCAAGTTAAGTTTATGAGGCAATAGTTTTAACTTTGTATACTATTAATAATTTCACATAAAAGCAGTTGCAGTAAATACTGGAGGAAGTGTAGTAATGACAATAAAGAAGGTTTTGATTGTTGACGATTCACCAACTGACTTGTCAAACCTTAAAAATATATTGAGCACTCTCGAATGTGAAATAATCACTGCAAATAATGGTAGAGAAGCCATTATTAAAGCAAAATCCGAAAAACCAGATATTATATTTATGGATATTGTCATGGAACAAATGGATGGTTATGAGGCGGCAAGAACGATTACAAATGATAGTGCAACAAAATCTATCCCTTTGATTTTTGTAAGTAGCAAGCATCAAAAAGCAGATCGTGTCTGGGCAAAAATGCAAGGTGCCAAGGAACTTGTCTCTAAACCCTACACAGCCGAACAAATCATGGATCAGATTAAGGCTTATGGCTGATCTGATATTCAAATGAACATTGAACATAAATTTAATTTAGCCTTGAATAATTTTTTATGAGTGAAAATCAGGACATTCGACCAAGCTGGATGAAGTTGAATCCACAGATTGATCACTTTGATCCATTTGAAAATATCGGTATCTTGCAGGATGATGAAATTAGACACACCAGATACGGCGTTAATATTTGTCAGCAGAATTTACTTTTTGATAAAACGATCCTCTGTGAAGTGGCCATTAAATCAAATATTTATCCAATCCCGAACGTGCCCTCATGGATATATGGAATGATAAATCTCCGTGGCAACATCATACCGGTTTTTAGAATTGATGAATTTCTAAGCGATAGTGAAACAACTGAAGCAAAAAATAACGTCATACTTGTGATTGGTGAAGGAAAGAATACCGTTGGATTGTTAATCAATGCGTTGCCGATTGCGATAGAGATTGACGAAGTAAAAGTTGACACAATTCCATTGCCTACTGATACACCAGAAATATTTTCAGAGTGTATCAATGCAGCCTATGACATTGATGACAAAATCTGGTTAGAGATTGATATTCATACAGTTCTTGGCAATATAAACTCCAGTAAATAATGACGCATTTAGTAATATAACTTAGCTTAAAATTGAGATTATAGACAGGTAGACAGTATGTTAAACAAAATGAAACTAAAGAATCGAATCATGGTATTAACGACAGTAAATAGTCTGTTATTTATAGTGTTGTTTGCAATCTTTGCCTACACAACAGGAATTGATGAGATTAGTAATATAGCCTTGGGTGGGCTTGTTGGGGTTATCGTCTTAAGCATCATATTTACTCGCCTCGTCATCAGACCAAATAATGCTCCACTTTTGCATATTAATGAGGCATTAAAAAAAGTGGTTGGAGGAGATGCAAAGGCACGTGTCGACATTGAAAGTGAAGATGAATTAGGTGACATCAGTAAATCTATCAACAGAATACTTGATGATCGAATGGTCTCCACTACAGGTGTCGAAGACGAAAATGAAAAGCTGAATAATTCTATCCTCAAATTACTTGAGACCGTTGCTCAACTTGCTCAAAAGGACCTCACCGTTAAAGCCATAGTCAGTGAGGACATGACCGGGCCGATTGCAGATGCGCTTAATATGATGTCTTCAGAAACTTCAAGAGTTCTAACTGAAGTGATGAATGTTGCCAAGGAAATTGTAGAAACATCTAATTTCGTAAAATCACAATCTGATAACGTCATACTATTAGCTGAAAATGAAAGAAATGTCGTAGAAGTGACGGTAGCAGAATTGAAGTCAGCCTCCGATACCATGGTTAAGATTAACAAACTCGCCGAACTATCCAACACTGCGGCCGAAGATGCGAGTAAATCCACGAAAATAGCCATGAGTACGGTAACCAATACCGTCACCAGCATTAACAAGATCAGGGATACTATACGTGAAACTGAGAAACGAATTAAACGACTTGGTGAGCGTTCTCAAGAAATTAATTCTGCGGTGAATCTGATTAATAATATCTCTGAACGAACACATATCCTTGCATTAAATGCCAGTATGCATGCAGCATCAGCAGGTGAAGCAGGTCGAGGCTTTGCCGTTGTGGCTGATGAAGTTCAGCGATTAGCTGAAAGTTCTCGCGAAGCAACCTCTGAAATCGAAACACTGGTAAACAATATACAATTAGAAACAACCAGTACCGTAAACACCATGAATGAACTCACCAGTCAGGTGGTTGAAGGAAGCAAGCTTGCAGCACAAGCAGGTACTGAAATGGACGCCACACAAACGACGACAGGGTATCTCGTCGATATGGTACAAAAAATTGTTCAAGGTGCATCCATGCAAAATCGCCGCACCAGTAAATTGCGCGAACGAGCTGGCATCATTCGAAATAGTGTAAACAAGACAGCAGACCACTTGCAAGAACAGACTGTTCATACAACCAAGCTGGTACAACAGGCCTTATCACTCGTAAACGCAGTCTCAGTATTTACTCTGAAAGAAGTGGATAAAGAAATACAAGCGGAAACTTCTGATGAAGAAGACTTAGATATTACACCGAACCCTGATATGAATGCAGATATGGATGAGGATGCGAAAACTGTATTTATGACTAATTCGACAGCAAATGAGAAGACACAGACACTAGATATGGATATAGATATAGATATAGATATTAAATTGGACGAATAACTTCGATTTATTTATCCATAATACTTTCAATACTGCATTCCAAGTTCAGGTGAACAATCAGTGACTATAGAATCTGCTCCCACACTGATACAACATATAGAAGAACTTTCTGTTCTCGCGACGAGCTTCCAGAAAAATAATTCACGTGCCACGTTGGACCCGGTCGCCGAAAAACTGGAAGAGACTGGCCTCAATGCAGGAGAACAGAATATGCCTGGTTTCCAGGATGTCTGTTTTTTACTTCAAGATTTTTTGCTGGAGACACCTGATAGTTCCGTTTACAAGGCAACACAACAACAACAACTTATTAACTGGATTGCGCTGGCTAAAGACTATGTCAGTCATCCTGATGATAATAGCGCGGAGAACATATTAAAAATCTTCAAAGTTGACTGTTGGCCAGCGCCATTAACTGAGACTGATACCAATTTTATGAAAGAGATGTTGGTAGCTTTTGATGATTCTACGAATGATACTGCAAACGAAAAAATCAATGAGCCAGAAATAGCTGGAGAGATTTCTACATCTGATCTCAAGTCAGAAGACGTCTTGGCGGAATTGAGACAGGCACTGAATGACTATCGGTCTAACGCTAATCCAATGCTTGATAATATTATTAAACAGTTTGATAGGATCGGCACAATTGCGTCTAACTCTGACTTGCCCGGATTTGAAGACATCTGTTTATTGTTGCAGCAGAATCTTGAAGACCTGGAAGATGACAACAAGAAACTATCAGACGATCAGTATCTCGCCCTAGAGCAATGGTTAGATGATGCCGATCATTATATCAATACGCCTACAAACAACACAGCGATTCTTTCCATGATTAATGCTTTGGTCGACCACCATTGGCCATCATCACTCGCCGAGTCAGATACTGCTGTGCTTAAGGAAATGTTTGGGATCGTTGATGAACTTAGTAATGAAGCGTTTGAGCCAAAAAGCTTAGCGGTAGATAGTGCCACTAATAAATTAACTGAAGAAGTAAATGTAACCGCTGAACCTTGTCCTATCAGCCCGATGCTGATTGACATGCTCCTGGAAGAAATTAAACGAATTGAGAAAGATATTGAAGATGCATTAGAAAAAAGAATATCAGAGGCAGTTGACGAGAAGTTAAGACATGACGCACTTTCGCAACTAGCCGTTCGTTTTGAGAGATTTGGTAATGCATGTCAGGCAGCCGAACTTGCCGGACTGTATCAGGCAACTGATATTATTCAGAAAAACATACTCTTGATTGAACAAAACGATGCCATTGCGTCACAAAACCAGAGTGATTTGATTAAGTCCTGGCCTAAAGCAGTAAAAGAATATTTATCGTTGCTTGGTGATGATGGTAGCGGCGAATCGATCGTAAATATATTAAGTTCTGAAAACTGGGCGGAACCACTTATCGCCGAAGTAGCACCTGCGCTCATTGATTTATTAAATGCCCCTTACGCATCTGAAGAAGAGGCCAGAGAAATTAGACAGACAGAGGCACTCGCTGAAGATGTCTCACTGGAATTACCCACTGACATAAGTCGGGACCTACTTGATGGCCTGTTACAGGAATTACCCTCTCAAACTGAAGGGTTTTCAAATGCCATCCAGGCATTAATCTATGGCAGCGGTGGCAGTAAAGAAATAGAAAAAGCTCAACGTATCGCGCACACAGTAAAAGGCGCGGCGAATACTGTTGGAATTCGTGGCATTGCAACGTTGACACACCAGTTAGAAGATATATTTCAGTTTTTGAATCAACACAACAAACTACCTTCTAAGTTGTTGGCATCATCTTTGGTAAATGCTTCCGATTGTCTTGAAGAAATGAGTGAATCGCTCATTACGCAGGGAAGTGCTCCAGAAAATGCACTGGAAATACTACAGGATATTTTCAACTGGATTAACCGTCTTGAAAACGAAGGCGTCGGAATTCTTGATGATTATTATAGTGATGGCTCAGGTGATGATCCAGGCTCTGTCGCAGAAGACTCGGCATCCAAACAAGACACTGATGTAAAACCAGATGCAACTGAGGATGATCAAGGTCCAGCTATTGCAACTTTACGAGTAGAAGCTCCAATTATCGACGATCTTATCCGGCTGCTAGGTGAAACCATCATCCTCACCACTCAACTACAGGAAAAAATAAAGATCTCTTCTATTGAGACCGACGCACTGATAAAACAAAATCAGGCATCTCATGAATTAATCAATCAACTTGAACAGCAAATCGAATTGCGCGGAACATCCAGAGTCTCACAGGCAATCAATCAAAATGAAGTGTTCGATTCTCTTGAATTAGAAGAATACAACGAACTGCATACAATAACGAATCAGTTAGCAGAAACAACTCTGGATTCTGTTGAATTAAATAAAGAAATAAAACGTGAGTTACATGAATTAGATGAACTCGTCATTGGTCAATCACGTTTGCACAGAGAAGTTCAAAGACTGGTGATGCGTACTCGCATGGTACCCATTAAAACCATCACCCCCAGATTGCAAAGAAGTGTCAGACAAACATGTCGAACCGTTGGTAAGCAGGCTGCCCTGTATTTAAGCGGTACCGACACATTGATAGATAGTGATATCTTGAATGACCTTGTTGATCCATTAATTCATATGTTACGTAATTCTCTTGATCATGGCATAGAGGATCGTGATAAACGTATCAATAAAAATAAAGATCCTGAAGGCAGGATTGATTTATCGTTTTCATCAGAGGGGACAGAAATTATTGTACGTTGTCAGGATGATGGTGCGGGATTGGATCATGATTCAATTCGTGCCACAGCAATTAAACGCAATCTCATTGAACCTCATGAGAAACCTACACCATTAGAACTCGACCGCATGATATTGAAGCCCGGATTTTCCACCAGCAAAAAAACTACAGAGGTGTCAGGGCGGGGTATTGGGATGGATCTCGTTTATTCACAAATTCTTGCTAATAAGGGAACTTTGCACATCGAGTCTGAAAAAGACAAAGGCTGTCTGATTGAGTTGAGAATGCCCGTCACATTGATATCGACACATGTCCTGATAATAAGACACAGAAATAAGATGCTCGCTGTTTCAAGTAGAGGTGTTGAACAGATACTACATCCTTCAGATAGCCAAATAGTAGATTCTGAAAACGGATTGATGTGCAAAATAGGTGATGAACTTCTGGAATTGAGTAATCTGGAAAATTTAATTGATTTTCCAGGCGATAGACGTATGAGTGAACGGGTCACTAGACCGGCTTTGTTAGTACGCGACGAAGACATCAACAAAGTTGTATATGTTCAGGAATTAATAGATAGCCGGGAATTAGTCATTAAATCTATGGGGAAATATATGAGCAATATTCGTGGTGTCTCTGGTGCGACGATTCTTGGTGATGGTAGTGTTGTTCCAGTACTTGATATACCTGAATTGTTACGCACATCTACACAAAGTGAAGAAAGGACGAGCGATGACGACTTTGAACAAGCTGAAGTTAGTATTGCTCTGCCAACTGCTCTAGTTGTTGATGATTCACTGAGTGCTCGTCGTGCTCTTGCTCAAGTTGTCAGAGATGCTGGTTATGATGTGAGGACTGCCAAAGATGGCCTGGAAGCTATAGATATCATAGATAAAAAGATTCCTGACATCCTGCTCGTCGATATGGAAATGCCAAGAATGAACGGCATGGAGTTGACCGCCCATGTACGTGCTAATCCCAAGACAGCAAATATTCCTGTGATTATGGTTACATCAAGATCCACCGAGAAACATCGGGAACAAGCAAAGTCATCAGGGGTTAATATTCACTTGACCAAACCATTCTCAGAAGATGAGCTGTTAGATCATATTTCTAAGCTATTGAATTAACAGGCATTCTACTGTTCGTGGCATTGCCTCTCCGCTTTACCCTCCACATTATAGTCTTACTCGAGTAAACTAGATTACTGAACAGTTTTCATCTTCAATTATTTGTTTTATATATAGTTTTACTTTCTATCGTTTTAATTAAATTTGGTATTTAAGTTTGCATAACATTCTTCTCATAGATGATTCCAGTGATTCCCGACGCTTACTGAAAAAGCTGATCACGAGAAATTATCCAACGATTCAAGTCGAAGAATATGATCCAGATTTAAATGGAGTTCCAGAAACGAGTAAAAATTGGAAAGAATACAGTCTGGTATTTCTGGATTATGACCTTGGCCTTGAGAACGAAAATGGTCTGGATTGGCTTCAAATTCTAATAACCTACCCCGATATGCCACCCATTGTCATACTCACCAGTGAAACTAACAGGAGCATTATTGTCAGGGCATTAAAACTCGGAGCGAGCAATTATCTACTGAAGGCAGATTTAACCGCTGATAATATTATTTCAAAACTTGCTGAGACATTTGAAATGGCAAATCTTGATGAACCGCTATCAAACAGCATATCACTAACAGGAGGAATGATAGATGATGATGCAATGATTGATTTGACAGCTACTCCTGCTTTGGAAAATTTATTAGCTGAAAAGACAGAAGAGACTCTGCAACCTGATTTTACTGGTATTTTTGAAAGTGCAGGTGACGATTCACTTGATCTTGATGGCGTCTCTTTACTCATACCAGGGTACACGATTCAAAAAAAATCGCGAAAGGAGGTATGTCTACAGTGCTTCTAGCCAAGCGGCAGGAAGATAACCTGAATGTTGTCTTGAAGATTCTATATATAAAAGGATTAGAAGATCCCGGCGCATTAAAGCGCTTTATGCAGGAATACAATATTATATCGGCCATGAAGAACCCCAATATAATTCGAATTTACGAAAGAGCCTTCGCTGATGAATTTGCTTATATTGCACTGGAATATTTACCAAAAGGTGATTTATCAAAACGTATCGCTGAAGGTATATCCGCAGAAACTGCCATGTCATATTTAAGACAAATAGCACTTGGGCTCGGTGCGATCCATGAACTTAATATCATTCATAGAGATCTAAAACCGGGGAATATATTGTTTAATGATGATGGCACATTAGTCATTACTGATTTTGGCGCTGCAAAAATTATCTCTGACAAAATGCAGGATATAACCATGAATAACATGGTAGCAGGGACACCTTATTACATGAGTCCAGAACAAGGCACAGGAATGAAGGTTGACCGGCGCAGTGACATCTATAGTATGGGCGTACTTTTTTACCAGATGTTGACAGGCAAGAGACTCTTCTCAGGAAAAAGCATCTCTAAATTAGTTCAAGCACATCTCAATAATCCTGTGCCCAAGCTACCTACCCAACTAGGTAAATATCAATCTCTTCTCGAAGGGATGTTAGCCAAAGACCCTGACGAACGTTTCCAGACAACTGATGAACTCATTTCAGGAATAGACTGGATCGAACAGTCATAGCAGGAATATAGCCCTCTCATAAATCACATATAGGCCTTATATCAATGGAATATTTCATAGAATACCTGTTATTTCTTTCCAAATTTATGTCGGTTGTGTTGGTGCTTGCCATCGCTATTATTGCAACAGCCATCATTGTCATGCGCACTAAAACTTCGCAGGATGGACATATTGAAGTTAAGAATATAAACCAGAAATTTGAAGAAATGGGCCTGCTGATGAAATCACAGGTGTTAAATAAGAAGGAATTCAAAGAGTCGATCAAGCTTCTCAAATCAAAACATAAAGAAAGAGAAAAGAATTCATCTAAGAAAGACGATGCATCAAAGAATATATTTTTGCTTAATTTCAAAGGTGATATCAAAGCAAGTGAAGTTGAATCTTTAAGGGAAGAAATCACCTCTATATTAACTGTCGCCAAAGTTTCTGATGAAGTTGTACTGATACTGGAGAGTGCCGGAGGGACAGTGCACGGTTATGGTCTGGCGGCATCTCAACTAAAACGGATCCGCGACAAGAAAATATCGCTCACAGTTGCTGTAGATAAAGTTGCTGCAAGTGGTGGATATATGATGGCCTGTGTCGCGAATAAAATTATCGCCGCCCCTTTTGCCATTATCGGCTCAGTAGGTGTACTTGCCCAACTTCCTAATTTTAATCGTTTAATGAAAAAACACGGTATTGATTATGAACAATTAACTGCGGGGGATTATAAGCGAACGTTAACATTATTCGGAGAAAATAGTGACGAGGATCGGAATAAGTTTCAGGAAGAACTTGAAGACACACATAAATTATTCAAGGAATTTATTAAAGATAATCGAAATCAAATAGATATCGAAAAGATAGCCACTGGTGAACATTGGTATGGGAAAAGAGCGCTTGAATTAAAACTAGTGGATGAACTAATGACCAGTGATGACTACTTGTATACCGCATCTGCTAATACTGACATCTATCAAATATCGAAATTACGTAAAAAACCAATCTCCGAAAAACTATTTTCAACAGGTATGAAGTTATTCGGTTATTGACTATACGCTTTCTTCACTTCTTCAGCGATGATCTTGACGCCCTGCTCAATGACACTTTCGTCCATTGAATAGGTAACGCGTATACATTCATTTTTATGTTGCCAGTCATCTTCTAGTCCCGGAAAAAAATGATGCCCGGAGATAATCAAAACACCTCTGTCTTTGAGACGTTGATATAGAACATCTGAACTGATTGGCAAGCCAGGGAACCACAGCCAAAGGAAAATAGCACCTTCAGATCGATGTATATAATAATCTAGCCCTGATAATTCCTTGTGAAACAATTCTAGAGCATACAATGATTTCTTTTCATAATAAGGCTTAATGATAGTTTTGCTTAGCCTAGTAATTTCTCCACTACTCACGAGGTCATGTGCGATAGTAGGTCCTACGCTGCCGATGGATAAATTAAGCACCCCATTCATCTTCGTAATAAGTTCAATAATCTCTTCATTTGCAATAATAATTCCTGTGCGCACCCCTGGAAGACCAATTTTGGATAAGCTCATACAGAGTATCGTGTTTTCGTTCCATTCGGATGTTGCCTCTGTAAAAACAATATTAGGAAATGGCATGCCGTAGGCGTTATCCATAATAAATGGAATGTTATTGTTTTCAGCTAATTGAGATAAATGCTTAACTTCATTATCAGTTAATACATTACCTGTTGGATTTGTAGGGCGTGAAATACAAATTGCTCCGACATTATCATCGATATTTAATTCATTAAAATTAATATGGTATTTGAAAGTACGATCATCAAATTTTTCTATCTCTGGTCTCTTTGCAATAAATAAGCCGTCAGAAATACCAACATCACTATAACCAATATATTCTGGCGCCATAGGTAGCAATATCTGTCGTTTTATTCCATCAGTACATTCACCGCCAAAAATATTAAAAAGTAAAAAGAAACCAGCCTGACTCCCGGCTGTCAGAGCAATATTTTTTGAACTTAAGTCCCAGTCATACTCATCAT
>JBLHKO010000025.1:0-30071 GCA_047620145.1 Gammaproteobacteria bacterium | reverse complement strand
TCATCAATATGACACCAACAACGATCATGACAATGTAGTAATACTCAAATTTGAACGCATCAGGGACAAAACTCAATCCAGTAAACCACTCCATTAAACCTAACGCCGCAAGAACAGCGCCAAGCATATCTAGAACGATCATATGAATCGGTAGCTTGAATTTTCTATCTTTGATCATAGGTAATTATCTCTAATTGGATAAAATAATAAACCAAGTAATTTCAAAAGGAGGAACCAATTATTTCACAGAGCCAATATCCTCCCCCATCACAATAACCTTCTCCGCCATCATCCCTGCATCCCATTCCATTACATCTTTAGGAAACAGCAATATCACCGTCGATCCCATATTAAACCGGCCCATCTCCTGACCTTGTCCTAATTCAATGCCATCACCTGAATATTTTGTGTCGTTAATGACTCTATTCTTATCTATGTTTTGGGCCGGTGTAATCTGTCCTGCCCAAACCGTTTCCATACTGCCGACATTTAATGCGCCAACCATCACCATCGCTATGGGGCCAATCTCGGTATTAAAAATATTAATCACTCGTTCGTTTTTTGCGAAGACGGAATCCACCACACGGACGGTGTGTGAATTCACGGCAAACAAATTACCAGGGACATAGATCATGCGGCTGAGTTGTCCTGTCATCGGCATATGAATTCGGTGATAGTCTTTGGGTGAAAGATATAGCGTGGCAAATGTGCCGTCAGAGAACATCTTTACGAGCTTATCTTTAACTAGTAAATCTTTCAGGGTATATGACTTACCCTTAGCTTGAATGATGGTATCGTTCTGAATTTGTCCTATTTGACTGACGGAGCCATCCACCGGGCAAAGGATGGCATAGTCATCAAGTTTTATCGGTCTTGCTTTCGGCGAAAGTTCACGTGTGAAGAAAGTATTAAAACTGGAATAGCTTTCAGGATCTGGATTCTTTGCCAGCGTCATATCGACATCGAAGACTCTGATAAATATTTTGATTAAATTATTTTTTAACCACGGTATTTCACTACGGGTGATTCGATAGACGAGACTCGTTAAATAATGCTGTGGAATAATATATTGCGGTAGAACTCTTAATTTATCTAACCAATTTTCCATCTGACTGCTCATAATTGTATTTAGTGATGATCGTGATTGTGTGATTCGCTTGAAACTAACTTTTTTTTAACGGCAGCATCAAAAGTATGCGTTTCACCATTTTCGAAAAAGAGTTTTATCGAAGTGACTTTTCCTTCACGCATCGGTACAGCATTATTAAACAACATCAGATGATAACTTTCTGGTTTAAATTTAAATGTAGTGTTCGCGGGGATTACAATACGTTCCTGCTGCTGCATTCTGGCTACGCTATTTTCTATTCTGCTATGATGAAATTCAATGCGTTCAAACTCAGCGCTTTCTGCAGCGATAAGAATTAATTCTTTATCTGATGAATTCTCAATATCAAGATAAGCTGCCATAACTTTGAGAGTAGGTGGCGCTTCACGCAGCCATGCATTTTGTACGGTAATATGTTCACCGGCGGACGCATGGTTCAAGAGTACTAAAACGATAAAACCTGATGCAACAATTAAATTGTGTAACTTCATTGACATGTAAAGTTGAATCACCTTTAACCCTTTCGAAGAAAGCCGATATAATACACGTTGAGACGAAATCAGACATGCATGGTTTTCATGCCTGTTTTGAGAATTCAGACCCCGCAAATGGCGGGGTTTCGTTTATTATGTGTTGGTGCGTCGTCGATACGTTTTTTGGAGTCAATTCGGATAGGAAAGTTGAGTGGAAAGCATTTTAGGACTTTATAATTATTGGGTAGCGATTGCACTGATGATGATGGGCTTTTACATTGTCATCACCAATGGAAATTTAATTAGAAAAATCATTGGTCTGAATGTTTTCCAAGTATCTGTTTTTATTCTATTTATTTCAATGGGTTACCTTACGGACGGTACAGCCCCTATCTATTCAGCAGCCCACACAGAATATTCAGCACCATTACCACATGTATTGATACTGACTGCCATTGTTGTTGGTATCGCTACCACTGCACTTGGTTTGGCGTTGACAGTGCGTATCTATCAGGCATACGGCAGTATTGATGAGAATGAAATCAGCGAGATGGATAAAACCACGTGATTTCACAACATTTGCCCGTTCTGCAGGTTGTTGTTCCCCTGTTATTTGCCCCACTTTGCGTATTACTGCGCAGGCACAATCTGGTCTGGGGTGTAGTTCTGTTGGTCTGTTGGATTACTTTTGCCATTGCCACGCTTCTGCTACAGCAAGTACTTGATGTAGGCGAAATTGTATATGCAATAGGCGGCTGGGCAGCACCCTGGGGGATTGAATATCGTCTGGATATTCTGAATGCCTTTGTCTTGTTGATTATCACGGGGATTGCTTCAATTGTGATTACCTTTGCTCGGGAGAGCGTACACAAAGAAATATCAGAAGATAGAATATATCTTTTTTATACTTCTTTTCTGCTACATTTAACGGGTTTATGTGGGGTCGTGATTACTGGCGATGTTTTTAATATTTTCGTCTTTATCGAGATAGCATCATTGTCTTCTTATGCCATGATTAGTGCTGGCCGTGAGAGACAGGCATTATTAGCGGCCTATCGTTATTTGATATTGGGAACCGTTGGGGCGACATTCATCCTGATTGGTATTGGTCTGCTTTATGTCATGACCGGGACACTGAATATCGCTGATATGGCTGTTCGGCTTCAAGATGTAGAGGGTACACGTACCATTGTCACCGCATTTGCGTTTTTTACCGTGGGTGTCTGTATCAAATGTGGTTTATTTCCTTTGCATGACTGGTTACCCAATGCCTATACGTATGCACCTTCGGTAGTTTCTGCTTTCTTGTCAGGAACGACTAGTAAAGTTTTTATTTATGTCTTGCTCAGATTTCTGTTTACTATTTTCGGCGCAGAGTATGCATTTGATTTGATGCTACTTGATCGTGTTTTGATGGTGGCAGCTTTATTAGCTATCTTCAGTGGTTCGCTCGCAGCTATTTACCAGAACAACATTAAAAAAATGTTGGCTTATTCCAGCATTGCCCAGATTGGCTATATGATTTTAGGTATTAGTCTGGTTTCAGTCACCGGGCTCAAGGCGGGGATATTACATTTATTCAACCATGCTTTAATCAAGACAGCTTTGTTTATGACTGTAGCATGTTTCTTCTTTCGTTTTGATTCAGTGTCACTCAAAGACTTAAAAGGTGTTGGGAGACAAATGCCGTGGACGACGATGGCTTTTGTTATCGGCGGATTGAGTTTGATCGGTACACCACTGACCGTTGGATTTATCAGCAAGTGGTACTTGATAGTTGCTGCCCTAGAGAGAGACTGGTGGTGGTTGGCTGTATTAATTTTGTTAGGCTCAATCTTGGCTGTTATTTATATATGGAAGGTCGTCGAAGTTATTTATTTCCAAAGCGATACCGAGAATATTTCAGGAATGGCAGGTAGTGAAACTAGTTCACAGTCAATTAAATTCAAAGAAGTTCCCTTATCGATGTTAATTCCTGTGTGGGTGATTATTTTTGCGAATATTTATTTCGGTGTAGATGCTTCCTTAGCTACAGACATTGCTCAACAGGCCGCTATATATCTCATGGGAGGGCAATAAGTATATGCTGATCGAATCAGCGATACTTGTACCTGCCGTTGGTGCTGTATTGATAGGCTTAGCAGGTAGTCATCCTAATCTCCGGGAAGCGATTACTTTAATTACTTCAGTCACTTTATTTGTGATTGTCACCAAACTTTATTTAGCACTGAACGCAGGCGTTTTACCTGCACTGGAATTATTGGAAGTAATCCCGGGCTTATCCCTGGCCTTTGCGGTCGAACCACTGGGGATGCTGTTTGCCTTAGTTGCCAGCTTTCTCTGGATCGTCACTTCAATTTATTCCATCGGTTATATGCGTGGCCACCAGGAACAGAATCAAACCCGTTTCTATGTGTGTTTTGCTTTGGCACTGGCCTCCGTGATGGGGCTCACTTTTAGCGCCAATATGTTTACCCTCTTTATATTTTATGAATTAATAACACTCATCACATATCCGCTGGTGACACATAGTGGAACTGACGAAGCAAAGCGTTCCGGGCGTCGCTACTTGGGTTATTTATTAGGAACATCAATTGGTTTGCAATTGTTAGCGATAATCTGGACATGGACAATTACCGGGACACTGGATTTTACCGAGGGCGGTATCCTTGCAGGCAAGGCAAGTGATGGTGTTATCACGGTTCTCTTTGCACTTTATGTTTTTGGTATTGGTAAAGCGGCACTCATGCCTTTTCATGGTTGGCTACCTGCTGCGATGGTTGCGCCAACCCCGGTCAGCGCCTTGTTACATGCCGTTGCCGTAGTTAAAGCTGGTGTATTTACTGTATTGAAAGTGACGTTATATATATTTGGTATTGATTTACTGGCAACGACAGGCGCAAGTGAATGGTTGATATACATTGCCTCCGCGACAATTCTTATAGCCTCCATCATTGCCATGAACAAAGATAATCTCAAGGCAAGACTGGCTTACTCTACTGTCAGTCAACTGGCTTATATTATTCTGGGTGCGATGTTAGCGAGCACGATGGGGATTATCGGTAGTGGCATGCATATCGCCACGCATGCCTTCGGAAAGATTACTTTATTCTTCTGTGCGGGTGCCATTATGGTCGCGAGCCATAAAACCGAGGTCAGTCAGATGCGTGGTTTAGGAAGAACCATGCCGTTTACTATGCTGGCTTTTTTGATCGGGAGTATGAGTATTATTGGCTTGCCACCGATGGGCGGCATGTGGAGTAAATGGTTTCTGGTGATGGGAACATTAGAAACGAAACATTATATTCCTCTATTGGTTTTGCTGATTAGCTCCTTATTGAATGTTGCTTATCTATTACCCATTGCCGTACGCGGTTTCTTGAGCGAACCTGATGAAGCTTCAGTGGATATTAAAGAGGCACCGTTAGCTTGTTTGATTGCTATGGCAGTCACTTGTCTGGGATCTATCGCCTTGTTTTTCTATCCGCAACCTGTGTATGAACTAATGCTGTCTATTGCTGAATAAACGAACTAACAGATTAAATAATCCAGGTTTAAGTATTATGTCCGACGAAAAAAAATATCATTTCGACAAACCAGAGAATGTAAGTTTTGTATTGCGTATTTTCTATGTGATCTGTGGTTTATTAGTGGTTGCCGACATTTTTGTTCACCGACATACGATTCATTCATGGGAAGACATCTTTGGTTTTTATGCCATCTATGGGTTTATTGCCTGTGTAGCGTTGGTCCTAATAGCGACACAGATGCGTAAAGTATTGATGCGGGATGAGGACTATTATGACGATCAGTAGTCTTCCTCCTTTTGTCCTGTTCTTTGTTGCAGCATTATTGTTGCCGTTCTTGCGTGGTTATGCTCGTTATGCCTTGTTACTGGCGGTGCCAATCGTCGGTGGTTTTGGCCTCATAGGCCTTGAAGCCGGTAGCTCCTGGCAGTTTTCATTATTCGGTTATGTGCTGGAACCCTATCGAGTCGACAAACTGAGTTTATTATTCGGTTATCTTTTTCATATCGCCGCATTGATCTGCATTATTTACTCGCTTCATGTTCGCGATACGATGCAACAAGTTGCCGCGTTGTGTTATGCCGGGAGTGCACTAGGGGCAGTATTTGCCGGTGACCTCATCACATTATTTATCTTCTGGGAGTTGATGGCTGTTTCATCAACATTTCTGGTATGGGCACGACGCACAAACAAGGCGATGGCCTCTGGGTTCCGCTATCTCATTATCCAAATGAGCTCGGGTATGTTGTTATTGGCTGGTGCCGCTTTACTCATTTACCAAACGGGCGATGCCAGATTTGGATATATTGGCCTGAGTGGCACGGAAAGTTTTGGAATAGACAGTCTGGCTTCATGGTTGATCTTTCTTGCCTTTGGAATTAAGTGTGCTTTTCCGCTATTTCATAACTGGTTGACGGATGCCTATCCAGAAGCAACTCCAACAGGCGCCGTTTTTCTAAGTGCGTTTACAACCAAAGCGGCCATTTACTGTATGGCACGTGCATATCCCGGCACAGAGCTCCTGGTTTATATCGGTATGGCCATGACTTGTTTTCCCATTTTTTACGCCGTCATTGAAAATGATCTACGCCGTGTCCTGGGTTATAGCATGATAAACCAGTTGGGCTTTATGGTATGTGGTATTGGTATTGGCACCGCATTAAGTATTAATGGTGCGGTCGCCCATGCCTTTACTGATGTGATCTTCAAAGGTCTACTGTTCATGTCAATGGGTGCCGTATTGCACATGACGGGTCGTATCAACGGCTCTGAACTTGGCGGGCTCTACAAGACCATGCCGAAAACAACCATACTCTGTATTATCGGTGCAGCTTCTATTTCAGCCTTTCCTTTGTTCAGTGGATTTGTCAGTAAGTCTATGGTGATGAGTGCCGCACTTGCAGAAGGTTATCATGGTGTTTGGTTAGCACTATTGTTTGCATCTGCCGGTGTCTTCCATCATGCCGGTATTAAGATTCCTTACTTTGCATTTTTCGCCCATGACTCAGGAATTCGGGTAAGTGATCCACCAAATAATATGTTAATCGCGATGACCATTGCAGCTTCACTCTGTGTTTTCATTGGCCTGCAACCACAATTTCTGTATGGATTATTACCGAATGCCGTTGAGTATTCTCCGTATGATATGACGCATATTCTAGCCCAGTGTCAGCTATTGTTTTTTTCTGCACTGGCCTTTGTCTGGTTACAAAAACAAGGACTCTATCCACCAGAATTACGTTCAATTAATATTGATTCTGAATGGTCATACAGAAAATTATTGCCCTGGAGCTGGGGAATAATAAGAAAGGCTTATTGTTCTACTGAGATTTATTGTCTTTGGCTTACAGATAAAATGTTTTACAGCGTGGGTTTGGGTGTTGCGCGTATCTACGGACATCAAGGGTTTATTACAAAAACACCACAGACCAAATTTACCGTTTTTATTGTGATGTTATTTTTGTTTGGCTATCTACTATTCTACTTGATTAACCTTGGCTGAATGACACTATTTCAGGAAGATATTTGAAACGGTTTATTTATTCACGCATTAACCATTCTTTATAAACCACTCTATTGCATCTTTGATGGCCTCTTTTGCAGGTCTGATTTGGTAGCCTAATTCTTTAACTGCCTTGTCTGATGAAAAATACATGAGATTTTTGGACATGCGTACTTCGTCCACAGTGGCCCTGGGTTCTTTTTTACTGATGTTCGCCCAACGTTCCATGCACCAGGCAATCGGTAAAATCAGATTGTGAGGTAATTTAATCGATGGTGGTTTTTTACCGGTGAGTTCACAAATGATGCCGAGGATAGTTTGCAGGCTGAGATTCTCCCCACCAAGAATATATCGTTCGCCAATTTTACCTTTTTCAAAAGCCAGTAAATGTCCATGCGCAACGTCATCCACATGCGCAATGTTGAGTCCAGTATCGACATAAGCAGGCATTCGATCATTGAGTGTGTCTACAATGATTTTCCCCGTCGGAGTGGGTTTAATATCTCGTGGCCCAAGTGGCGTTGAGGGGTTGACGATGACTGCGGGTAGTCCATTCTCATTAATGAGCTTAGAGACTACTTTTTCTGCCAAATATTTCGATCGTTTGTAATGACCAATTATGTCGTCGGCAACCATCGGTGTTTCTTCATCAGCAGGTGACCCGTCTTTATTTAAACCCAATACCGCGACACTGCTGGTATAAACAATTTTTTCAACGCCGGCCTCTGCGCTGGCTAACATTAAGTCTCGTGTGCCAGCAACATTGGTTTGATACATATTGTCTGGATCAGGGATCCATAGTCTGTAATCTGCGGCTATATGAAACACAGCATTGCAACCATTAACTGCTTGCTTGAGAGATAGTTTATCCTGCAGGTTTCCTTCAACCACTTCGACAGGTATACCCTCGAGATTTCGCCGATCACTTCCTGGACGAACCACAACACGTACATCATGACCTTTTTCTAATAGTTGTCGCATGACTGCTGAGCCAATAAAACCATTGGCGCCTGTGATCAGTGTTTTCATGAAGGTTTGTTTGACGACTCAGTTTTTGTTGTTGCTAATAAGCTGGGTAGGATAATCAATGTGCAGAGTAAAGTCATACTGATGCCGATAGTTAAGAGTTTCCCCATACTTGCTGTTCCCAAATGAGATGAGAACGCAAGATTACCAATACTAACAATTGTTGTTAGGGCACTGACGAGTACCGCACGCGCAGAACTTGTTGCGAGAATAATTCCGCTCTTTGGTGGGGCTGTTCTGTAACGATGCAATATATGTATGCCACTGTCTACACCAATGCCCAGTAATAATGGCAAGGCAATAATATTTGCAAAGTTTAAAGGGATAGAAAATAGCAGACTTGTGCCAGCAGTTAGCATGGCTGCCAATAAGATTGGAATCAGTATCAAAAACGCATCTCGGCGTTTTTCCATCAGGATCAACAGTAACAGTGTAATCATGATAAACGCGGTGAGGAATGCCTGTTTGAATGCCGCCATCACAGCATTGCCTGCTTCGATACTGACAATGGGCGAGCCGATCACGTTCGGAGCAGCCACTTGAACTTGTGCGACGAATCGCTCCAACGCCGCGTTATTTTGCAGGTTTTCCACTGGTGAGATTTCAAGTAGGTATTTACCATTCTGACCAATCCAGCGACTACTCAACGCTGATGGAAGGCTGCCTTCATCAACAGTTTCAGCCCCAAGTGATGCGTTCAGTGATTCCAGACGACCAGGCAAAGAATCAAGCAGACTATGTTCTAGCTTCATTAATAAATTAGTTTTTTGTTCTTCATCTAACTCGGACAGTCGTTGCATAAAAGTTTCGAGTCTGTGTAATAGATCTTCTGAAAAAGGTATTTGATGTAATCCATTCTGTTTTGAGATCATTAGCAAGTGCAGATTATTAATAGCCGTGATTCTGTCTTCGATATCAGGGGCAGGAAGCGATGAATTTAGATTCATACCACTGAGAATGAGATCCATATCATCGATAATGAATAATTTATTTTCCTGATCTTCAGGAATGAATTTATTCAGCCAGGTCACATCATCCACCAGAGGTAATTCTTTTAGTTGTGCTGCCAAGGCTTCTGCTTCGATTTCATTATTGACGAGAATTTCTGATGTCCATGGAGATGATTCGCTATCTGCCAGGAGATCCATGTACGTCTTTACAGATTCATTCTCAGGGTTCTGCAAGTTCAAGGTGTTATGATCAAATTTGACCTTTGGCACGATCCATATGAGCACGATTGCAATAATAATGGAAACAATCTTGATTGTTTTGGCGTAGGTGACAGGGAAAGCAAGAAAGCTGTTGTCCGGTTTGTTTATATTTGAATGTGAATTACTTTCAACTAAAGATTTTGTCGGCACCGGAAACAGACCCAGGAGTGCGGGCAGTAATGTCATAGTCACAATGAAGCTGATAAACATACCACTGCCTGAAATCCAACCAAGTTCAGCGATGCCGTCATAATCTGTGGGCATGAAGGCATAGAAACCGATGGCGGTGGTAACTGCACATAGAAACAGGGAGCTACCACAACTTTTAGATGTTTCGTGCAGTGCAAGGTCGCGATCATTGCTGTTTAAAAAATATTCACGAAAGCGTAAGCAATAGTGAATCGCAAAATCTACCCCTAGTCCGATATAAAGAACTGCGAAAGCGACTGATATCAGGTTCAATTCACCCACCGTTAGAGTAGCCCAGCCCGCTGTGATGATTAAACCACTGATCAAAGTAATGATCGTTGCTAAGACCAACCAGAAAGATCCGAGGCCGACTATCATGATTACAGTGACCATGCATAGCGCAAGAATGACAGAAAGTTGTGTGCCTTCCATGACGCTTTGTAGTTCTTCATGGGAGAGTACGACACTGCCACTGAGTCTGAGGCGCAGATCATTCTCAGCGTTGATCTCAAGTTCATCGCCAAGTGTTCTAATCTTTTCAATGACAGTTTCTGCTGGAAATAGATCGCTATAGTCGAGATCTGGTTGCAGAATAATAAATTCTCGATAAATATCTTTATCGAGTGCTTCGCCAGCCATTAGACTATGCCAGGATAGTTGAAAAGGCTGTTTGGCTACGACCGCATCAAGTGACTGATTGATTTGTTTGATGAGCGGGGAGAGTTCAACTGTTTCTCCATCAAGTTTTGCACGTATGGCCTCTTCGAGCATAGTAAATAAACCACGAATGTTTTGATCTTCAGTCAGCCTTGAAAGAAAGGGCTGAATTTCTGCGAGACGATCAGCGACATCCTGTAATTCATCATCTTCAAGAAAAAGCAGCGAAGATTTTTTAAAGAAAGGCAAAGCACGAAAGGAGAAAACAGATTTAAGTAGTGTTTTTTCTTGTTCAAGCTTTGCATAGAGCCTATCGGCAGCATCCATAGCCTGATCAGGCGTGGGCGCTTCAATGACGACCAGAATATTGCTACTGAACTGTGGGAATTCCGCAGATAACTCCTTATCCAGTTTTCGCCAGTCAAGATCAGGCGAAAGCATGTCTTCTGTATCGGTGTTCATGCCGAGGTTATTTCTTGTGTAATCAACTGCGATTAGGACAGTGATAAAACACAGAATAATGGTGATGATTTTATGCCGCTGAACAATATTGATCCAGATAAGCAAAGCGCGACCGAAGAGTTGACGTAATTTTTCTAGCATCATTAAATAAAAAGATTCAATTAAAAAGACACCGACTTCTGGCAATAGTGTTTAAGGTCTTGGTCGCAGCTTTCATGCCTTTGCTTAAATGGATTAAATCGGATATCAAGTTAGGCTTGCTTATAATACTACCTAAAAGTGAAAACAAAGCAGGGCGTCCAAACATATCTGTACTGTTAATGATTGCTTCAGGAATACTTTGTGATGCTTCATCAACAATTGCACGGACTGCCAGACAGGGCAGATTTTCTTTATGAGCAATGCGAGCGATGGCGATTGATTCCATGTCAACAGCGATGGCATGTGTTGCTGTTTGCAGGCTGACTTTAGATGCGTGTGCTTTTAGTACTTGTTCAGTATGCGCGATCATGCCGTGATGTATTTTTAGTGAAGTATTACAAAGTTCATTCGCAACGCGTTTATTCCAGTCGGTATCGAAAGTATAATTTTCTCCACTTCTAGTTGTGACGCTGTTGGCGAGAACTAAATCACCTGAGTATATTTTTTCAGTTAATGCTCCTGCTGTTCCCCAACTGACCAATGCAGTGACATTTTTTTCAAGTAATTGTTGTACAGCAATTCGTGCATTGTCTTCACCCATGCCACAAATAATAGCAATAGCATGTTCATTGATCTGCACGGGTTTGTTGTCAGGAATAAATTTTCCGGTCAAGCAGCGCCCTTCAGAACTTAAAGCGCTGATAATGCCAATACAATTCAAGACTGTTCAGTCAGATTGTTGTATCTAGCAAGTGCCCAAAGCGGAAAATATTTTGTATAGCCGTGATACTTGAGATAAAAAACACGTGGAAATCCAGGAGATGTATAGTCGGGGTCATACCAGAGTCCATCTGACTTCTGATTTTCCAGTAGATATTGAACACCCTGTTTGACAGCATCTGAGTCAACTTCACCGACCGCCAGCAACGCCAGCAACGCCCATGCTGTCTGGTATGAGGTACTGGAATGGGGTCGTCTATGTTTTGGTGGGTAATAGCTTTCATTGGTTTCACCCCAGCCACCATCTTCATTCTGTGTTTCCTCGAGCCAAGACACAGCGCGACGAATATAGGATTGTTGCGTATCTTCTTCAACCAGTTCCAGTGCGGTTAATACCGACCAGGTACCATAAATATAATTGGTTCCCCAACGCCCAAACCAGGAGCCATCTTCTTCTTGATCTTGTTTTAGAAAATCAATCGCATGAGTGAGTGTTTTGGCATATTTAGTTTTATCGCAGAGCGATAACAATGCGATACAGCGGCCGGTGACATCTGCCGTAGGTGGATCAAGTAGTGCACCATGGTCTGCAAACGGAATTGCATTCAAATAGTATTGGGTATTGTTCACTTCAAAAGATCCGAAACCACCACCTTTTGATTTCATCCCATCTAGCCAGTGGGCTGCTTGTTGGATGGCCTCTGAATAGCTTTCGTCCCCGGTTCGATGCATGGCCCAGGCAACCATGGCGGTATCGTCCAGGTCAGGATAGTAATAATTACTATACTGGAATGCCCAACCTCCGCCTTTGAGTTTGGGGCAGGGGATGCGCCAATCACCCGGCTCATCACTTAGTTGTCTTTCTTTTAACCAGACGAGACCTTCTTTGATTTCGTCTGTGTTGACACCATTAATTGATGTATCAGCTTCAATCAAGGCCTGACAAGCCAGTGCTGTATCCCACACAGGAGACGAACAAGGTTGGCAGTAGCTTTTGTCATCTTCATGAATCAGAAGATTATCTATCGCTTTTCTAGCCTGTTTAACCACGGCGCTGTCTTGACTGTGTCCTAAAACGATTAGTGACTCATAGACATTCACCATGGCCGGGAATATTCCACCGATACCATATTCCTCATTCATTCTGTCGGTAAACCATTTCTCGCATTTACGCACAGAGATATTCCGGACAAATTTTGGTACCAGCTTTTCGAACAGCCTACCAACACGATCCAGAACTAAAAATGCACGGGTCAGTGGTGTGGTTATTCTGAAATAATGTTGTTCTTCTTCTGGGGGCGTTACAAACAATTCTCTGATATCAACAGCGCGAGGATTCACAGCTTTTGCCTTTAAGGTACAAAGCACAAATAAAGGTACCATGACCGTTCTCGACCAGTAAGAAACCTTGTCAATATGAAAAGGGAACCACTTGGGTAGCAGAATGACCTCAGCCGGGATAAAAGGTACCGCACGCCAGGGCACTTGTTCAAACATGGCCATGAGTATACGAGTGAAGACATTCGCATGTGCGGCGCCACCATGTTGAAGTATGGCATTGCGCGCTTTTACCATATGTTCTTCATTTGGATCATCACCTGCCATTTTCAGCGCATAGTAACTTTTAACCGAACAACTCAGGTCAAAATTACCACCATAAAATAATGGCCAGCCGCCATGGTCAGCCTGGTGTTCGCGAATATAAACAGATATTTTTGACTCAAGTTCATCATCGATGGTATCAACGAAATGATTCATGAGGATATATTCAGCCGGGATGGTGCAATCTGCTTCCAGCTGATAGACCCAGTGTCCATCGGCTTGTTGTTCCGAGATTAATGCATTTCTGGCGTCACTGATGGCTACTTTCAGAGGCCGATGTGCCTGTTTGTTTTTGGTTTTATCTAGCATTGAAAATAATGAATTCAGTAAATGGTGTCTTGCCCTAAATGTGATTTATTTTGGCTATGCTAATTGGATATAAGTATCTATTTCAGCTAGCCTTTTTGTATTTGCTTCCCCTAACCAAGTTTCTCACGAATACTCGCTGTCGGCAAATTTCGGCTGGTATAGTTAAACAGTTTTTTTAGTGCCCAATCATTACTCACCAGCAGGCTGGTTGAAGCAACCGTAGCCTTGACACTTCGTCTGCTAATCTTCACATCAGCACCTTGACTGAAATCGCGATGCTTATTGAGTTTATCCAGAGATAGTACCGCCATACCAAGCGCCCAAAGACAGAATTTGCGAATACCTTTCTCCTCTGGCGGCAGTATCAGCGTATAAGTGAGCGCATCGTTCAGGTGATCTCTGGCGATGCCTATGAGTTGTTCTAGCCCGCGTTGGAATTTTTCATTTTTATTATTTTCATTCAGTTCGCTGAGGTCAAATCCTTCTTTCTCAAAGATGTCACGCGGCAGCCAACAGGCACCACGTGCCCGGTCATCCCAGATATCCTTGAGAATATTAGTCATCTGCAAACCCTGCCCAAAAGAGACGGCCAGCCTCATTAGTTCATCTTTGCTGGTATTGATTTCGTCTGAGTAATCACAGAATAACTCCGTCAACATTTCACCCACAACACCTGCGACGTAGTAACAATATTCATCCATTGCCGCCAGATTTTCCAGACCATCCAACGTTTCTGTATCTTGGTAATCGGCCATACCTTTGGCCATGATACGCACGCAGCGTTCCAAGGCATTACGCTGGTTCTTATTAAAACTATGCGTAATTCGTATAACAGATTCTGTGTTCTTAATTAGGTCGTGCTCTTCTTCAATCGTTTGCTCTGAAAGCAAAGGATAGAGTTCGTCTGAAAACTGTTTTGCAGGGACATTTCCTGCAACGACTTGTGTGAACATGTTGCCCAGATTACGGGTTTGCTCAGAATTGACAGCATTATCGTCCTCCACCGTATCTGCAATTCGACAAAGCAGATAGGCATTACTCACCACTCGTCTAAGTTCTGTCGGTAATTGCGGGATAGTGAGGGCAAAAGTGCGTGAGACATATTGCAAGATATGATCCTGATACGCCTCATCAGCTTCGTGAAGTGACGCCTGAATTTCCTGTGTTTGAGCTACTTGAGTCATAGCTATGTATTATGACAAATCGACTTCGCTTGTGATATGTGAAAATAATCCTTATCTATCTTATCTTTGAATATGACTGTAAATGATAATAAGCACGAAGATAGACAGACCAATGTTATTAATAACTTGGGCCTAATAAAATCCCATTTAGTCCCTGATTTATATAGATATAGTGGATTATACGGGTGATAATTCGAACAAGTAGTTAACTATTTTGCCCTAGTAGAATTGTGTATGAACACAAAAATGGGCGTAAGTGGAGAATAGATTATGTTAAGAAAATTATTAATTTTGACGATATCGTTTGGTTTTGCGCAATTTGCGGTAGCGGATATTGCATCAGATATCGGCAGCGGCGTGGAAGTAGAGCCGACGACGCAAAACGCAAAAAACGACGATGTCATTCAAGAAGATGCCGTTGAGCAACTAGTTCAGGCTGGTGTAGATTGTTTCGTCGCTGTGCAAACAGTGCGTAAAGTTTATCGCCTTTCACCATTAGAGACCGATAGCGTTATTAATGTAGCTATGGAAACTTTAACCAGTAATTCAAATCAGTCCTAATGACACATCGATATGTGTTACGGCACCACTCGTCGCCTTATACTCGACAGGTAGTGGGTGCGGTTCAATTAGCCCGAATTGAAGTAGTAGAACTATTAATCTAAAAAAGGCGGTGTGTTAAGAACACACTGCCTTTTTTGTATCTGGCCTACCGTGGCTAATTTGTTTAACATGAGTTCATTCAACTTTTAAATTCAAAAAAACTAAAGGAACTCAATTAATGAGTTTATGTCCGGTGATTCTGGCAGGTGGTGGCGGAACGAGATTATGGCCACTTTCAAGGGCACATTATCCAAAACAGTTCCTTCGCTTGTTTGGTGAACGTTCCATGCTGCAAGAAACCCTAACCAGACTTGATCGAATAAACAGCGATATTACTGTTTTACCTTCTGTGCTTGTTTGCAATGAAGCACATAGATTTCTGGTTTCTGATCAAGCAAAAGAAATTAATCATGAACTTCAGTCGATCATATTGGAGCCAGAAGGTCGAAATACTGCTCCCGCGTTGACAGTCGTTGCGCAATCATTACTGAGTCATTCTGAAGACGCAGTGATCTTGATGATGCCGGCTGATCACATAATCGCTGATAACCCTCGTTTCCAGGATGCTATTAAAACGGGGTACCAATTGGCTGAACAAGGTTATCTAATTACCTTTGGTATCAAACCTCTACATGCTGAAACCGGATATGGTTATATACAAAGCGGTGAAACGCTAGATGAACAGCACGGTGTCAACAAAATTCTGGCGTTTAAAGAGAAACCTGATAAACAACTTGCGCAGGAATATTTGGCTTCAGGTGATTATCTTTGGAACAGTGGTATTTTCATGATGAAGGCATCCGTCTGGTGTCGCGAAATTGAGCGATTACAAGCAGATATTTATTCAGCATGCCTGGCTGCTTATGATAAGGGTCAGATGGATAATGAATTCTACAGATTAGACAAAGATGCGTTCTCTAGCTGTCGCAGTGACTCCATAGACTATGCGGTGATGGAAAAAATCACCAAAGAGAAGGACATTTTGTCAGCAGTTGTCTCATTAGATGTCGGATGGTCAGATATTGGTGCGTGGTCTGCTGTATGGGAATTGGGTGATCAAGACAAGGATGGAAATGTCATTGCTGGTGATGTGATTCAGGAAGAAACAAACAATAGCCTGTTAAAATCGGAGCACAGATTAGTTGCCGTTCTGGGATGCGAAAATCTTGTTGTAGTTGAGACTGCGGATGTTGTACTGGTAGCAAGTAAGGATAAGGCACAGGAAGTTAAGCAGATAATTGACAGATTAGAAACAACACAGCGTGAAGAGCGACTAACACATCGCCGTGTTTTTCGGCCTTGGGGATCTTATGAAACGGTAGATTCTGGTAAAACCTTTCAGGTTAAGAAACTCACGGTAAATCCAGGTAAAAAATTATCCTTACAGCTTCACCATCAACGGTCTGAACACTGGGTCGTTGTTAATGGAACGGCGACAGTAACCAAGGGCGATGAAGTGTTTTCTCTGAGTGAGAATGAATCCACTTATATTCCAGTTGAAGTTAAACATCGACTTGAAAACGCAACAGAGCAGCCATTGGAGATCATTGAAGTACAGTCAGGGAGTTATCTTGGAGAAGATGATATTGTCCGGTTCGAAGATGATTTTGGACGAGAAGGATCTTCTTAAGTTTGAGATAGTTACTTTTGAGTAAAACATACGCGCGTCATTCCCGCATATGCGGGAATCTAGGAATTATTGAGCGAATTACGGATTATATTGCTGCCGTCATTCCCGCGCACGCGGGAATCCAGTAATGAAAGGAATCAACTATGGAACTTCAACCTTGCGTATACATGATGGCAAGCCAACGTAATGGGACTTTATACATTGGAGTGACATCGAATTTAGTTAAACGAATTTGGGAACATAAAACAAATGTTGTCGAGGGGTTTACTAAAAAATATGGTGTCCACACATTAGTTTGGTATGAAATTCATGAAACTATGGATTCAGCGATATATAAAGAAAAAGCACTGAAAAAATGGCGAAGGAAATGGAAAACAGATTTGATAGAGTCATTCAATCCAGATTGGCATGATTTGTATGAAACGATTATTTAACTGGATTCCCGCGTACGCGGGAACGACAATTATTTAAGAATATTTAGTGTTATGTTTTTTTCTTGTTTGATTTAAGTTTTTGAGAAGAAACCAATATAAATCAAACTAAGGAACCTTTGATTAAGTTCCCTAAGCCTCGTCATTCCCGCGTACGCGGGAATCCACGACTGCATGGATGTAATCGGTACGACCCCATGGACGGGGGAGGTAGAACCGCGTCAGGAACAGCGGTCGAGAGTTAAGTCTGGAACGGAGACCGAGAGTGAAGCAGGAGCCAGAACCGAGTAGGATATAACATGAATATAATCAGCCAGACCTAATGAAACCAGACACATCAGAAGATCGCTTTATTTATTTCGGATTTCTGATCCTGATTGCATGGTTACCCTTACCTTTAGGGAGTAACCGACCTTGGGCTGAGGCTATCGTAGAAGTCTGGATCTATTCCCTGATGTTGTTTTGGTTGATTGCATTTATGCGCAACAAAGTTGAAATAACAGATGTATTTAAAAAGGCAGCTCCGGTCGTTAGTCTGTTTTTTATATGGCTAATCTGGATATTGCTGCAATTTATCCCACTGCCTGCAGGTTGGATAGCTCACCTTTCACCTGTTGCATTCACTCACCATAGTCTGGTGAGTGCGACTGATCTTATGACTTTATCACTAGACCCACATGCCACGGTCGCTGGCTGGCTTAAAAGTCTGGCTTACATATTAGTCTTCATACTATCTTTGCTTTTGATCAACTCGCGCCGGAGATTAAGGCAGCTAGCCTATACCATTATCTATAGCGGACTGTTTCAGGCTGTGTATGGCAGCCTCATGACACTTTCTGGTTTAGGTTATGGATTCTTTAGCCAAAATCCGGCTGCGCTGAGTGTCACTACTGGTACCTTTATCAATCGAAACCATCTTGCGGCCTATCTGGTGATGGCATTATCTGTAGGTATTGGCATGATGATAGCCAGACTTGATACAGAAAATGGTTACACACCAAAACAGCGACTTCTCAAATATTTTCAATTAATACTCAGTTCAAAATTAAGATTACGTCTCTATTTGGCCATCATGGTCATCGCTCTGGTCTTGACACATTCACGTATGGGCAATAGTTCTTTTTTCACTAGTCTGATTGTCGCAGGGGGATTTGGTTTGATCCTGTCAAAATATGCAACACGCGGTACGATTATCTTACTTATAAGTTTAATTGCGATTGACGTGTTCATCGTTGGAACCTGGTTTGGCCTGGAAAAAGTCGCAGTACGTATCGAACAAACAACGCTTGCTACAGAGACTCGGGATGAAGTAGATATTTACGCTTATCAGCAATTGAAAGATTATCAATGGACGGGCAGTGGCTTGGGAAGTTTCTATTCGGTATTCCCCAAATATAGTAACGAGGATGTGGGTGGATTTTATGACCATACACATAATGATTATCTTGAATTTGCCACAGATACGGGTGTGATTGGCATCGCCTTGTTAGGGCTGGTTATCGTGATGTCAATTACTGTCGCTCTTGTGGCACAATATCGTAGAAAAGATCCATTAATGCGAGGCATTTCATTTGCAGCGATAATGAGCATCTGCGCCATGTTGATTCATGCAACGGTAGATTTTAATTTGCAGATACCAGCCAACGCAGCGACGTTTATGTTGATACTCTCGATGGCGTGGATATCGTATGGTTTCAATAATAAAGTGAAAAAGAAACGAGGTGCTTAATTTTTCCATATTATTTCTGGCTGCAGATAACGAGAAGAAAAACCCGTCATGCCCGCGAACGTTGCTGTCTATTGAGGTCGTCATACTGGCTCATGCCAGTATCCAGTAAATTTGTCATACTCGCGAAGGCGGGTATCCAGAGGGATATTTGTTCAGATAGACTTTAGGCGCCTTGTATTTCCTCTTAGGCGGGAACGATGAGTTAACGGGGCGACAGTAATTAGGTAAAATAAATAATGAAAGATAAGCAATATAAAAGTATTTCAAATATTACTTAATAAAGAGACAAAACCATGAATAAGAAGAAGATAGCACTAATTACAGGTGTGACAGGTCAAGATGGGGCATACCTCTCCGAATTCTTATTAAAAAAAGACTATATCGTTCATGGCGTGAAACGTCGCAGTTCTCTTTTTAATACCGACAGGATAGATCACTTGTATCAAGACCCTCATGTCGAAAACAAAAACTTCATTTTGCACTATGGTGATCTTACTGACAGCATGAATATCACCAGAATCATTCAGGAAGTTCAACCAGATGAAATTTATAATCTGGCTGCGATGAGTCATGTTCAGGTTTCATTTGAAACACCGGAATATGTTGCCAATGCAGATGGAACAGGCACTTTGAGAATTCTGGAAGCAGTGAGGTTATTAGGGCTAGAGAAAAAGACCAAAATCTATCAAGCAAGTACCTCAGAGCTTTTTGGCAAGGTACAAGAAGTCCCACAAAGTGAAACGACACCATTCTATCCGCGGAGTCCCTATGCGGTGGCAAAATTATATGCCTATTGGATCACGGTAAATTATCGGGAGGCATACGGACTCTTTGCTTGCAATGGTATCTTGTTTAATCATGAATCACCTGTCCGCGGTGAAACTTTTGTGACTCGAAAGATTACTCGGGCAGCATCTAAAATAGCATTAGGTCTGCAAGATAAATTATTTTTAGGGAATCTTGATGCAGAGAGAGACTGGGGTCATGCCAAAGATT
Source organism: Gammaproteobacteria bacterium (assembly GCA_047620145.1). GTDB lineage: Bacteria > Pseudomonadota > Gammaproteobacteria > Eutrophobiales > Eutrophobiaceae > SMWN01. The sequence continues at coordinate 10,071 of JBLHKO010000025.1, read as the reverse complement.
ATGTAAGGATGATGTGGCTGATTTTGCAGGCCGATCAGCCCGAAGATTGGGTGACTGCAACAGGCGTAACTACTTCAGTACGAGATTTCGTGAAAAAATCTTTTGCCTGTTGCGGAATAGAACTCGAATTTACAGGTGAAGGCATAGAAGAAAAAGGTTTGGTTAAGGCATGTACAAATACTGATTACCAACTAGAAATTGGTGCTGAAGTGGTATGTGTTGATGCAAAATATTTTAGACCAACAGAAGTCGAACAATTGATTGGTGATTCAACTAAAGCCAGGACTAAGCTCGGTTGGGAACCTGAATATGATCTGAACATGTTAATAGAAGAAATGATGGCGTCAGATTTGAAACTAATGCAAAAAGATTGCTATCTTAAGGAAGGTGGTTATCAAATCATGAGCTACTTTGAGTAAGGAACAAATAATGCCACTTATCCTGTCATTTCGAATCCTATCCCGAACCGCAGGGACACCTACATGGAAGTAATCGGTACGACCCCATGGACGGGGGAGGTAGAACCGCGTCAGGAACAGCGGTCGAGAGTCGAGTCTGGAACAGAGACCGAGGGAACTTGTGAGAAATCTACAGGTATGTCATCAAGGTATGATAAAGCATTACAGCATATTGTCTTTCCCGCGCAGGCGGGAATCCAGTTAGATTGTCATACTCGCGAACGCGGGTATCCATATATGTAGGCGAGGGGCGTAAGCAGGAGCGGAAGTTTTTCCGGTATGACGCAAATGAGTTAACGGGGCAGAAATGATTTGGTGTCTAAATTACGGCGCTGTCATCTTGGTAATGCACATGTATATGTGGCATGTTAAAATTGATCGTAATGACCACCAATAGCGAAAATATAAATGTAGTCTTTATCGTACTTATAAATGACTCGGTCTTTCTGGCTAATGCGGCGAGACCACAAACCAGAGAGGTTATGTTTTAATGGTTCAGGTTTTCCAGTACCAGTGCTTGGGTCATCACGAAGCATTTCTTTCAATAAACGGCAAAGCACCTTGTGTAGCTTTTTGTCTTTTAGTCTAAGTTCTTCATATGCAGTCCAGGTATTACCTTCAAATACCAGTGATCTCATCTAGCTCTCCGGCAGTAGGTTTGTATCCCCTGTTTTTTGTATTTGTAGTGGCTGAGGCTGCAATTTGTTTCATTAAGTCATTATTTTGCAGGACATATAATGTTTCTTGCTCACGCTCCCAATCATCTGCACTTAAAACGACAAAATCATCTCCATTTCTGCGTGTAACTTTAAGCGGTAAATGCTGTGTAACCACTTGTTCCACAAAAGTTTTTAGGTTATCTCTAAATTTATTTACACTAATACTGTCCATCTCATCTATCTGCCATTTGTACCGTAATGCCGTACATAATAGTAGCAGAGTCCTAACAAGTCAATTAACTACGCGCATTCGCCATTGGCTGCCGGTTATTGAAACGCTCTCTTACATGTATTTGGGACTGCGCTCATCAACATGATCCTAAATACCCTGAAGATAGCCAATTACAGTATGAAAACATGAATTCAGATTCTAAAATCTACATTGCAGGTCATAACGGTCTGGTAGGGAGTGCATTAGTCAAAAACCTGACAGAGAAAGGTTATGCAAACCTGATCACAAGGACCCATGCTGAACTGGATTTAACTGACCAACATGCCGTTACAAAATTCTTTGAACAAGAAAAACCAGAATACGTCTTTCTGGCAGCAGGGAAAGTCGGCGGTATTGTCTCTAACAACACCTATCGTGCAGAGTTTATCTATGAAAATTTGATGATTCAGAACAATATCATTCATCAAAGTTATAAAAATAAGGTTAAAAAGCTGTTATTTCTGGGCAGTACCTGCATCTATCCAAAAGTTAGCCCTCAACCGATGCCGGAAGACTGTTTGTTAACCAGTCCACTGGAATACACCAATGAGCCTTATGCCATTGCCAAGATTGCCGGAATAAAAATGTGTGAAAGTTACAACTTGCAATATGACACCAACTTTATATCAGTAATGCCAACAAATTTATACGGACCTAATGATCATTATGACCTGGAAAAATCACACGTCTTACCAGCATTAATCAGGAAAATTCATCTAGGCAAAGCGCTTGAAAATAACGACTGGGAAACAATTAGAAATGATCTGAATAAACTTCCGATTGAGGGTGTAGATGGTAATGCGAAGGAAGAAGATATATTAAACATTCTTTCATCTTATGGTTTACGGATCGCGAATCAGGGTTCACAACCTGCAGTTCAAGTAGAAATCTGGGGGACAGGAAAACCAAGGAGAGAATTTCTTTGGTCAGAAGATATGGCCGATGCTTGTGTCTTTCTTATGGAAAATCGAGACTTTAAAGATATCATTGAATCAGGGATGATGAATAATGAGATGCGAAACACCCATATCAATATCGGTACAGGCGAAGATATATCGATTAAAGAACTTGCAGAGAACATTAAAAAAATTGTGGGGTTTAGTGGCGAACTCTATTTCAATACAGACAAGCCAGATGGAACAATGAAAAAACTGACGGATGTCAGTAAGCTACATGCTTTGGGTTGGAAACATACAGTGGAACTGACGGATGGGCTTCAAAATATATATAACTGGTATAGGTTAGGAACTTGATAAGGGCTATTATCGAACATGCGTTTACCATTAATTAACTGGAAATGTTATGCACATAAATAAACGGATCCTTGTGACGGGTGGGGCGGGTTTTCTCGGTTCGCACCTTTGCAAACGCCTGCTCGATGAAGGTCACGATGTTCTTTGTGTCGATAATTATTTTACTGGCACAAAAAATAATATCCTGAATTTACTTGATGACCCACATTTCGAAATGATGAGACATGATGTCACCTTCCCACTTTTTGTCGAAGTCGATGAAATATACAATCTGGCCTGTCCTGCCTCACCAATACATTACCAGCATGATCCCGTACAAACGACAAAGACCAGTGTTCATGGTGCAATCAACATGCTGGGATTGGCCAAAAGATTAAAGGCAAAGATATTTCAGGCATCCACTAGTGAAGTGTATGGTGATCCAAATGTACATCCACAGGTAGAATCGTACTGGGGGAATGTTAATCCGATTGGAATACGCTCTTGTTATGATGAAGGCAAGCGCTGTGCCGAGACCCTTTTCTTCGATTACCATCGGCAGCATAATCTGCGCATCAAAGTTGCCCGTATTTTCAATACCTATGGTCCAAACATGCACCCAAATGACGGGAGAGTCGTATCCAATTTTATTTTACAAGCTTTAAAAAACGAACCCATCACTATTTACGGAGATGGATCACAAACCCGATCATTCTGTTATGTCGATGACCTGATTGAAGCATTTATTCTTCTAATGGATAGTTCTGATGAGATTACGGGTCCTGTCAATATTGGTAACCCTTTTGAGTTTTCGATTAAGGAGCTGGCAGAGAAGGTCATTGACCTCACCGGTTCTAGTTCCAAACTGGAATACAAACCATTACCGAGCGATGATCCCACACAGCGCCAACCAGATATCTCACTAGCTAAAGAAGCACTGGGCTGGGAACCTGAAATTCAGTTAGAAGAAGGCTTGAAAAAAACAATTCCCTATTTTGAAGATTCTATGAAAACACAATAAGGATAATATTTTTAATCTTTTGATTCATAAACCAAAAGGTACCTCTATTACGTGACAAATGCATCACTAATGCTTAATCACTCTGTGTCTCATAAAAGACACAAATTCAATTCCCCGACTCTCATAATTGCCAGTTCAATTATATTAAACATAAACCTATGTATTTGTTAGTTATTTATATGTTCAACTGTTGAACATATAGGTATAATTATGTCCTGAATTCCTGCCAAAGAACCTTTTGGTATGGCGGTAGCGTTCCTGATGACTCACATCCTCGTGGTCAGACCCATAATAGGAAATATGCCCAAAACCTATGCATTGCTTCATACAAAAGTATTAAAAATATCAAATACAATAATCAAATCAACATTCGATACTCATTTTAGTTGTACCAATAGTATGCACAGCCATGATCCAGCCTAATCAAGAAATTCATTTAAAAGTCCTTCGTCACCTTGAGAATGATCCGAAAATTACACAACGAGAACTAGCTAGAGATCTTGGAATAAGCTTGGGGAAAGCTAATTATTGCCTGAAAGCACTCGTTGACAAAGGCCTCATCAAGGCAGGTAATTTTAAAAATAGTAATAAGAAAAGTGCGTACATCTATCTATTGACACCTAAAGGAATCGAAGAAAAATCACGAATTACAGTTCACTACCTAAAACGTAAGGTAGAAGAGTACGAAATGTTGCGCAAAGAGATTGACGAATTACAGCAGGAAGTCCAGATAGAAGAAAACAAGAATGAATAGAAGTGAAATAATAGCGGCATGACCATTATTGTCACTGGCGGTGCAGGTTTCATTGGTGCAAATTTTGTAATGGATTGGTTACATAAATATCAAGAACCCGTCGTTAACCTTGACAAACTCACCTATGCAGGAAACCTGGGAAATTTAGTTACTTTAGAGGACAACAAAAATCATTACTTCATCAAAGGGGATATAGGAGACAGCGAATTTATCAACAAGCTTTTGATCGAGCACAAACCCCGCGCAGTTATCAATTTTGCTGCCGAGTCCCATGTTGACCGATCCATTCATGATCCTGAGGATTTTATTCAGACTAACATTGTGGGAACCTTTCGGCTTCTGGATACTGTATGTGCATATTGGAAAGAGCTGCCTGAAAATGAAAAAGATACTTTCCGTTTTTTGCAAGTCTCAACGGATGAAGTCTATGGGTCACTCGAAGTGAACGCTCCAGCCTTTACCGAGAGTAATCGTTACGAACCGAACAGTCCCTATTCGGCGACCAAAGCTGCAAGCGATCATCTGGTGCGCGCATATCATCACACCTATGGTCTTCCGGTACTGACTACAAATTGTTCCAACAACTACGGCCCTTACCAATTTCCAGAAAAATTGATCCCATTGGTTACTCATAATGCTCTGTCCGGTAGTGAACTGCCTATCTACGGTGATGGACAACATATCAGAGATTGGCTCTATGTCAGTGATCATTGCGATGCAGTTCGCCGGGTTCTGAAAGCAGGTAAAGTTGGGGAGTCTTATAATATAGGTGGTCTCAATGAAAAATCGAATCTTGAAGTCGTCCATACCCTCTGTGACATCCTTGATGAAATACGGGAAAAAGACGATGGCAGTTCGTACAGAAATCAAATAACTTTTGTAAAAGACCGGGCGGGACATGACAGGCGTTATGCCATTGATGCAACCAGGGTTGAGCAAGAATTAAACTGGAAGCCTACAGAGACCTTCGAGACAGGCATTCGTAAAACTGTGCATTGGTATCTGGATAATCAGGACTGGGTGAGCAATGTAACCAGTGGCGAATATCGAAACTGGATCGAAAAGCAATACCAATGAATATACTTCTACTCGGTGCCAACGGCCAGATAGGCTGGGAACTAAAACGCACCTTAGCTCCCTTGGGACAACTCAAAGTATGTGATCGTCAGACCGTAAACCTGGAAAACACAGATGAGTTGTTGGCTACTGTTCAAGACTATTGTCCGACCGTTATTGTTAACGCCGCTGCATATACCGCAGTGGACAAGGCTGAATCTGAGCCAGAAAAGGCATACCGTATCAATGCTGAGGCTGTCAAATTGTTAGCAAATGAGGCGAGTCGACTTAATGCATGGCTGATTCACTACTCAACAGATTATATTTTTGATGGGACAAAAAAAGGAGCTTATATCGAAACTGATGTACCTAACCCGCTGTCAATCTATGGCAAAACCAAACTTCAGGGAGAAGAAGCAATAAAGAAAAGTGGCTGCAAGCATATTATTTTTCGCAGCAGCTGGGTATATGCAGCGCACGGTGCTAACTTTGTTAAAACGATAATTCGGCTAGCAAAAGAGCGTGATGAAATAAAAGTGGTTGCTGACCAGTTTGGAACACCGACTAGCGCAGAAATGATCGCAGACATAACTGCACTTAGTCTTCGCCATTTGACTCATAAAAAAGAATTTGCTGAACAGTTGAGTGGGACCTATCACCTAACCGCCACAGGTGAAACCAGTTGGCACGGGTTTGCCAAGTATGTGGTAGCCGAGGCACAAAAATGTGGCATTATATTGCGTGCCATGCCTGAAAATGTAACGCCAATCTCGACATCTGAATATCCGCTGCCGGCAATACGTCCTGCTAATTCACGGCTTGATTCACAAAAGCTAGTCGATACCTTCGCTGTGAATCTGCCGCCTTGGCAGACGCACGCACAAAGAATGATTTCAGAAACATCACAACAGGTGACGTCATGAAGCGTAAAGGTATCATTCTTGCCGGAGGCTCAGGCTCCCGGCTATATCCGGCGACCGTCACAGTATCAAAGCAGTTGCTGCCAATATACGACAAACCGATGGTCTACTATCCGCTAAGCACTCTGATGCTAGCAGGGATCCGTGAAATCCTGATTATTACCACCCCGCAAGATATTTCGCTTTTTGAAAATCTTCTGGGCAATGGTTCTCAGTGGGGGCTAGATATTCAGTACGATATACAACCATCTCCAGATGGTCTGGGACAAGCCTTTCTGATCGGTGAAGAGTTTATTGGCGACAACCCATGTGCTTTGGTATTGGGTGATAATGTATTTTATGGTCATGATCTCCATCATCTACTAGTTAATGCAATGAGCCGCGGTCAAGGCGCTACAATTTTTGCCTATCATGTGCAAGACCCGGAACGCTATGGTGTTGTAGAGTTTGATACTGAGGGGAAAGCGTTGAGGATGGAGGAAAAGCCAAAGACTCCGAAGTCTAACTACGCAGTAACTGGTCTCTATTTTTACGACCAGCAGGTGGTGGAATTTGCAAAAAAACTTAAACCATCTGAACGAGGTGAACTAGAGATCACCGATATCAATCGATTCTACCTAGAGCAAGGAAATCTTAATGTAGAGATTATGGGGAGAGGCTATGCCTGGCTAGACACCGGAACACATGACTCATTACTGGATGCAAGTCAGTTTATTGCTACTTTAGAGCATCGTCAGGGACTAAAGATTTCATGCCCGGAAGAAATTGCATATCGCATGAAGTGGATCGATGCAGGACAAATGGAGAAACTGGCAGCACCCATGATCAAGAATGGATACGGTCAATATTTAATGCGGATTTTAAAGGAATCCGGAGTTTTATGAAGGCATCACCGCAAGTGATCCCAGAAATAATTTTGTTTGAGCCTAATGTATTCAGCGATGAACGTGGTTTTTTCTTTGAAAGTTTCAATCAAAAAGTCTTCGAAGAGACAACAGCTCTCTCTCAGACTTTTATTCAAGACAATCATTCAAAATCTACCAAAGGTGTACTGAGAGGACTGCACTACCAGCTACCACCCAAAGCACAAGGTAAACTTGTAAGAGTCATAGAGGGTGAAGTTTTTGATGTAGTTGTGGATGTACGTAAAAGTTCTCCCACTTATAGCCATTGGCTTGGTGAGATATTGACTGCAGAGAATAAAAAACAACTCTGGATTCCGGAGGGTTTCGCGCATGGATTTGTTACTCTTTCTGAGACAGCAGAGGTTCTGTACAAAACGACAGATTACTATGCGCCGGAGTATGAGCAGTGCATCCGATGGGACGATCCAGACATTGGCATTGAGTGGCCAATTGTCGATTTGCCATCTTGTTCAGCAAAAGATCTAAACGGTGTCTCATTAAAGCAAGCCGAGGTATTTGTTTGACGTCAAAGAAAAAAGCATTGATATGTGGTGTGTCAGGACAAGATGGCACTTATCTTGCGCAATTGTTACTGCAGAAAGGCTATCAGGTTTTAGGCACCTCACGTGATGCACAACATTCCAGTTTTACTAATTTAATAACGCTTGGGATTAAAGATAAAGTAACGCTTAGCTCTTTAACTGCCACTGATTACCGTAGTGTCTTACAGACATTGACTAATATTGAACCTGATGAAATATATAACTTAGCAGGTCAGAGTTCTGTCTCACTCTCATTCCAACAACCGGTAGAGACATTAGAGAGTATATCGATCGGCACGATGAACTTACTAGAGGCAGTCCGTTTTCTGGATAAGCCTATTCGAATCTATAATGCGAGTTCGAGCGAATGCTTCGGTGATACGGATGGAACACCAGCAGATGAAAATACATCTTTTAGTCCACGTAGCCCTTATGCAGTTGCAAAAGCTGCTTCTCATTGGGAAGTCGCCAATTATCGTGAGGCATATGGACTATATGCATGCAACGGAATTCTTTTTAATCATGAATCACCATTACGTCCAGCGAACTTCGTAACAAGAAAAATTATCATGACCGCTTGCAAAATAGCAAATGGCAGCAAAGAAAAGCTTAAGTTAGGTAATATCGAAATTAAACGCGACTGGGGTTGGGCGCCAGAATATGTTGATGCTATGTGGCGAATCTTACAACAAGATAGCCCTGAAGATTTTCTAATAGCAACAGGTGAAACGAATAGCTTGGAAGACTTTTGTAAAGCAGTGTTTGATGAATTGGATATGGATTATCAAAAACATATTTCTATTGATAAAAGCTTATTTCGACCTTCTGAAATTATGTTTGGAAGAGGTAACCCAACTAAAGCAAAGAAGAAGTTGAATTGGCAAGCTAAATCAAAGATGCATGACGTAATACGTAATATGATTTCTGCAGAAATGAAGAATTTATAAAATTATTGTTAGCAAACTCACTATTCTTAATCTTTTAATAATTGCACTAAATTAATATCATTAATAAAAATATAAAATCGGTTGAATATCGCCCAGGTTCACCACTAAGACATCCCAAGGCACTTGTTATTTCGATGGGAAAGGATATTTATGCAGCGAGAGAACTTGCATGGCGCTTGTTTGTAAGGAATATTTCTGCGCGATATCGTCAGACACTTCTTGGTTACTTTTGGGCGATTTTCCCACCATTAGCAACAGCAGCAATCTGGTTGTTTTTAACAAGCCAACAAGTAGTAAAAATCGACACGGTTGGTGTTTCATACCCAGTGTTTTTGATAACCGGTACGATACTTTGGCAAACGTTCGTAGATGCTATCCAGTTACCCATCAGGATGATTTCGGAATCCAGGTCCATGTTGGCTAAAATTAATTTTCCTCGAGAAGCACTGCCCATGGCAGCTTTTGTGGAGTGTTGGTTTAATACCTTTATAAGATTTCTGGTTTTGGGAGCTGTTTATCTCTACATGGGCTTTTCACCTGCCGATACCGCGTTGCTTGTTTTTCTCGGTTTATTCGCGATTATTATACTAGGTATTATCATCGGTCTTTTTCTTAGCCCATTCGCATTGATATATGACGATGTTAGTAACGGACTGGTTTTATTTACACAGATATGGATGTATGGCACACCTGTAATCTATGCTCCAAGCGATGAAGGTATCATGGGGATGATAAATACCTATAACCCTATCAGTCCATTGTTGATACAGACAAGAGATTGGATGTTAACGGGGAACACACAGTATCTATCACCCGCGATTACCATTTTTCTACTTTCTATGATCGGATTATTGTTTGTCTTTATGCTTTATAGAATTGCGCTTCCTAGGGCAATTGAACGTGTAGGTAGTTAAGTGGAGTTTTTAATAGATTGCCTCGATGATTTCTGATTCAATATTATGACTGCACTCCTAAAAGTTGAGAATGTCAAAAAGCGTTTTTGCCGCAATATTAAACGTGCCATGTGGTATGGGCTACAAGATATTGCTTCAGATATTCTTGTTTTTCGCGATAAGCCGCTAGAACTAAGGAAAGATGAATTTCTGGCCGTGGATGATGTGTCGTTTGAGGTGAACCCAGGTGAAAGCGTTGCCCTAATAGGCCGCAATGGTGCCGGGAAAAGTACCTTGTTAAAAATGATAAATGGTCTGTTTCCGATTGATGCAGGGCAAATTTTTATCAATGGGAGAGTGTCAGCACTTATTGAATTAGGTGCAGGGTTCAATCCTGTGTTGTCTGGTAGAGA
>JBLHKO010000024.1:0-30116 GCA_047620145.1 Gammaproteobacteria bacterium | reverse complement strand
CATAAGACCAGACTCCAAATAAATAAGCCCGGCAGAGCCCACAGGCCCCATTCCATTAGGCTTCGGCCGTGTCCATTACGTACAAATTTCTAGGCGACTTCTTTTTGCGAGCTACAGGACGCTGTTGGTTGCATGTGAATGATATGTTCAGCGACTACTGGAGGTTGATCTTTGTATAAGATGGGTAATTCTGGTGCCATTGGTCCATCAGTCTTAGGCCCATAAATAGCAACTTTCAGCGCTTTCAATGGATGTCTGAATGTATCGTTAATCGCGGATGCTTCGAAGCCACAATGCACCATGCAATTGGCGCATTTAGGGTTACGTCCCTTGCCGTAGTTATCCCATTCAGTCTCTGCCAGCATTCCCTTAAATGATGTGGTATAGCCTTCGTCAACCAGTAGATAGCAGGCTTTTTGCCAGCCAAAGACATTTCTTGTTGGATTACCCCAAGGTGTGCACTGATAACTTTGGTTGCCAGCAAGGAAATCAAGGTAGAGTGAAGACTGGTTAAAACGCCATTTCAAATTTTTTCCAAGCTTGAATAAATCGCGGAACAGTTGTTTGCTTTCCTGATTCTTCAGGAATGATTCCTGATTTGGCGCATGTTGATAGCTGTATCCTGGAGAAATCGTAACACCTTCAACACCAAGATCCATTGCCATGTCCATGAATTCTGCTATTTCACCAGCGGTCTCACCTTGAAACAGTGTGCAGTTAATCGTTACGCGAAAACCTTTAGCGCGGGCTTGTTTAATGACTTCAATACATTTTTTAAAGACACCCTCACGACAAACAGAGTTGTCATGTCTCATTTCATTACCATCCAGGTGTATTGAAAAAGTCAGATAAGGTGATGGTGAATAATCTTCCATGCGTTTTTCTAGCAGCAATGCATTGGTACATAGGTACACGAATTTCTTTCTGTCAATAAAACCATGAACAATCTTGGCCATATCCTTGTGAATCAGTGGTTCTCCACCGGCAATGGAGACCATAGGTGATCCACACTCGTCTATTGCTTCCATGCATTCGTCATAACTCAGACGTTTGTCTAGAATTTCTTCCGGGTAATCAATCTTTCCACATCCTGCACATGCGAGATTGCATCGGAACAGAGGTTCAAGCATCAATACCAAAGGATACTTCTCTACGCGACGAAGTTTCTGTCCGATAATGTATTTTGCAATTCTATATTGTTGAATCAGTGGGACGGCCATGCTTGACTCCGGTTATTGTTCTTACTGGCAATGCAGCATTCTGCCTTAGTTGGACTATAAAATGAAGGGCTTGAAAGGCTAGACGTCCAGTTTCTTACCAAATTGTAATTTTCTTACTTATCAATTTAATAGGATAATGAAGTTTAATTTTCTTGCAAGGTAAATAGGGCGACTCCATAATGGCAGCCTTACATTTAGGTAAGTTTGTGTTGGACTCAAATAATAATCAAGAAATAGGCCAAGAAATAGGCCAAGAAGCAAGTATGACGCTAAATACACCATTATTAGATAACATCAATAGCCCCGCTGATCTGCGTAAATTGCCAGAATCAGATCTGGAAGCATTGGCGAGTGAGTTGCGCGATTTCCTGCTTCATTCAGTCAGCCAAAGTGGCGGCCACTTCGCTGCAGGCCTAGGCGCAATCGAGCTCACAGTCGCACTCCACTACCTCTACAATACCCCTGATGATAATCTGGTGTGGGATGTTGGTCATCAAGCTTATCCCCATAAGATATTAACGGGTCGAAAAGATAAGATGCACACTATTCGTCAATGGGGAGGGCTATCGCCTTTTCCAAAACGATCCGAAAGTGAACATGATGCCTTTGGTGTAGGCCATTCAAGTACTTCCATTAGCGCGGCACTGGGCATGGCCATTGCTGCCAGACAAACAGGTAGCAAGAGAAAATCAGTCGCAATCATTGGTGATGGTGGGCTAACGGCTGGTATGGCGTTTGAGGCACTGAATAATGCGGGTGATGTGGGTACCGATCTACTGGTTATTCTCAATGACAACAATATGGCGATCTCGCCAAATGTTGGCGCATTGTCTAATCGATTTGCCCAGATTATTTCAGGAAAGCTCTATAAAACTGTTAAAGACGGGAGCAAAAAAGTCCTGTCAAAAGTTCCTAATGCGCTGGATATTGCCCGTTACGCTGAAGAACATGTGAAAGGTTTATTAACCCCGGGCATCCTCTTTGAAGAATTCGGTTTTAATTACATTGGTCCAATTGACGGCCATGATCTACCTATATTGATTTCGACCTTGAAAAATATAAAAGAACTGAAGGGTCCGCAGTTTCTACATATCATTACTCAGAAGGGCAAAGGTTATGCCAAGGCAGAAGCCGAGCCGATTAAATATCATGGTGTTACGGCATTTGATCCTGTGCAAGGTATTGTGCCATCTGGAAAACCATCAGCTCCGACTTACAGCAAAATCTTTGGTGACTGGATTTGCGACATGAGCGAGATGGATGAGCGCGTGGTTGCAATCACGCCAGCCATGCGCGAAGGCTCTGGTCTGGTTGAATATGAAAAAAGATTTCCTGATCGTTACTTTGATGTCGGTATCGCAGAACAGCATAGTGTCACCGTCGCCGCTGGTATGGCTTGTGATGGCTTGAAACCTGTTGTTGCGATCTATTCCACATTCTTGCAACGTGCTTATGATCAATTAATTCACGATGTCGTCGTGCAGAACCTACCGGTGTTATTTGCGATTGATCGTGCGGGTCCGGTTGGTGCCGATGGTCCAACACATAACGGTTGTTATGATATTTCTTTCATGCGTTGTTTGCCGAATATGGTGATCATGACACCCGCGGATGAAAATGAATGTCGTCAGATGCTTTATACCGGTATTCAAATTGATGGGCCAGCCTCAGTACGTTATCCAAGAGGTGGTGGTCCCGGGGTGGCAGTAGAAAAAGAAATGACGGCATTACCTATCGGTAAAGGAGAAGTGAGAAGACAGGGTAAAAAAGTTGCTATCCTCGCTTTTGGTGTAGTGCTAGATTTTGCATTAGCTGTAGGCGAAGAGTTAGACGCTACCGTTGTGAATATGCGTTTCGTTAAGCCTATAGACGAAGAACTGATATTGAAAATTGCCGCGAGCCACGATCTGTTAGTGACCGTAGAAGAGAATGTCGTCGAAGGCGGTGCTGGCGAAGCAGTGAACCAGGTGCTTGCTGCAAATGGAGTGACACAGGCAATCGTCAATTATGGTTTTCCTGATCGTTTAATTCAGCACGGTTCAAGAGATGATATGTTGAATGATGTGGGGATGAACAAGGAAGGATTAATCGATTTTATCCAACATCATTGTGGCGATATAAAGTTAAGTCCCAAGATTAAAAGCGTTTAAGCTTTAATTTTTATAATTACAACATATCTATTAACCTTCTGCTATCAGCCCAGACTGTGTGAAAACTATTTTCGATCTTAAATTGTGGGGAATATGTTTCATATATCAATTAATTTAAAAGCACTTATCCCTAATTTAGATCATATAGTAGTGTAAGTGGGGAAAATTTTTATTTTATAGTTAGAATTTCACGTTTCCACACAGTCTGGGGCAGAAGCAGCAGCTTTTCAATTACAGCTTAACGTCCTGAATGAGAGGTTGCAAATGGGCACACTAACCTTTTAAAAGGCAACTTCTTTTCAAAACAATATCAAATTTTCGAGAAAAATGCGCCCCTTGCAATCCTTCTTGATTCTATTGTTCAGTGCTTCTATGCCTCAGAACTTGTCTGCCCAAGTCCGAATGCCCTGCATGATCATGTCAACAGCGATGGTACCAACAATCATTGCCGTAATGCGTCCGGCTATCTCAATATACCTTTGAACCAGGGGTTCTCTGCGTGGCTGAACGAAGTCATACAAAGCTTTGAGCACCAGCAATAACAGAATGGACGTGATTACTGCAATGAGAACGATGGCCCAGGCACTGACCATGTCATGTCTTTTGCCAATGATGATGCTGGCACTGATTGTACCCGGTCCAATCAGCACAGGCATAGCAATCGCACCAGCGAGGTGTTGAGACTCCCCTCTCAGAATCTCGATGGCCTTTGGACCGAGGAAAACGAACTGAAGCCCGATGAGAAGAAAGACCACACCGCCGAATATCTGGAAAGAAGCAAATTCTGCCTGCACGATTCGGGAGAATACGGCATCGCCAAGCATGGCAAAGCAGCCGAAGACTATGCTGGCAATCAGTCCTGCACGGATCAGAACCTGAGTGAATTGCTTCCTGTCCAGTTTCTCGAACACGTCAACAAGGTAAACACTGACCAAAAAGGGATTAAGAAGAACAAGCAGCAAGCCTGTCGAACTAATGAATTCAGTCATATCTCTACTACACCTAACTAGGTTTTAAGGGAGACTTTGTCAGTTAAAGTATTATATATATTCATAGTGTCTGCTGTGGGTCAATTTTAGCATCTCTCTCTATTACGGCCAGAAGCGGTCAGTATATAAAATGCCTTTTAATTTCCGATTACATATTGGAAGCAGACACCCATCTTCATACGAATACAGCACTCATAACGCTGGGTTTGGTGGTTCAATTCTTCGGCAATTGCTCCTGTATCGCCTAAAGCGCCTACTTTTGGTGCTCTACCACCTGCATTTATGTAGGCGACCCATAGCCACTATTCTAAAATAAACTCAAAAAATTCTTACTCGTCATCCAAATATTTTTCAAAATATTCATCTGGGACATCTGAATTTTTCTTACCTGCGATAGCAAAATAAAAAAGTGGTTCACCATCAATAGATAGCCGATGCTGATAGCGTTCAATGTGATAGATATCAAGATATTTCGAAAGAATAAGATCACGTATCATCCTTGAAAATCCACTTTGATCTTTTTCATCCAGAAATGATGCTTTTATATTAAACCCTACCCAACCTTTTTGATTAAGAATGTTAAAGGCATTCATAAATGCCCTGGGAGGGATATCACCAAAACCGAGTGCTGCCACAGTAATAAGACAATTTAATGACCATGATTCAAATTCCTCATATATATCATCATCCATACTACAAAAATCAGTAATATAATATGCATCGTAGTATTGCGGCCTATCTCTTTCCATTGCTTGTTTGGCTTCAGGAATAATATCAACACCAACTAATCTTGATACACCATATTTTTTTAGCGCTTCTCCAACCATCCCATTTCCAGCACCGAGATCTAAAACTCTTAAACTAGAGAAATCTTCGTTTGATTGATCAACGGCTTTATTAAGTATGTCAGTTACTTTTACAGGAGAAGTGCATTTCAGACGATCATAAAACAATTGTTCATAGAGACCGGGAATATTGTAAAGCTTGTCATAATCATGAAATCGTATTTTTATTTTATTACCATTACTTTCAATAATATAAAAATATGTTTCTGATTGACTCAGATTATTTACATCAGTTTTTGGAAATTGTATACGGTGCCTGGTTGTCTGCATTTTTCAGTATCTGGTTCGAATGAACGACACATACTAACAAAATGAAGATTAAATTTCAGTGATATAAAAATACTTGAAATTAATTTGCCAAGTTACTACTGAATGTGGCCCAATTCAACATCAAGTGAACAGGATTTTGGCACGGAGAATATACCGTAAGTGACTGTCAGCTTACACTGGAAAGTTGATATTTAAGAAGCGAATACAAAGCTGATGCTTTGGTTTGCGACCTCAACTGGTCGATGCAATACTTTATCATGAGGATTTAAAGATGGAGTGTAAAAATGGAGTGTAAAAATGGCAGTCGATAGCAGGATAACTGCTGACTAACGATTACAAATACTTTGCATCACCTGAATAAATCGTTGCATATCATCTTCACTGATCTCACCCATGCATGAAATACGGAACAAAGATTTAGCCAATCCACCTTGGCCAGCATAGATGACAAAATCTTCCTGCTTTAGTGCATCATGCAATGTTTCATAATCTATTCCATCTGGCAGTTGAAAGGCATTCAATACGCAGGAACAATCTTCAGCTCGCATCAGGGCATTAATGCCTAATTTTTCCAGACCATCACGGACGATGTTTAATCGGTTCCAGTAATCTTGTTTGCGTTGTTGTTGACCGCCTGCATCTTTTAGTTCTTTCAGCGCTTCGGACAGGGCATAGAAAGTTTGTACGGATTGTGTAAACGGTGTGCCATTTTTATCTTGTTGTTCCAGATAGCTAGCGAGATTTAAATACAAAGTTCGTGCTGGTGTGCCCTGCATTTGTTCGAAGACATTTCTTTTGCTGATGACAAACGAAGTGCCAGGAACAGCATGTAGACATTTGTTTGCAGTCGCTGCGCAGGCGGTGATATTCCACGCTTCAAAATCAATATCTTCTGCACCGAAACTGCTGACGCCGTCTAATAGAATAGGTACGTCGTGTTGTTTGCACACTTCAGCTATGGCTGCCAAATCATTTAGCCGACCAGTTGTTGTTTCGTGATGTACGACGGCGACATGACTGATTTCTTTGTGATATTGCAATTCATCTTTAAGAATTTTTAAATCTATCTCATCACCCCACTCGTGATGTAGAGTCATGTGATTGATCTGATGTATTTCGGCAATCTTTGTCAGGCGTTCTCCATAGACACCATTTTCAATGATTAATACTTTGCCGTGATCGGGAATCAGACTGGTCATCATGGCTTCCATTGCGGCGGTACCTGAGCCGGTCATGAGTATGGCAGCCCAGTTTTGTTTATCTAATGGGTAGACCTCTAGCAGATCATTTCTGATGGCATTTTGCAGCTCGGCAAATTCGGCTTCTCGATGACATAGGTCAGGCTGCAACATGGCTTCGCGCACACGTTTGCTGAGTACAACAGGGCCTGGATTTAAAAGTATCTGTGTCATTGGTTTAGAAACTCGTACCTATATGTTGCATCAATCGCTGCAGTACTTCTACTGGCGTGACATCTGGGCGCGGTAAATCTTTGATTGACCCTGTTGAGATCTTTAAATGCGCAAACTTTGCACCTTCATTTTTCTGACTATTAAATAACGCATCGAGAAGTGCGATGTCATTGCCTTCGTAACATTCGGCATAGCCACAGGCGGCGGCAATATCGGCAAAACGAACATTACTGGTAACGGTGGCCTGTGCGCCTGTTGAATCATGGGCTTCGTTATCCAGCACAATATGCGTCAGGTTATTACCACCATAACTACCGAGTGTGGCAAAGTTACCCATGCGCATCAACGCGGCGCCATCGCCTTCTACCACAACAACATTCAGATCAGGGCGAGCCAATGCGATACCCAGACCGAGTGAAGAAGCGCAACCCATAGAGCCGACCATATACAGCTGGTTTGGGCGATCAGTAATGGCAAATAATTCCCTGCTGGTGAAACCAGTCGTCGCAACAACGACTGTATTCGATTCCGGTGTGTGAGAAATAATATTCTTTAGTGCATCACTTCTTGAAGCGATGGTCTGTTCAGGTTTGTTAAATTGTTGGCGACTGGTTTTATTATCTTTAGGTGCAACGATTTGTCTTTTTTTTAGTTCATGACTTGCGACCGTACCTTTTTGCATAATGAAGCCATAAGGACGATGTTCTTTTTCCATATGTTCGCTGGCGCGTTGCAGGGCAGGGGAGATGTCTGCTTTTTCTTTCGGAAAGGTTTCCCAAGGGATACGCATAATGTCAAACATCTCGCCGGTAATTTGCCCCATCAACTCATGTTGTGGTTCGTCAGTTATTCCTGGTGCACCACGATGAGTGGTGATAATGATCATCGGAATACGAAACATATAGCTTAGCGAAGTAATTGGGCTAACGGCGTTACCCAAGCCAGAGTTTTGCATCATGGCAATCGAGCGTTCGCCACCAATAGCAGCACCAGCAGCAGTTGCTATGGCATCACCTTCATTCGATGAAGACACATAATTTAAAGTGTCGTCATTGATCACATAATTGATAAAAGGTGTGAGAAAGGAACAAGGCACACCTGTATAGCGTTGAAACCCTAAGCCTCTGGCTGATTCTATAAAATCTTCTGCCTGTATCACTTGTATGGACCCTATAATTTGGTGAAATCGCCAGCGCGATCAATGTCTGCTAGTGCATTGATATCAACCCAATGACCGTTAATGTATTGAACTTTGACAGGGTGATTCTGTTTGATCAGCTGGTTAAGAAGATCGGCGAGAGACATTTGTTGAAAGTTTTCGTGTGTTTTTAATTCGGCAATGGCTTCTTCTATCCATTGCTTGCCTTGACCATGAACGCGCAACATTCCAATCCATCGGCCAGTTGGCGCTTCTGATGAAGATTTTTTTGCTTCAGAAACATGATTCAAATATGCATCTTGTTTGAATATAGCCCTATCTTCTTCTTGAGAACAATAGGCATAATCGGGTGAACCGCTGTAATTCTCGTTCTCAACGTTGGAATCAATGACAGCAACAACCTCACCGTCATTTTCAAGCAAATCGCGAAGGATGTAACTGCGAAACAGCAAATCACCATAGGTAATAATCATGTCTTCATGAAATTCACTGACTACTTGAGAAAGTGAAGCCAATTCACCTGTTGTCTCATAATCTTTATTGATATGCATTTCTATGCCGCTGGAATCAATAGCTTCAGGTTTGTAACCCGCTACCAATGTCACTTTGTTGATATTTTGATTTTTAAATTCATCGAGTAAGTGACGTAAAACTGTCTTGCCGCCGATTGATAACATGACTTTAGGCTTATCTTCAGTAAGTTCACCAAGTGCAAAACCACGACTCGCAGCCAAGACAATGGCCTTCGTTTCTGAGCCTTTTGGGTGTAGATAGCGTTCCTGAGCCTCACTAAGTTCAGCTGCACCTTGCAGTAAAAATAGTTTTTTTACGGGAGCAATATTATCTTCAACATTGGCGACCGATTCATTTGCATAAATTGCGGCACTGGTTTTTTCCATAGCCGCTACCGATGTACGGATCATGTGATTTGCCCAGATGACCAGACTTATGTTCGCTTTTCTGAAGACATCTGTCGGTGTGCTGTAATAGATTGTTGGAACAATCACCAGGGGTGATCGATTTGCCCATTCATTGGCGAACTCCAGAATTTCATTAGCCTGAGACAACTTACTATGGATCAGTATCCCATCCGCGCCTGCCTTGTGATATGCCTCAGCACGTCTAAGCGCTTCCTTGATTCCCCAGCCGGCGATTAATGCTTCAACTCTGGCAACAATACAAAAATCGTCATCATGCTGGCTATCTTTACCGGCTTTAATTTTGCCGCTAAATTCATCTACATCAGCCAGAGGTTGACGTTCCCCATCGATAAAACTATTCGTTTTAGGAAATTGTTTATCTTCTATGCAGACGCCCGCGATACCGCGTTGTTCAAGTTTCTTGACCAGCCTGCGCATGTTATTAAAATTGCCATAGCCAGTATCACCATCAAGTAAGATAGGAATCTGTGTGGCATCCGACATGAATTCCAACATATCAACGACCTGGGTCCAACTTGCCTCATTACTATCACGCACACCAAATTGTGCAGACATGGATAAGCCACTACCCCAAATTCCTTTAAAGCCTGCTTTTTCGACGATTTGAGCAGAAATACCATTATGTGCTTCCATGATGAATTCAAGTTCATTCGATTCAAGTAAGGCACGGAGCTTTGCACTTTTGCTTAATGAATTATTTTGGGTCATTTATTTACTCTAGGTTTATTTTTTCTAGGTTAGCAGCCTTCACTAATGTTTTTGGGGCATGGCTGTAAGTTTTGGTAGTATTGACTCTCTTGCCTTAATGACATCTTCTGGGAAATCTATTTCCAACCAGGACAAGCCAGTAATATCCTCGAACGAATATTGATCAGGTTCTTCCAGTAATAAATCTCGTATCACTTCTTCATAGGGGGCGTCATCTTCCCCTTTACTAATATATTCACTCGCCTTCAAGTTAAGTTGTTTAGCAGTTTGAGAAGTAAACTTAAAAAAGCCGACAGATTCACCTTGAAGTTCAAAAGCAAGATTTTCATCAATCTTTTTTCTAAATTCGATCAGTTGATTATTATGTACACATAATTTAACCGGTTCTTCACCTGGCTCAAAATCTTGATCCAGTAGAAAAACATTTTCATTATCTGAATTGATCAGTCTAGCAATAATATTGTGATCATAGAGCACATCGGCATCCATCAAAATGAATTTCTGCTCCGAACCTAAAGTCTCTAATCCGACTAACATACTTAAAATGCTACCTTTCGTGAAATCGGGATTAAAACAAAGCTCAGCATCATTCTCGCCAATTTTCGACAGCGCTGACTTAATCATATCGGCTTCAAACCCTGTGACGATAACGATGTCATCCATGCCATAGTAATGAAGAATCTCGAGATGTCTTTGCAATAGGCTTTTGCCATTAAATTCCAGTAAGCATTTCGGTCTATTTTCAGAATGGTTCCCCAGACGTTGACCTATTCCAGCCGCAAGGATAATTGTTTTCATGTTTTCGATGGCTATCAATATTGTTGTTCTGTAAAAAAGAAGCGAATGGTACTTGATGATGCCGCATCAAGTACAGTAGACGCTACCATGTACATTATCTTTACAGTATTATTAATCGTATAAGATTGATGTTAATACAAATAATTTGACGATGGCGACTGAGATACCAAAAAAACTGGGGAAATACGAAGTAATCAAGGAATTGGGTCGGGGTGGTATGGGCGTGGTTTATGAAGGACATGACCCTTATACAGATCATCGCGTCGCCCTCAAAGTAGCTAATAGACATACATTCAGAAATGAAAAATCTGCCGAACGTTATAAAAGGACTTTTTTTAATGAGGCTCATACGGCAGGAAAATTAAAACATCCAAATATTATTGAGATTTTGGATGCAGGCGCAGAAGAAGATGTTTGTTACATCGTTATGGAATTGGTTGAAGGTGGACATACTCTGAAACCACACTGTAAACCGGATAATCTTTTACCTTATGAGCAGGTTATTGAAATCATATTCAAGTGTGCCAAGGCACTGGATTATGCACATCGGATCGGTGTTATTCATAGGGATGTTAAGCCTACTAATATTCTTTTGACTAAAGATTTGGATGTTAAGTTTTGTGATTTCAGTATTGCACATCTAATGACCGAAGAAGCTGAGACGACCATGCCAACGGGCTTCGTTGGATCACCTCGTTATATGTCTCCTGAGCAGGCGCAAGAAGATATGATTACAAATCAAACGGATTTGTTTTCATTAGGTGTTGTTATGTACGAATTACTCACCGGGAAACACCCTTTTGCAGCAAATGGCTTCTCACGTTTAATTTATAAAATCACCAATGAACAGCCACCGGCATTGAAAAACTACCGTAAAGATGTCCCCGATATTTTAGAAAAAATTATTCATCACGTTCTACAAAAGAATCCAGAAAAGCGTTACAAAATGGGATTGAATATGGCTGCAGATCTGAGTTTGGCTTTTGATTATCTTGATGAGCCGCAAGAAGATATTGATGAAAAAGAAAGATTTTTGCAGGTTCAGGCCCTGGATTTTTTCCAGGGATTTTCAGAAGCGGAGATCTGGGAAATTATTCGTGCTTGTGTATGGCAAGAATATGAAGCTGGACAGGAAGTTGTAGTGCAGGGAGATATTGATGAGGCATTTTATGTGGTTGTTGCAGGCGCTGTTAATGTTTATCGAGAAACCAATCTGATTGGTAGCATCAAATCGGGTGATTGCTTTGGAGAGATGGGCTATCTCTCTAAAACCGAACGGACGGCAACGATTCAGGCAAATGATACTGTCCGTCTGCTGAAAATAAATAGTACAGTAATAGATCAATTATCAGTAAGTTGCCAACTGCATTTCAATAAGGTTTTTTTAAGAACGCTGGTAAGAAGACTTTCCCTAACCACCGGAAAGGTCTTGAACAAGAACTAGTCTTTCTGTGGGATATTGTTTTTAGTGAGGTAGTGAGAGACCAGGCTTCTCGTCGACGAGTCATGATCTGATTTATGTGTATTGCCATCAATCTCTTCTAAAATTTGTTTTGAAAGATTTTTCCCCAATTCGACACCCCACTGATCAAATGGGTTGATATTCCATAGCTGGCCTTGTACGAAACATCTATGTTCATACAAACATAATAGTGATCCCAAAGTGGCCGGAGATAGTTCATCGAGAAGAATGGTTGTACTTGGATGATTACCAGGAATATTTTTGTATGGTGATTCTGTGCTTGCTGTATTGCCATTCATTAACGCCTCGCTCTGCGCCAGGCAATTCGCAACCATCTCCTGATGATGCCGTTTGTTTTCTAAGCTGCCAGTAAGGCTGACAATGAAATCAACAGGGATCATATGTGTTCCCTGATGTAAACATTGAAAGTAGGCATGTTGTGAATTAGAACCAATGCCACCCCATATAATGGGAGCAGTGCTGTATTCAATCTTGTTGCCATCGTTATCAATCTGTTTGCCATTGCTTTCCATGAACAGTTGGCCAATATATGCAGGTAACATATTGAGCGAATGGTCATAGGGAAATATCGCGAGGGTCTCTGTATGAAAAAAATTGATATACCAGATGTCGATCAGTCCGAGGATAACAGGCAAGTTTTTTTCTAATGGCTGCTCGCGAAAGTGTTGATCCATTGCGTTTGCACCTTCGAGGAAATCACGAAAGTTTTTCATGCCAATTCTAATAGCAATGGGCAGACCCATGGCTGACCAAAGTGAATAGCGTCCACCTACCCATTTCCAGATATGAAAAATATTTTCATCTTTCACACCAAATGCAATTGCTTCATTGTGATTGGCAGTGACAGCTAGCATGTGTTTATCCGGGGCAGTACAACCGTTCTCCTTTAGCCACTTGATCGCGGTTGCTGCGTTAAGGAGTGTTTCTCTTGTAGTAAAGGACTTTGATGAAATGATGAATAAAGTTGTTTCTGGATCTGATTTTTCAAGTGCTGAATTGAGTTCGCTGAAATCGACATTAGAGACGAAGTGAATAACGATGTCTGAAACAGAAAAATCTGCAAGCGCAGTGGTCGCTAATCTGGGGCCAAGATCCGAACCGCCGATGCCAATGTTAATAACTGTTTCAATTGATTTACCACTGTAACCCTTGATCTCGCCATTATGTAACTGTTCAACAAACTCTTGCATATGTTGCAATTCGTCGTGTACCAATTTGGTAATATTTTCACCATCAGCATAATAATGTTCATTTGCAGGTGCGCGTAGTGCCATGTGCATAGCCGCAGTATTTTCAGTCTGATTGATTGTTGCGCCGCTGAATAATTTCTTAATGGCACTTGTTAAATTTGAGTTTTGTGCCATTGAAATTAGTAACGCGACAGTTTCTTGCGTTATAAGATGTTTTGAATAATCGACATAAAGCTTATTGAATTCGCTTGAAAATGTTTCAGCCCGTTCTGGATTTTGTTTGAACATTTCCTTCAGATTAATTCCGGAAATATCTTTTTGGTGTTCAACAAGAGCCTGCCAGCAGCTTTCTGTTAAATGTTGAGGTGTTTTATATGCGCTCATAAAAAAATAACAATATTCGTACTATTGATTGTTAAGGTGTACGTTGAATTAAGAAGTAAGGATAGTGAGATTGTACGAAAGATTTTTATCTTTCCAGGGTTAGTCTTTTCAACGATTGATATTTACTTTGACTAAGCATTATTTCAGCTAGCGATATAGTGTTCCAGCTGGTCAATTATAAATTCTTTCTCAGATATAATATTTTTCACAACATCCATAACCGATAATACTCCGATGGGTTGTCCGTTCTCGACCACCGGAAGATGCCGTATATGATTTTCAGACATAATCTTCATGCAATCTTCAATAGGTTGATCAGAGGTGACGGTTAAAACTTGTGAAGTCATAATATCCTTGACCGGTGTCTCACGTGATGATCTGGTCTCGAGGATAACTTTTCTGGTGTAATCACGCTCTGAAATAATGCCAACCAGTTGTTTATTTTCCATGACGAGTAGGGCACCGACTTTTGCTTCAGACATTAATTTTATCGCGTCGAAGACAGTGGTATCTGGAGTGGCCGAATACATTTTGTAACCTTTATCACTTAAAAGCTGGCGCGCAGGTATTGTCATGAATTTATCCTCAATAACTCGGTTACTTTCTAATCATAAGAACCCGTTTAAGGGAGCCGTAAACCTATATCTGGTTTAAGTATAGTCAGCTTGTGCTAAAGATTCCAAGACAAGTTTGTTACCTACGTTATGTGTAATCTCAAATGATGTCCTGTATCAGGATGTTTATCTGTCCAAAAAGACACGATTGCAGTAATATTCTTAGACTTCTTGCTGAAAGTTTTCAGTAAGGATCTAATGTTGAGACTATTCCTTGTTAATTATTGAAAATAAATGCGTGAAGTGAAATTAGATGAGCTTTCCTGAAAAATTAGGCAAATACGATGTTTTAGGGGAAATAGACCGAGGCAGTATGGGCACGGTCTACCTTGGCCATGATCCATATATTGATCGAGGTGTTGCCATCAAGGTTGCGCATTCTGAAGCCCTTAAGAATGTAGAATCCGGCGATCGATACAAGAAAATGTTTTTCAATGAAGCTCACACTGCGGGCAGCTTGAATCATCCGAATATTGTCGGAATTTATGATGCGGGTGCTGAAGATGATATTTGCTACATTGTCATGGAGCTGGTCAAAGGTGGTGGCACACTCAAGCCTTATTGCACACCCGAAAATCTTTTGCCGATAGAAAAAGTTGTAGAGATTATCTTCAAGTGCGCCAAAGCACTGGACTATGCGCATAAACAGGGTGTTGTTCATCGTGATATAAAACCGTCAAATATCCTGGTCGCAGAAGGCCTGGATGTGATGATCGCCGATTTCAGTATTGCGCAGATGAATAAGGCGGATGATACTGCAACGCAGCAAGTCGGCCTGATGGGGTCACCCAAATATATGTCCCCGGAACAGCTAAGGGAAGATGACATAACACATCAGACAGATTTGTTTTCCTTGGGCATTGTCATGTATGAAATGTTAACCGGGAAACATCCTTTCCCGGCGGAGAATTTCTCTCGATTGGTCACCAAAATACTCAATGAAGATCCACCACCATTAAAAGATTTACGTCCTGATTTGCCAGATGCATTGATAGAAATATTTGCAAAAGCGACAGAAAAAACTGTGGAGGCTCGTTATCAGACTGGTCTGGAATTTGCCATTGATCTAAGCAAGTCATTTGAGGCTCTGGAGGGACCTGAAGAGGATATTTCAGAGCAGGAGAAATTTAACTCGATTAAGGGTCTTGAATTCTTTAAGGGTTTCCCTGATTCGGAAATATGGGAAATTATCCGGGCGAGTAACTGGCAAGAATATGAGATGAAAGACGATATTATCGTCGAAGGTGAACTGGATGATTGTTTTTACATTATCGTCCAAGGTGAAGTCGGAGTGGTAAAAAATGACCAATCCATACGTATGCTAGGTGTGGGGGACTGTTTTGGTGAGATGGGCTATCTTGCAAAAACAAAAAGAACGGCAACCATTAAGGCACTTACCGAAACCGCTTTACTGAAAATAAACTCGACAGTCATGTCCCAGGTATCACTCAACTGTCAGGTACGTTTCTTGAAAGTATTCCTCAGAACATTAATCCACAGATTGTCGATGACGACAGATAAAGCATCACAGGATTAGCTTATGATTATTGCGCTGCAACGCAACGCAACTGATTATAGTGTTGACATACTTTGCAGAAAGTAACACATTGGCTTATGCTTTAGCTTGGTTGATTTAAACAACAATATTGACAGCCACACACACTGCAAAAAGCAAGTCAGGCTGTTGTAAGGGGGGAGTGGTTCAATGTCCACAAATTCAAGGTTCAGTTCAGTAGGTAGTTCCCGATTTTTAACGCTTTTTATTCCATTCATTATCACTTCGATTGTTTCAACTTCAGCCTATAGCGTGAGCTTTGAATCTGGAGAATTTTCAGGCAATGTCGATACCACTCTTACATTCGGTTCAGGTTTCAGGGCTGATAGTCCTGATACCGAAATTGTAGGTCTTTCCGGTGATACTGTAGGTGCAGGATTAACAGGAACAGGTGCCTCCGTAACGGGAACCGCTTTTTCAGAGAATTCAGATGACGGCAACCAGAATTATAATCATGGTCTAATCAGCCAATCAGGAAAATTCACAACAGAAGTCGCAGTGAACTACAAAAACTTTGGTCTTTTCACGCGATTTACCGGTTTTAAAGATTATGAGAATCTTGACGCAGGCAATCGGCTTGCCTTAAGTGATAAAGCAAACAGATTAGTCACACAAAATATCAACTTGCAGGATTTGTATGTTTACGGGAATTTTAATATCGGCTCCATGCCCGCCAGCATCCGTGTAGGAGAGCAAGTTTTAAGTTGGGGTGAAAGCACCTTCATTCAAAACGGCATTAATGTCATCAATCCTTTCGATGTTAGTAAATTACGTACCCCTGGTGCTCAAGTTCGTGATGCCTTAACGCCTGTGGGGATAGTGAGTTTCTCAATCGCACCCACAGATGCTTTATCCTTTGAAGGTTATTACCAATACGATTGGGAAAGAACCATCATTGAACCGGTAGGTTCGTATTTCTCAACCAATGACTTTGTAGGTGATGGCGGCAGGAAGGTGATGCTCGGGTTTGGTGGCGCTGCATTTGGAACTGGGTTTATTGGATCTGACAGGGGCACTTCTTTTGGTGTGCCCTTAACTGCAGCAATCAATGGCACAATGGCGGCGTTCGCTCCAACCGGCGCTCCAGTCCCATTGAATCTTTTTGAGCCTGATTTTCTCGGCGTCTTACGTGCCCCCGATGACCGGGCGGATGATGGTGGTGAGTTTGGTTTTGCGCTACGTTACTTCGCTGAAAATTTAAATGATACGGAATTTGGTCTTTTCTTTATCAATCATCACAGTCGAACCCCTATTATTAGTGCAGTAACAGGGACGGACGCAGGCGCGGCTAACGGCATTGGTGCATTTAGCGCTCTTCTTGGTAGTCCTGCTACTCCAGGGCTGATTGCTGCATTAGGTGGTGGTGCCGTTGGTCTTGCCAACTTGATAGGTGTTACAAGCGCCGTGGCTACCGATCAATATGCACGAACAGCGAATTATTTGATTGAGTATCCTGAAGATATTCAACGGATAGGGCTTAGTTTTAATACACAGCTTTCCAAATCAGGGATTGCCTTGCAAGGTGAGTACACTTTTATTCATGATGCACCTCTGCAAGTCGACGATGTCGAGTTGTTATTTCAAGCGTTATGTCCCTTGGCGGTAATCAATCCTGCGATTGGATTAAATCAACTTGATCCTGGTTGTGTGAACACCTCAACTAGTCAATATATACCTGGTTTTATAGAACGTAATGTCAGTCAGTTTCAAGTCACGGCAACAAAAGTCCTTGGCCCAATCCTCCAGGCCAATCAAGGTGTACTGGTTGGCGAAGTCGGGGTGACTCATGTTCATGGGATGCCAGATAAGAGTGATTTACGTCTTAATGGCGCTGGCACCTTTACTAGTGGGAATGCATTTCATGCCGGAGCGACAGGCCTACATGCAGGCAAGGCTTCTGAAGATGCTGAACATTTTGCCGATGCCACATCCTGGGGTTTTCGTATGGCGGGCCGTTTAACGTATAACAATCTTATTGGGCCTGTGAATGTTTCACCAAGGTTTGCATTGTCTCAAGATGTGAGTGGTATCACCCCGGGACCCGGAGGAAATTTTCTTGAAGGACGTAGAGCTGTCACTGTAGGCGTGACCACGGATTATCAAAATAAATGGTCAGCCGATCTCAGTTACACAAGCTTTCAGGGTGCAGGTCGATATAATTTGTTAAATGACCGCGATTTTGTCGCGTTCAGCATGAATTATTCTTTTTAGGTTGAGGAGATCTGAATCATGAATAAAAAAATGAATATAATTCTTGCCAATGTACCGTCTACTGTTTTGGCCAGTCTCCTGATGATATCAGTCTCAATGCCTGCAATTGCAGAGATGGCCGCAAACGAAGTCGCTCGTCTTGGCGTGGACTTAACTCCGTTGGGTGGAGAAAAAGCCGCGAATGCAGCGGGGACTATCCCCGCCTGGGATGGAGGTTTAACGCAAGCACCTTCGGGTTACACTGTCGGGGGATATTATGTTGATCCCTATGCAAGTGATGCTATCAAGGTCACGATTACTTCGGGCAATATGGCTGATCATGCAAATAACTTGTCGGAAGGCCATAAAGCACTGCTTAAAACCTATCCTGATAGTTTCAAAATGAATGTCTATCCGACGCATCGCTCAGCCGCATCACCACAATACATTTATGATGCAACTAAAAAAATTGCCGGGGCTGCCAAACTTACGGCTGATGGTAATGGTGTCGATAATGCAATTGTGGGGATCCCCTTCCCAGTCCCTGCCAGTGGCTTAGAAGCTATCTGGAATCATATCCTTAGATTTCGGGCAGATTTTGCCGAGCGTGATATCGCGCAGGCAGCACCAACCCGTGGTGGTGACTACACGCTGGTGGAATTTTCTGATCAATTTAACCTGCAATACAATCGAGAAGGCATGACAGTTGAAGAGCTGAATAATATTATTCTATATTTTAAACAAGAAGTTAAATCGCCTGCCAGATTGGCTGGAGGCATTCTTCTGGTCCATGAAACCCTCAATCAGAAAGCCGAAAATCGTAAGGCATGGCTCTATAACCCGGGTCAGCGCCGCGTCAGACGTGCACCGAATGTTGCATTTGATAATCCAGGCACAGCGTCTGATGGCATGCGGACCAATGATCAGTTTGATATGTTCAATGGCAGCCCAGAGCGCTATAACTGGGCGTTAGTAGGCAAGAAGGAAATGTATGTTCCTTACAACAATTACAAATTGCAGGATCCTTCAGTTAAATATGCAGATATTTTGAAGCCATTACATATCAACCCTGAACTGCCTCGTTATGAGTTACATAGAGTTTGGGTGGTTGATGCAACATTGAAAGAAGGCGCAAGACACTTGTACAAAAGACGCACTTTTTATATCGATGAAGATTCCTGGCAGATTCTGGCAGTGGATCAATATGATAATCGAGATCAGCTATGGAGAGTTTCAGAAGGTTTCGCTATCAATCATTACAACGTGCCTAACTTGTGGACAACTTTAGAGGTGCATACCGATCTACAGGCTGGGCGTTATCTCGCCATTGGTTTAACCAATGAGAATAAGCCATATAACTTTAATGCAGATCTTACTACGAGTGAATTTACACCTGCAGCATTGAGAAGAGACGGAACAAGATAAATTATAATTTTCAACACTGATGTCGAGTTCGCGCATTAGTCATAAATCAAAACGCCTGGTGTTGCATTTTTGCAGGCCGGGTGTTTTTATTTGCGCAATCGAAATTTATACCATTTTCGGGAACAAGAAATACTGTTTGTAAGTATGCAAAAACTACCCGCCTTAATTTCTCGTTTTGCTCAGCAGATGTGCTTCATTTTTTCAGTGTCCGCCATTTTTTTATTGCCTGTCAGTGTCCAGGCTGAAGATGATTCAACCATAGCCAAATTGGCTGGCAAGTCGATGTTGCTCGATGGTGTTTCAAAAGACGGTTTAATGGCGGTAGTAGGGGAACGAGGGCATGTGCTTATTTCTACAGATGGCAAACAATGGCAGCAAGTCACCGTTCCGACAAGAACCACACTCACAGGTGTTTATTTCCACGACAAGATGAATGGTTGGGTTGTTGGCCATGATGCAGTGATCTTGCGTACCACGGATGGTGGCAAAGTTTGGCAAAAAGTGAATTACGATCCGGAGGGCGAAACTCCTTTGTTTGATGTCTGGTTTAAGAACAAAAAGCAGGGAGTAGCCATCGGTGCCTACGGTCTTTATCTTATTTCTGGAGATGGTGGTGTAACCTGGGATGAGAGTGAAATAAATACCAGTTTGGGGAAATCCGCAGATGATTCAGATAGAGAAGAGCCCACAGCTGAAGATGACGACGATTTTCTGGATTCTTATGACCTACATCTAAATAGTATTGCTATAGCAAGTAACGGTCGAGCATACATCGCTGCAGAGTCAGGTAAAGTATATCGATCGGAGGATTCTGGAGATAGTTGGATACCTTTAGCAACACCTTATATTGGCTCATTTTTTGGCATATTACCTGTGACAGGAGATACCATTTTGGTTTTTGGTTTACGCGGCCATCTATTTCGGTCAGAAGATGCAGGTGATCATTGGCAAGAAATTGAAACACCGACACAGGAAATGCTGACAAATGGCATTGCAGTGACAGAAGACGAAATCTATATCACTGGATTGGGTGGAACAATCCTGAAAAGTAATGATAAGGGTAAAAGTTTTACATTAATTGAGCAAGGTCACCGCGACGGGTTTACTGCAATCATTCAAAGTCATGATGGTAATTTGATCACTATCGGTGAGAAAGGCGTCGGATTGCTACAGTAGACAAGCATATCTAATGACTAATTCTAAAACAATAAACACGTCGGCAAAGATAATAAATACTCTGGAAACATTCCTGTTTTCAAACCGCCCGTGGGTGATTGGGTTTTTTGTACTGGTCACATTATTTATGATGTCTTCAGCAATGAAATTGAAAGTAGACGCAGGATTTTCAAAACTACTGCCATTACAGCATGAATATATGCAAACATTCACCAAACATCGTGAAGAGTTTGGCGGTGCGAATAGGATACTTGTTGCATTAATCGCAAAAGAGGGGGATATATTTACCCCCGAATATTTTGACGCTTTGAAGCAGTCAACA
Source organism: Gammaproteobacteria bacterium (assembly GCA_047620145.1). GTDB lineage: Bacteria > Pseudomonadota > Gammaproteobacteria > Eutrophobiales > Eutrophobiaceae > SMWN01. The sequence goes on along the minus strand of JBLHKO010000024.1, from coordinate 9,285 downwards.
GATGATGTGTTTTTCATTGAAGGTGTTGATCGCACACGGGTAACTTCAATCTTTACGCCCAACGTCAGATTCACAGAAGTTGTAGAAGATGGCATTGCTGGAGGCAATGTTATCCCCGATGATTTTGAAAACACTCCGGCAGGACTGGCAAAGGTAAAAGAGAATATTATCAAGGCGGGGATTGTTGGTAGGTTAGTTGCAAATGATTTTTCCGGTGCACTTATCAGTGCACAACTTCTTGAATTCAATCCTAACACTGGTGAACGACTGGATTATGTTGATGTTGCAAGACAACTGGAAGAAAACATAAGACAGAAATATAACAGTTCTGATGTGGGTGTGGATATTGACTATCACATTATAGGTTTTGCCAAGGTGATTGGTGATATAACTGAAGGTGCCAAACGTGTCGTTCTATTTTTCGTTATCGCTTTTTTGATTACAGCACTTCTTGTTTATATTTATTCGCAATCGTTTAAATTAACTATCATCCCTCTTACCTGTGCACTGATTGCCGTGGTCTGGCAATTGGGCATATTACCTTTACTTGGCTTTGGCATTGATCCCATGTCGATTCTGGTACCATTTTTAATTTTTGCCATAGGTGTTAGTCACGGCGTGCAGATGATTAGCTCCTTCAGATCAGAAGTTTTCCTCGGCAATAGCAGCATGGATTCTGCAAAGCTCAGTTTTAGACGCTTACTCGTTCCAGGCGCTATTGCACTAGCAAGTGATACAATTGGTTTTATAACAATCCTGTTGATAGATATTGAAATCATTCAGGAAATGGCAATCACAGCGAGTTTAGGTGTGGCTGTGATTATTCTAACTAATCTTTTCCTGTTACCAGTACTAATCTCTTACATTGATTTGGGTGAAAACTACAGAGATAAGCTAATTAGTCGTGCGAAGACACTGTCACCCCTATGGAAAAAACTTGTACGGGTCTCGGAACGTGGTCCAGCAACAACAATTATTATGATAAGTTTTGTCTTGCTTGGGTTTGGACTATGGAAAGGGGCAGATATCAGGGTTGGTGATTTACATCGGGGGGTGCCTGAGCTACATGGCGACTCTCAATATAATATTGACACTAATGTCATCGCTGAGAGATTCTCTATTGGAGTGGACCTTATTTCGGTGATTGTTGAGACCATTCCAGAAGGATGTATCAATTATGAAGTAATGGATACGATAGATCGTTTTGAATGGGCGATGAGGAATGTCGATGGCGTGCAGTCCGTCATTGGTTTGCCTACTGTCGCCAAACGTATTAATGCAGGCTGGAATGAAGGCAATATAAAATGGCAGGTGTTGCCAAGGAATCAATCGGTACTGGTCCAGTCAGTTTCTTATGTGCCAACATCTTCCGGTTTATTAAACAGTGATTGTAGTGTCATCCCCGTGTTGATTTTTACCAAAGATCATAAAGCAGAAACTATTTCTAGTATTGTCAGTAAGATCAAATCTTTCCGTAAAGAATTTGATTCAGATTCAATAAAATTCAAACTAGCCACGGGTAATGTTGGTGTGATGGCAGCGACCAATGAAGAAGTCGATGCCGCCCAGTTCCCAATTCTAATATATGTTTTCTCTGCAATTATTATCTTATGTCTGGTGACGTTTCGGTCTGTTGCCGGGACCTTGTGTATTGTACTCCCACTAGCCCTAGTCTCATTGCTCGCCTACGCGCTGATGACTATTCTGGAAATTGGTCTCAAGGTAAATACCTTACCCGTTGTTGCATTAGGCGTGGGTGTGGGCGTCGATTATGGTATTTATATTTATAATCGCCTGGATAGTTTGCTCAAAGAAGGGAAGTCGCTCACAGAAGCCTACATGCTTACACTGCAAATCTCAGGTGCCGGAGTTATTTTTACCGGAGTCGCATTGGCAATTGGTGTGGTCACATGGATCTTCTCACCGCTTAAATTTCAGGCAGATATGGGCATATTGCTAACGTTTATGTTCCTGGTGAATATGTTGGGTGCTATTTTATTGTTACCTGCATTAGCTAATTACCTTGTTAAGTCTGGTAAAAAATAATTACTCCAGCTTCACAGAAATTTCATTTCAATTCTTCACTATGAATGACTGGTTCGTTTACATGGTTCGTTGTGCCGACGATAGCCTCTATACAGGCATCACAAAAGATGTAGAAAGACGAACTGAAGAACATAATAGCGATGACGGACTAGGGGCGAAATATACAAAACCTAGACGTCCTGTTGTTTTGGTCTATCAGGAGAGATGTGAATCACGTTCTGTGGCAACAAAACGTGAATGCGAAATCAAGCGGTTCAGTCGTAAAGAAAAACTGGTGCTTTTAAGTAGGGGAAGGGAGTAAAGAGCAGACTAGGCCTCAAACTCTGCCAGAAATTCCCAACGCTTGTATGCCGTTTTCAGATCTAATTGCAATTGTTTAATTTTGTCCATTGTTTCACTGATGGTTTCTTTATCTAGTTGATAAAAGTTATTTTTACTGATGCGTTGTTCTAATTCTTCCTGTTGTTGCTCCATGGACTCTATTTTTTCAGGCAGGCTATCAAGTTCACGTTTCTCATTGAATCCGAGTTTCTTTTTTTTCTCCGGTTTGGTAATTCTTGTTTGTTTGTTTGATGGTGTATCTGAGTGAGTCTTTGTCGCCTTTGATTTTCTTTGACGGATCCAGTCTTCATAGCCGCCGACATATTCACCAACTTTGCCATTCTCTTCGAATACCAAAGTACTGGTGACCACATTATCAAGGAACGAACGATCATGACTAACAAGTAACAGTGTTCCCTCGTATTCTGCGAGTAACTCTTCCAGTAATTCCAGTGTATCCACATCTAAATCATTGGTCGGTTCATCGAGCACCATCATATTTGCTGGACTAGTAAACAAGTTTGCCAATAACAATCTGTTGCGTTCACCACCAGACAAAGTTTTAACAGGAGAATTAATTTGCTCAGGTGGAAACAGGAAATCTTTCAGATAACTGATGACATGGCGAGAACGACCTCTGACCGAAATCATATCATTACCACCGCTGACATTTTCTCGAACCGTTTTTTCCATATCCAGTTGCTGTCTTTGTTGATCAAAATAAACACAATCCAGGCGTGTGCCCATGACAATATTTCCTGAGTTAGGTTGTAGCTCTCCCAGTATTAATTTAAGCAAGGTGCTTTTGCCTGAGCCATTAGGGCCAATAATACCGATGCGATCTCCTCGTAAAATAGTCGTCGATAAATCATCAATCAATATTTCATCATCGTAGCTGAAGCTGACATGCGACAGATCAGCTACTCGTTTCCCTGAATGTTCTCCCGTATCAATATCAAGGTTCACGGTTCCTTTGATCTCTTGTCGACGACTACGCTCCATCCTTAAGCTTTCTAATGCACGAACACGGCCTTCATTGCGGGTGCGACGAGCCTTAATTCCTTGACGTATCCAGACTTCTTCTTGTGCCAGCTTTTTATCGAATTTTGCATTCTCTCTAGTTTCTTCCTTCAGGAATTCCTCTTTCTTATTCAGGTAATAATCAAAATTACCGTTAAATGAAACAAAGTTTCCCCGATCAAGTTCAACGATCCGTGTGGCAAGATGCTTAAGAAAAGTTCGATCATGTGTAATGAATATCAGAGCGCCTTGATATGTTAATAGAAACTCTTCCAACCAATTAATGGCCTTGATATCCATATGGTTGGTCGGTTCATCCAATAATAATAAATCAGGTTCGCTGACCAGAGCTTGTGCCAACATTGTTCGACGACGAATACCACCAGAACAATCAGCAATTTTTTTATCTTCTGGTAATGATAAGCGACTTAGTACCGTTTCAATTTTTTGGTTTAGATTCCAGCCATCCAATACCTCTATTTGTTGTTGTAGCGCTGCCAGTTTTTTAATTGAAGCATCATTAGAATAATCAATGGTATGTGCAAGATTGTGATATTCGATAAGAATTTCCCCAATATCACCCAAGCCCGCCGAGACAACTTCGTAAATTGTTTGTGATGTGTCGGGGGGGACTTCTTGTTCCAGATAGGATATTTTCAAAGTGTCCTGTCGCCAGATATCACCTTCATCAGGGTGAACACTGCCGCTGATGACACGAAACAGTGTTGATTTTCCAGTTCCATTACGACCGACCAGACAAATACGTTCACCAGAAGAAATATTAAAGTTTACTTTCTCCAGTAAGGAGAGATTTCCATAGGCAAGCGAAGTATCTTTGAGTGTTAACAGCGGCATGGCGAAGTTGTCATAAGAATTATGAAGGTGAATTAGTTTTTCAACGAAGCATATACAAGTTTCAATGTCTCATCAGCATAATTATCTATCGTCAGTGAAGCATCTTTGTATTTCCAACGTTTAAGATAATGTTCCTGAACCATGGACATAGCCATGGTAGCAATAAAATGAAACTTTTTATCATCATTCTCATGGTGTTCTGCTATTTGAGATAAAAGGTTTTCCAGAGTTGAGATTATCTTCAACTCAATTGTCTTTGATTCTTTTTGATGCTCGGAGGATAAGGAACGCGTCTCAAAATAAAGGAAGTAGAACCAGGGCTGCAATAGCTCGGTTGCAAAAATATGCTGCGTGATGATCTCTTCCAAAGCACGACTTTTATCGTCATACATCAGGGCATTATCAATGATGTTAGATGAGACCATATTCACCATATCCTTGATCATGATGGCAATCATTTCCTTGGATTCGATACAAGAGTAAATTCCCCCCATACTTAAGCCAGTTTCTTTACAAAGTGAACGCAGAGACATCTCATGAAAGCCGATTTTTGATGATATTTTGAATGTTGCCCTGAAGATTTTCTCCAGGTTATTCACCGCAAATTTCGGTTTTTTGGTTTTGATATTATCGCAATGTAGTGTGAAAAGCTGGGTGTAAATAGATTTTCCGCGATAGGGAAAGCTGGCTTTGTATTCTTCAAATTTCATGTTTGTTAGGTTATCTCGTTGTGTAATTCCAGTCATAAAAGTCTGATAAAGAGCTGAATTTGAGTTATTTCAACTAAACTCTAGACATAGATCTAGACACGGGACTAAAGTGTATACTAAACTCAAAGATAATAAAAACGAGCGCTCGCTCTTTTTTATTGCCATCTTATAAAGGAGAGGTTTTATATGAGTCTGTTGATTAGTTTGATCATTTTGCTTGGCCTACTGGGCCTTTTGCACAAGGGTGTTTCCTTGATAATTTTTGCATCTGCCTGTGTAGTTAGTTTCATCCTCTCTATTATTTTTTCACTGAATGGCCTGTTGATGACCATACTTGGCATTGCGGCATTGATTTGTTTTGCTTTTTCGGCGATACCGCTCAGACAAAAATATATTTCAACACCTTTTTTCTCAATGTTTAAAAAGATGCTGCCAGCATTATCCGAGACAGAGAAGGAAGCAATTGATGCCGGAACAGTGTGGTGGGATGGACAATTATTTTCTGGTAATCCTGATTGGAAGTCTTTGACTAAAATTGAAATGCCAAAGTTAAGCATCGAAGAACAGGCTTTTCTAGATGGACCAGTCAATGAATTATGCAGGATGTCAGATGCCTGGAAGATAAATCATGACTGGAATATGATTCCTGATCACATCATTGACTTCATCTTAAAGAATGGATTTTTGGCCATGATAATTCCTAAAGAATATGGCGGACTTGGATTATCTGGCGTTGCGCAATCCCAGGTACTCATAAAAATATCAAATACAGGTGCGGCAATAACTTATGCCGTCGCAGTACCAAATTCATTAGGTCCTGGTGAGTTACTAATGAAATATGGAACGGAAGAACAGAAAAATTATTATTTACCTCGCTTGTCAGAAGGTAAGGAGATCCCTTGTTTTGCCTTGACTGGACCTACCGCTGGCTCGGATGCAACTTCAATCCCAGATACAGGTATTGTTTGTAAAGGGCAATGGGAAGGTAAGGAAGTTATAGGCATGCGTTTAAACTTTTCGAAACGTTATATCACACTTGCACCAATAGCGACTCTAGTTGGTTTGGCGTTCAGGCTCAAGGATCCGGAGCATCTGATTGGGGAAGTTGATGATTACGGAATTACTTGTGCCTTGTTACCAAGAGAGACAGAGGGACTGATTATCGGAAGACGACATTTACCGATAGGGGATGCATTTCTAAATGGTCCGTTAGCAGGCGAGAATATTTTTGTACCGCTGGACTATATTATTGGTGGTCAAGAGATGGCTGGCAAAGGCTGGAGAATGTTGGTGAATTGTCTATCCGTTGGTCGTTGCATTACCTTACCCACAGGGGGAGTTGCGTATTCCAAACGAGCAATCATGGGTACAACAGCTTACGCCTCTCTCAGAAGACAATTTGGAGTTCAAATTAAACAGTTTGAAGGTGTGCAGAAACCCTTAGCACGTATGGCTGGGTTGGCTTATATTATCAATGCTGCAAGACTGCATACTATTCAGGCAGTGGATGCTGGTGAAAAACCTGCAGTACCCTCGGCCATACTGAAATATCATTGTACTGAAATGGCTCGCCAGTGCTTACTGGATGCCATGGATATTCATGGCGGAAAAGCCGTTATGAAAGGCCCTAAGAACTATATTGCCAGTGGTTATGAATCTATACCCGTATCAATTACGGTTGAAGGTGCGAATATCCTGACACGGAATCTAATGATCTTCGGTCAAGGTGCAACACGCAGTCACCCCTATGTCTTGGAAGAAATGCAACTTGCTGAAAAAGATGCAGATGACGAGGTAATCAATGACTTCGATAGTGTGTTGTTTAAACATATTGGCTTTACTATCAGTAATGGTGCGCGGGCATTTCTTTCAGCCCTTACCAGTTCACGAATTTTTCCTAATCCGGGACATGCAACTCTCGGACGTTATTATTCTCACTTGACACGCCTGAGCGCAGCGTTTGCATTAATTGCAGATGTCTCCATGCTGTCGTTGCAATCAAAATTAAAATTGATGGAGATGCTATCAGCAAGGCTGGGTGATCTGCTCAGTGATCTTTATCTCGCAAGCATGGTGCTTAAACATTATGAAAATGATGGTTGCCCGTCTGAAGATTTGCCTCTTGTTCAATGGTCACTGGATTATTTGATCCATCACTATCAAGAAGCGTTCAAGGAAATTATAGATAATTATCCCAATAGGCCACTAGCTTATCTGTTAAGAGCGACAGTATTTCCATTGGGGATGCATTTCAAGGCCCCTAGCGATAAGTTGGAAAAGAGTCTTGCACAATCCGTTACTGAAAATAACAGCACGCGCGATCGTTTGGTTTCCGGCTTATATGTAGAACAAGGTGATAACAATCCATTAGGGCATGTAAACGAAGTGTTTATTGAGAGTCTTGGCTTGGAGCCATTGAACAAGAAAATTAGACAAGCTATAAAAGATAAAAAATTACCTAAGATGCAGGGCATTGAGCTGATAGAAAAGGCAAGAGATGAAAAAATTATTAGTAAAGAAGAAGCTGATCAATTGGTCGCATTTAATGATCAATTAATGTCAGTCATTCATGTTGATGATTTTGATCAAGAAGAATTGATACGCACACCTTGTTCATAAATCGCTTGATTGTGTAATCGGATTACGGTCATGGCTCAATCAATCGGCCCTAGCCTAAGAGAAAACTGGCAACGTTTTTCTAATAAACCCGGTGGCAAATGGTTATTTAGTCGTATCATTGGTTTCACCGTACCTTATACCGGTTCTATCGGTGCCAAAGTGGCACACTTGGAACCAGGGCATGGCAGAGTCACTCTGAAAGAACGTCGAAAGGTCAGCAATCATTTGCATTCAGTGCATGCGATTGCTTTGGTGAATCTTGCCGAAATGGTCACAGGACTAACTTTGTTAAATAGTTTGCCGGAAGATGCTCGGGGTATTTTGACCGGGATGAAAATTCAATATCACCACAAGGCAAGAGGTTTACTCACAGCAGAATGTGTTTGTGAAATACCAGAGAGTAATGAAGAAAAAGAAATGCAAATTTCAGGTGAAATTAAAAATGAAGCCGGAGATATCGTTGCTACCGCGATAGCTACATGGCGCATTGGACCGGAAAATCAGGAAAGAAAAGCCAGGAAAGAAAACCTAGGCTAGCCTAGAGGTAAATCAAATAAATAATGAAATTTTATGACTGAGTTTTCGCGTTCACTTGGAATACAACATCCCATAATTTGTGGTGCCATGTATCCATGTTCTAATCCGGAGTTGGTTGCGGCAGCATCCGAGGCAGGAGCGATAGGTATCATTCAGCCATTGAGCCTCACGTATGTTCATGGGCATGATTTTCGTGAGGGCATACAATACATTCGCACGCTGACCGACCAACCCGTTGGCATTAATATTATTCTTGATACTAGCTCCAAACGTTATGTTGAGCGAACGCGACAATGGGTAGATATTGCTCTGGAAGAAGGTATCCAATTTTTTGTCACAGCACTAGGCAATCCTCGTTGGGTTGTTGAAAGAGCTGAATCATCAAAAGTGATCATTTACCACGATGTCACTGAAAAGAAATGGGCTGAAAAAGCGCTCGATGGTGGCGTTGATGGATTCATCTGTGTCAACAATCGTGCTGGCGGGCACGCTGGACGATTAAGCGCCGAAAAAGTATTTGAAGATATTTCAACATTGGGAAAACCTTTGATCTGTGCTGGCGGCATCAGTCAGGCAGAGGATTATCAGGCAATGTTAAAAATCGGTTACTCAGGGATTCAGATGGGCACACGTTTTATTGCATCAGAAGAATGCACTGCACATGACGATTACAAGCAAGCTATCCTCAAAGCCAATGAGGAAGATATCGTATTGACGGATAAGATATCAGGAGTACCCGTTTCAATTATAAAAACACCTTTTATTGAAAAAATGGGTACAAAAGCTAATGCATTATCACGATGGTTGTTGAGAACAAATAGAACCAAACATTGGATGAGAACTTTTTATACCTTGCAATCTATATGGAAACTGAAGAAAGCGGCCATGCAAGGGATGAATTACAAAGATTATTTTCAGGCAGGAAAGAGTGTTGCCAGCATACACAAAATAATTACGACAAAAGCGATCGTGGAGCAGATTACCTCGGTAGAAATATAAAGGTGAAGATTTTCATCTGGTTGAAAAATATCTGGGAAATTGGGAGGAGGGCGAGGATCCTCTTGCAGATTAGACGACTAGTTAAATCTCGAGTAGTGGATACTAATCATGGTCACCCCACCAAGCCATGAATTCATCAAAATTAATAACATTATTATTACCGGTATCAACCTTATTA
>JBLHKO010000023.1:0-30462 GCA_047620145.1 Gammaproteobacteria bacterium | reverse complement strand
TCTTTTCTGATAGATACCCATGCGGGAGAGTTTAAGCAGGAAGAACTGGATCTGCTTGATGGAATATTGTCAAAACATCAAGACAAGCATGTACTGGTATGTCTACATCATCCCCCCGTCGAGATTGGCAGCGAATGGATGGATAGTATGCGATTAAAGAATTCAGGCGAGTTTTTTGAAGTACTGGATAAATATGTTCACATTAAAGCAGTGATATGGGGGCATGTTCACCAGGAATTCAGTTCTGAAAGGAATGGCGTGCGTCTGATGGCGTCACCTTCTACCTGTGTACAATTCATGCCAGGGTCTGGTGAATATCGTAAAGATGGTCGTGAGGCAGGTTATCGTTATTTAAAACTGTATAACTCTGGCAAAATCGAGACTTATGTTCTACGTTTGAATGAAGAAATCGATGCATGTTGAGCGGAAGTAGGGTTGCAATTAAATGGCAATTCATTGAACATCGCGTCGCAATATTTCTTGGTGGGGGATCCAGTTCTACTCACCTATAGGATAATACATAGTTAATTTTCTATAGTTTAATTTAAAGGGTCAAACTAATGAGTGAAATGAAATTCACAGAAGATCACGTCTGGGTCAGGTTGGAAGATGATGGCACGGCAACGATCGGGATCACCGATTATGCGCAGGAACAGCTCGGAGACATCGTTTTTGTAGAGTTTCCGCCTGTAGAAAAGGAACTGGGTATGGGCGATGAAGCCGCTATCATCGAATCGGTGAAAACAGCGGGTGAAGTCAAAATGCCAATATCAGGCACTGTGATCGAAACTAACGATAGTCTGGTGGATGAGCCAGAGGTCATTAATGCAGATCCTGAAGGAGATGGCTGGTTGATGACGGTGAATATCATTAATCCAGATGAGCTCGAAACTTTAATGGACGATAGTGCCTATAACGAATTTCTAAGCGGAATTTAGAGTGTGTTTTCAGGTTGTGGCTACTGCCTTAAATTTTTATTAAACAACATTAATTCTATGTATAATATTGTTATATATCAACATAATACATATTATACTTAAAGTTAATAATAGGTAATTACAACACTTAATATTTGTAAATTTAACTAGTTACTTTGTCCCTGAGATAAACGGGCAGGGCATCCGCAGCATCCACGAATTCTCCGCGCTGATAAGCGTCGACCGCTAAGGTACAAATATTTTCTGCTGAGGGATAATCACCAATTCTATAACGAACCAAGGTCTCGCCCATGCGATCTTGAAGTTCTTGTTCATAGGTTTCCCAACCACTACCGACACCAAACCAATTTACAGACGTCGGAATATTGACGGAATCAGGCGCACAAACGCTTTCTTCTCCAACAAGTTGCATGATGTTCTTGTCATCGGCCTGATATAAGGCCCAATAGACTTCACCCATACGCGCATCTATCGCACAAGCGACCTGTTTTGATTCCAGAATTGCCCCTTGCGCTAATGCTGCAAGCGTTGAAACCGGAACCACGGGACAATTGGCAGACATCGCCAGACCTTGAATCACTCCCGTCGCGATACGAACACCGGTAAATGCACCGGGACCACGGCCAAATGCCAAGGCATCGAGTTGAGTCAATGAAATATCAGATGCTGAAAGTAGCTCATCGACCATGGTCAGGATCAATTCAGCATGTTTGCGCGGTGCGATTTCATATTTTGATGTGACAAAACCATCAATATGCAGGGTGGCCGAGCAAGCTTCAGTCGCAGTATCAATGGCGAGTATTTTCAAGAGTGATCCTTATCTAAACGAAAAAGTTTTATTTTAATGAGCTAATAGTCGCTTATAATGCCGTTCATGTTTAAACCTGTCGAAGTCTTTATCGGACTGCGTTACGTACGAGCCAAGCGACGCAATCATTTTATATCATTCATCTCCTTAACATCTATGTTAGGTGTCGGATTGGGTGTGATGGCCTTGATTACCGTACTTTCAGTCATGAATGGCTTTGAAAAAGAACTCACAGAAAGAATTTTAGGTATGGCGTCTCATGCCACCGTAGAAGAACGCGGTAATTCACTGCAAGACTGGAAAACTCTGGCCAAGGAAGTAGCACATCATCCCGGTATCGTCGGTGTCGCGCCCTATATTCAGGCGGAAGGCATGTTGACACATGCCAAGGCTGTTAATGGCACCATCATTCGAGGCATTTTGCCCGAAGAAGAACCCAAAGTTTCTGTAATTGCGGAAAAAATGATCTTGGGAGAGTTTTCAAATCTTGTCTCAGGTGAGTTCGATATTATTCTAGGTAAAGAACTCGCACGTGCACTCGGCGTAACGGTCGGCGATAAAGTCACGCTAGTCGCTCCACAAGCCAACGTCACACCGGCGGGTATCATGCCCAGACTCAAACGTTTTACCGTATCAGGTATCTTTGAGATCGGCATGCATGAGTTTGATAGTGCATTGGCGCTGATTCATATGGATGATGCCATGCGCTTGTTTCGTAAAGATGGCCCTTCAGGCTTACGTCTAAAAACAGACAATATACTCACCGCACCAACGGTCAGCAGAACCATTGTCGATCAATTGCCCGGTTATTTCTGGGTCACGGACTGGACGCAAAGACATGCAAACTTTTTCCGCGCATTAAAAACGGAAAAAACCGTGATGTTTTTTATCCTGACACTGATCGTCGCCGTCGCCGCATTTAATATAATTTCAACTTTAGTCATGACCGTCACCGATAAACAAGCCGATATCGCCGTGCTCAGAACCATTGGTATCAGTCCTAAAAGTATCCTGGCGATATTTATGATTCAGGGAACATTAATTGGCGTCGTAGGTATCTTGTTCGGCGTTATCAGCGGTATATGGTTAGCGACAAATGTAGAAACCATCATTCCGGCCATTGAAAATTTTTTCGATATGAAATTTCTTTCAGCTGATGTGTATTACATCAGTGATCTACCTTCTGATATGCATTGGAGTGATGTTATTACGGTCAGTATCGTTTCTTTTATCTTCTGTATCCTGGCAACAATCTATCCCGCATTAAGGGCAGCGCATACACAACCTGCTGAGGCTCTACGCTATGAATAACTGGGATATGAGTAATGGGTTATGAGTGACCAGATGAATAATCAGATCATTTCATGTGCCGATCTTTATAAATCCTATGCAGAAGGGGATTTAAAAGTCGATGTCTTGCGTGGCGTCAACCTGGAAGTTTCGCGCGGGGAGAGTATCGCTATTATGGGAACCTCTGGCTCAGGCAAAAGTACACTGTTACATTTACTCGGTGGTCTGGATTTACCCAACAAAGGTGAAATATCGATCGTTGGTAAAAACACATTAAGCCTAAACGATGCAGAACGCGGAAAATTACGTAATGAATCACTAGGCTTTATCTACCAATTTCATCATCTACTGCCAGAATTTACCGCACTTGAAAATGTCGCAATGCCATTATTAATTTCGGATAAATGCGATGCGGAGACAGCAAGCAAGTCAGCCAAAGAATTATTAGAGAAAGTAGGGCTAGGTGATCGACTAGAACATAAACCAGGAGAACTCTCCGGCGGTGAAAGACAACGCGCAGCAATAGCCAGAGCAATGGTCACCAAACCAGAATGTATCCTTGCCGATGAACCGACAGGAAATCTCGACGAGAAAACCGCGGATCAGGTGTTTAATCTAATGCTGGAATTAAAACAGGACATCGGCACGAGTTTTATCATGGTGACGCATAATCAAAATCTGGCAGAGAAAATGGATAAGATCTATCAGTTACATGATGGGTTGTTGGAAGCATATTAAACATATCAATTCAAACAAGGTAGATAAAAATGGTAACGGAAGATGAAAAAGATATTGATTGGAACCTGACGACTTGGGAAGGGTCTCGGCAGGAACAACTTAAACACTGGTCAAAACTTTTTCTTGAAGAAATCATTCTGGCACAAGAAGAGATGCAAAAAATATCGGAAATGTTGCACCAAAGTAAATAATGTCAATGCGTTATGGCAAGGCCTGACTTTCCCCAATGTTTAATAGGTTGTTTTAGTAAAAATATCACTCAAAGGACTACGAATACCGTGAGCTCCTTGCTTTACAACGTGAGTGTATATCTCAGTCGTTTTTACATCTGCATGACCTAATTGAGTTTGCACTGTTCGAATATTATCTACATGGATGTAGTGTATGCCGGTTTTGCAGGAGATGCGTTGCAAAGGAGTGTCGTAATGTGTGACTAGTGACTTGCTTCATGATACCTGCTTTAAGCCGTGCTTTTTTAATGGCCTTGTTTACGACTGATTCATCACAATGATGTCGACGTATGTTACTTGTCCCTGGCTCAATACTTCGATGGATCGAAGGGAAAAAATATTGCCATCCTAATTGTTTCTTGGCCGTGATGTATTTTCGAGATGATGGATAGTAAATTACTGTTTCTTTAATCATTTTAGAACTGTAGTTGCACACCAAGCGTGAGGGTATCTAGATCCCTTCCGGCAAAACCACTGGCGTTGGTATCGCCGCTGACATAATTCAGATTCCATTTATGGATGTTGCCATAAACAATATAATTCATTCCCAGCTCGATAGAGTCACTCGAACCAGCATCGCTGGGGTTATTATTAACATTTCGTGCATAAGGCTGTAGCTTGCCAACCCCCACAACCTTGGGGAACAGGTAACTCACTGTGGTAAATACTGAATCACCATCGAATAAACAGAAACAATCCGCTAATCCGGCAGTGGGTGGTGTGACTAGTGTAAAGTCAGCATCAAATATTTTTGTAATCTGCTTCTATGGTGATAACACCGCCCTCGGAAAGGACATTCTCGGAGAACACGTCAAAGGCTTAGCTATAGAAATCAGCTTACTTAACCACACTGACTCATTCAATTCAAATTTAACACCGGCTGATGCGGGGGAGGTGGCGATGCTAGTAATATTTAAAACCAATGTGGCTATAGCCTTTCGGATGCGCTGCTTATGTTTCAGCGGAGAATGCAATATACTCAAGTCCATGTTTCTTATTATTAATTTTATCCTCTGCAGCATCATACATAATACAAGTCGGTATTGATAAATCTAAAGCTGATTACGATGAATCATTTGTTAGTTAAAACTTTGCTATTGCTATGTTTTGTCAATCTCCTTGTCGGCTGTGAGAAATCAAACGATCCTTATCAGGCTTTTGAAAAAGGTGATTATGAAACTGCCTATGCAGGTTTTTATAAGTTGGCTAAAGAAAAAGAGGATTTGGCTGCAATTAATTATCTCGGCGTGATAAATTATCTTGGCTATGGTCGAAAACGAGATGTGCAAGCAGCACGCAAATGGTTTGAATTAGCCGCAAACAAGGGCTTTGCCGGGGCAGAATTTAATCTAGGTAATATTTATGCGAATGGAGAAGGCGTGCCGCAGGATTTTATTCAAGCCTATATGTGGTTTTATATCGCTAAAGAAGCCGGACATGATCAAGCTGAGAAAAGGATGAGTGTGTTATTGGCGGATCATAAGCTGTTTTCTAACCAGGCCATGCATGCAGTAGAGCTTGCCGATGATTTTATTGCCACATTAAAAAGAGAATGAATTCTAATGAGCGTGCGTTTTAATAGCAAACCTGATTTCGTCCTGCATTTTTTGCTTTGTAGAGTTTGGTATCTGCAGCCATTAACATTTGTTCAAAATTTTCGAGATGAAGATCACCGTTCAGACCAATACTGATAGTGACCTGCAATTCAGGATCGATTTCGTCCCAGGAATAATCACTGTCCATTGGGCAACGATACCGACTATAGCTATGGAGGCTAAGCTGGTTATTAGAAGTGCTAATGTGAATTTAAATCTCAGTGACAGCATACTGTGATTATAAAAGAAATATAAACAGCGACAGATATATTTTTTAGAACAATTTAGAGGTAAATCACGTATTTAGGGAAATTATTACTGTGTCCGTAGACTAATAGCTAAGTAACAAAAATATAAAACCACTGTAGAATTAGTGTCAACGCTTGCAATTGATTCTCACGAGGAGAAAATATGGTTTCAAAAGAAGAAATGGTCGAATTTATGCTCTCTGAATTCCCTCAAAGCAATTGCCTCGTTGAGGCAGTTGGAAATCAGTCAGCCACAATCAGACACAAAATAGGTGTCGATGAACTTCGTCCTGGTGGCTCGGTGTCTGGTCCGGTTTTAATGACAGTGGCAGATGTCGCACTATACGTGGCAATTCTTGGTGAGATCGGATTAGTGCCATTAGCGGTAACAACTAGTCTGTCAATTAATTTCCTGAGAAAGCCCGCATCAGATAAAGACATTATTGGTGTGTGTAAACTAATAAAAGTTGGT
Organism: Gammaproteobacteria bacterium; assembly: GCA_047620145.1. Classification (GTDB taxonomy): domain Bacteria; phylum Pseudomonadota; class Gammaproteobacteria; order Eutrophobiales; family Eutrophobiaceae; genus SMWN01. Next base: position 24,143 of record JBLHKO010000023.1, on the reverse strand, counting down.
AAATCATTGGCTGTGGGAGAGGTGGCTCTTTACTCAGAAGGTAACGATGAAGTTGTTGCACATGCCGTTGGTACGTATTCCATTCCAGCATCAGAAAAAAGCTAAGCAAACAGTGTAGTTTCTTCTTAGCTTATTACTGTCACAAAATATCCAGTTTTTTATAATTTATCTTTTATGTCCTCTAGCCCTTCTTTAGCTTCTTTGCGCCGTCCTTCGTCAGCCAGTTCGCGACCGGGTCGTGCCGGAGCATTGTTCGCTTTATTAAAAGCAATCTCAGCATCTGCGTATTTTTTTTGTTTTCTGAGAAAGTCAGCATAGAAATAATTGGCGTCGATATCGTCAGGGTTTAACTCAATGGCTTTCTCGAGATATTCCTTGGCGATTTCAAAATCACCAAAAGCAATGGGCCATTCCGGGACTAGATAATACAAAGTCCCAAGATACGTATGTGCAGCTCCGTTTGATGCATTAGGATCAATTTTTATCGAGAGTTCCAATGCACTACGGGACTGTTCAACAGCCTCAAGTGCCCTTAAGCTACCAATAGCGCCGGCATAGGTTGAGAGAATAATTCCTTCCCACAAATGGACGTCTGCGTTTGCTAGCTGAGTCTCACGTATGGCGGCGGCTTTTGTGGCTAATTTCTCTAGTGCAACTTCGTGTTCTTTCTTGTCTAGTGTGTATTTTATTTGTGCCCACTCTTGTTGTAGCTGTTTTATCTCACCATTCACTTCCGCTTGAGCAGGAAGACATGAAATTAATAAAAATAATATAATCAAACACTTATGATGTAATAATGCTTTCATAAATTAATCCTGTTAGACCCTTTACCGGCTGTTACTGAACTTGCGAGTGAAATTAATTTTCCTATTTTTAGTCTGTTTTTTCAATCATAGTACTTTAGTTTTTAACGATATATTGAATCATAAATGTATTGATTGAAGTGTTGTAAATAAATTACTTAACCGGGAATAAATCATTGATTTCATGTAGAATCCGCGACCATATAGGAAAAATCATGTCTGCAACTATCCAATCTCAATCCGTCACTTCACTCTATAACTACCCGAAATTCTGGGCTGAATGTTATGAGCCAGCGCCATTTTTACCGATGTCACGGGCAGAAATGGACTCTCTTGGTTGGGATGCCTGCGATATTATTCTGATTACGGGTGACGCTTATGTAGATCACCCATCCTTCGGTATGGCTATCATTGGTCGACTTTTAGAAGAACAGGGATTTCGTGTTGGTATCATTGCGCAACCAGATTGGCATTCAAAGAATGCTATAGAAGTGCTTGGTAGGCCAACGCTATTCTTCGGTATTACCGCTGGTAATATGGACTCGATGATCAATCGTTACACTGCGGATCGAAAACCACGTTCTGATGATGCTTACACACCGGGTGGGCAGAGTGGGTCACGTCCTGATCGTTGTACGTTGGCTTACTCACAACGTGTGCGTGAAGCTTATGCAGATGTACCGATCGTGATTGGTGGTATCGAAGCCTCGTTACGCCGCATTGCACATTATGACTATTGGCAAGACAGTGTACGTCGTTCACTTCTAGTTGATGCTCAAGCTGACATTCTGCTTTACGGCAATGCTGAGCGCGCAATTGTCGAACTGGCACACAGACTTGCAGATGGTAATTCAATTAAAGATATCACAGACATTCGCGGCACGGCTTTTCTGCGTGAAGATACCCCCGAAGGTTATACCGAGATCGATTCCAGCCGTATCGACCGACCAGGGCGCGTCGAGTCACGTGTTAATCCCTATATCAATACGCAGGAGATTACGGACTGTGAAAAAGAACGCCGTAATAATGCCTGGTTAGGGGTGGATGAAAACGGCAATCCTATAGAAGAAAAACACGCCAAACTTGATCGATCTAAAACAGTTATACGACTGCCTTCATTTGAGAAAGTGCGCAATGATGCGATATTGGATGCACACGCCAGCCGCGTATTACATCTTGAAACAAATCCCGGAAATGCGCGCGCGCTGGTACAGAGTCATGATGGTAAGGATCTGTGGCTGAATCCACCGCCGATACCGCTAACAACGGAAGAGATGGATTACATCTTCGATCGACCATTTGCGCGCGTGCCACATCCATCCTATAAAGATGCCCGGATTCCCGCTTATGAAATGATCCGTTTTTCTGTGAATATTATGCGTGGCTGTTTTGGTGGCTGTACGTTCTGTTCTATTACCGAACATGAAGGACGTATCATTCAGAATCGATCAGAAGATTCAATTATTCGCGAAGTCGAAGACATTCGTGACAAGGTTCCAGGATTTACCGGTGTTATTTCTGACCTTGGTGGGCCAACAGCAAATATGTATCGCATAGCCTGTAAGAGTAAAGAAATAGAGTCGGCTTGTCGCAGACCAAGCTGCGTATATCCTGGTATTTGTACAAACCTTAATACTGATCATTCTTCGTTAACACAGCTATACCGGAAAACGCGTAAGCTACCGGGCATTAAGAAAGTGCTTATAGCCTCCGGTCTACGTTACGACCTTGCGGTAGAAGATCCGGAATACGTCAAAGAACTGGTGACTCATCATGTAGGCGGCTATTTAAAGATTGCACCTGAACATACTGAGCAAGGACCTTTGTCAAAAATGATGAAGCCTGGAATGGGTTCTTTCAATCGCTTTAAGGAATTGTTTGAAAAATATTCCAAAGAAGCCAATAAGAAGCAATATTTGATCCCATATTTTATTGCGGCACATCCCGGTACATCAGATGAAGATATGTTGAATCTTGCTTTGTGGTTGAAGAAGAATGATTTCCGTGCTGATCAGGTTCAAGCCTTTTACCCTTCACCTATGGCAACGGCTACAGCCATGTATCGTTCTGGTAAAAATCCATTAAGCCGCGTGACTTATAAAAGTGATACAGTCGAAGCAGTTAAAAGCCCAGAACAACGCACCTTGCATAAAGCCTTTCTTCGTTATCATGATCCAAAAAACTGGCCGTTATTGCGCGAGACGCTAAAGAAAATGGATCGTGCCGACTTGATAGGAGATGGTGATCACCAGCTTATCCCTAAAGACCAACCGAATAATAAGAAGGACTATCAATCTCCGCGCCGCAAAAACTCTGCTGGTGCACATCAAAAACGTACTAATAGCATTAGTGATACCAAGGGCAAGAGCAAGAGCAAGAGCAAGAAGATGCTCACTCAACACACGGGGTTGCCACCACGAAGCACGCGTTAAAGCTGACCATCATTTTTTAATGAATCGTGAATAAGTTTCTTTGTTGATAAAATAACTAACTATTGAATTAATGTCTTTAATATGAAGATACATTCTATAAATGCTCCTTTTGTCTTGGTCTTGGGATTGGGTTTGTTATTGAGTACAAGTTACTCATTGGCAGAAGAATTACAGTCAACGTCAAATGTTGATTAGGAATGTTCACGCATTGCAAAAAAGCTAGCAAGTGTTAGTTACAAAGAATGTCTGGATCGTAATTTACAGCACACCGGCAGTTTTTCAGGTGATGGCGCGCCAATTCTGATTAAGGAATATTCTCCTGTAAAGAATCGACTACCATCTGGTCGTGTTCTATTGGTGGGAGGTACTCATGGCGATGAATACTCTTCTGTGAGTGTTGTTTTTAAGTGGCTTAAGATACTTGATCAACATCATTCAGGCTTGTTTCATTGGCGTGTTGCTCCAGTAATGAATCCTGATGGCTTGTTAAAGAAAAAATCAACTCGAACCAATGCTAATGATGTCGATCTAAATCGAAATTTTCCAACAAAAGACTGGGCAGAAAAATCCAAATATTATTGGGAAGTTCGCACTAGTAAAGATCCGCGTCGCTATCCCGGCAAAGAGGCATTGAGTGAATCTGAGTCGCGCTGGTTATATAATGAAATCAACGAATTTAAGCCCGATATCATTGTTGCTATTCACGCACCCCACTGGATCGTGGACTTCAATCACAATGGCAGTACAGAAGCTCCCGATAAACTCGGTCGTTTACATTTGAATCTGCTTGGCACTTATCCCGGTTCACTGGGCAATTTTTCTGGTATTCAACGACGCATACCGGTACTCACGATTGAACTTAAACACGCGGGCATCATGCCCAGCCCAAGTAAAATTAATGATATATGGGTGGATATGGTTAGATGGTTACAACAAAATCTGCCAGCGACACAACCATCAGAACCTGTAGATCTGGAAAAAGAACTACGTTTGGCCAGAGGGGAAGAAAAAAAAATAGATGAAGGGAATAAACAAGAAAATCTCTAATTCAGATATTTATATCGTTTAATGACTTAATATACATTTTAAACTGAACCCTCAAAGATAATTCTCCAACGCCCATCTTTTTCCATCCACCAGTATTGACGTTTACGATAGACGCGCTGAAAACTATCACTGGAATAGTTCTGTTTAAAGGTTACAACCAGAATAGGTTCAGTCCCGCCGGGGTAGCTAAATATACTTGTGTCTGCCAGATTCACTTTGATAAAGGCCTTAGTAGGATTCACGCGACGTTTGTGCTCAGCCCAACTATCATAGTTTTTCCCCAGGCCTTCATAATCTTTGGAATAATGACTTAGGTATAAATCAGCATCTCGACTCTCCCAATCTTTTCGCCATTGTTCAAGATAACTGGTAAAACTCTTTTGGCGTAGTTGCCACTGGTCTTTAGTTATCCACTCAATTTCCTGAGCCAGAATAACCGGCGTTGTTTGATTCAGAACAATAAAGGGAGATAATGTTTTTAAATCATCGTTGCTGATAATGACGCAACCGTTACTGTCCTCTGGTGGTCTTGAAAAAATCTCACTGGGTGTCCCATGCAACCACATACCATCTCCCGTTCGACCACTGCGTCTATCCCATATATTTGGATAATTAATAGGGAATGCACCATCTCCGTAGAGATCTGGTAATTCCTTGGACTTGATAAATTGGGTGAAAAAATAAACACCCAAAGGTGTCTTTTGATCTCCCTCAATGATGCTACCTGCGCCTTTTCACCTATCGTGATATAAAAGTCATTGACATAAACAGGTACGCCATTTTTGTTTTCGAATAAAAACATGCGATGACGTGATTGATCTACAACGATCACATGATCGTTGTACGTCTGCGAGCTGGATTAGAGATGAAGGTATCAGATTTTTATCAATCGGGGTCTTACTATAATTCCAGCGTGCGAGTGTTTCTTCTCGAAATGCATTAATTAGCTCGCGACTTTCTTCATGAAAGCTCCCGAAATTCGTAATTCTTTGACTCTTTGCCATCATTAAATCAGCGTAAATCAATTGAGCTAAACGGTACTTAGGATTGATATTTATCAGGTCATTGAGGTCTATCAACGCATCGTCGATTTTTGATTGCCCTATTTTATCAAGAGCAGACATTAGTAGTGTTTCTGTTCGGGTTGAGAGGCACTGGCTTTCCTTCTGGGGCTGTTCCTTCGCTGCCAATGTTTGACACAGGAGAAGTGCAATCAGAGCTGTATAGACCGTGTTCTTAATCATTTTTTTACGTCACCTGATCTGCTAATGCTCTAATCAACTTCTTCTTTTGAAATCATCCAGGTGCCATTGGTATTATCCATTAGTAGTCGTTTGTTGACTTGATCTTGATAGTTATCAGACTGATAAGTCTGAGCAAAACCTGCCAAGGCCAAGTCCTTACTGAGTATCTTAATTTTTAGATTATCCAGAGTAACTTTGATAAATTTCGGTTTATTTAAACGTATGCGACTCTGTGCCTGCCACTCATTACGACTTAATCCATTGGGCGGCACGAATTTACTAGAATAGCTTTTAACATAGCCATCAACATCTTTGGCAGACCATGCATTGGCCCAATTATTTAAAGCGGCTTCAACTTCTTTACGTGCTGCTGCCTTATCATAGGAAGGCTCAGGGTTAGCTGTTGATTTTGGAGGATCCAATTTTGCTAATTTAGGTTCTGGCTTGGTTTTTACGGGTTTGTGTTTCTCAATCGTTGAATCTGCTACTGTTTTTTGAACCGTAGGTGCCGGTTTGCTCACATCTTCTGGTGCTGTAATCAGATCGCTGATCATGGAGAGCTTTTGTTTTGTCTCCTGGTTATCTGCATCCAGTTTTAAGGCATTGTTATAAGCTTGAGAAGCCATCTTCGCATAAATATCACCCAGGTTTTCATGTGCTGTGGCATAGCTAGGGTGGGTATTGATGGCTTTACGTAATGCTTTTTCAGCTTTGTCATAGTTACCTTTTGCTGCGTAGATCACCGCCAGGTTATTAAAAGGTTCGGGTAACTCTGGATAATTCTCGGTAAGATCGATAAAAACTGATTCCGCCTGCTTGAGTTTGTCCATTCTGGCTAGGATGATTCCTTTCAGAAATAAAACCTGAATTTCCTTTGGGTTCCTGGAAATCTCTTGTTCCGCCATATCCAGCGCTTTTTCAAATGCACCTTGCTTGATCAGAAGCTGAATTTGTTCATTTGCGGCCTCGGCGGAAGTGATGAGGACAGTAGAAATAAGGATGATGGAGAGTAATTTAGTTTTGATGTGCATTTTTTGTCCGTTCTTAACGATTCTTAGACTAAATTTATCTGGAAAATTATTAGCTTAGCGCCAGTTTAGCGCCATGTCTTAAGCCCTGTGTATTCTAAGGATTACTCTTGCAGTAACGCAATTTGATTACAGTAGGCTTTCTGGTGTATTTGGCAGTTAGGTTAGGTCAGTTATTGATTGAATCTGCCTTGTTTCCTTTGTTCCCATTTTCTTAATGATAATATCCTCCACAGCACGCGGATAGCGACATTGCCGATGGCGGCACTGCATACGCCTAGTAATAAACAGCCTGCCATCAATGGCTGCCAGATATGCACCAATGTTTCCGTCATCCACTGCATCGAAAATTCAAAAGCGACCTTTTGTATTGGCTCGTTTAACAGGACACTTCCCAATTCGTACGCAAGAAAATAAATAGGTCCCGCAGTGATTGGATTCGTCATCCAGACGAAGATGATAGATAAAGGTAAGTTTAACCTTAGTAAGATGGCTGTTGCGGCGGCGGCAATTGTTTGCCCTGGAATGGGCATCATCGCCCAAAACAATCCAATCGCCACGCCTCCCGCAGATGAATGACGTGTCAGGTGCCAGATATTAGGGTCATGCAACCAGTCGCCAAAATGACGTAAGTGTTTATGTTCCTGAATAAGCTTTCTTTCAGGAATATATCTCTGCAGGTATGATTTAAGACTCACGATTTAAAATTCATATGTGAAATTAATTCAGAAATTTAGGCCAGAATGTCAGTTTTGTACTTGGAAACTTTTAAGGCGCACCATTATACTCAAAATAGTAGTTTACGAATTAAATTATTTCTCTATGTCTTTTCTAGAGAATTGTTTCAGGAGAACATAGGATAATGCGTACACTGACGATTGCTTTTTTAAGTGGCATTGTTATCTTTCTACAGATTTCGGCATTACCTCCTCTTTGGATTCTATTTTTTCTGCCAGTCATTTTGGCAGTAGCGCTTTTGTTATTTAAAGATCGCACGCCTTATTTATATTGCTGGCGAGTGTCTTGTGCAATTGTTATTGGTTTCTTGTGGGCATTGCTTCGTACGGATGCCATTTTAACCCATGACCTGAATAGAAAAATCGAAGGCGAAACGGTAATTGTGACAGGACAGGTTATGTCATTGCCGGAGATTCTGGATTCAGGCGTTCGCTTTGAATTTAAGATTAACGAAATGCAATCTCAAAATGGCGATATTTTGAGAAGCCCTGGCAAAGTAAGGCTTGGGTGGTATCGAGAGGCTGTTACGATCCAGCCTGGAGAATATTGGCGACTTCATGTGCGGCTGAAACGACCCTATGGATTTAATAACCCCGGTGGTTTTGATTATGAAGGATGGTTATTTCAACATCGTATTCGTGCCACGGGCTACATCAGAAACAATGAGAAAAATGAATTACTCCGGGAAGCCTCCATTCTTTCAATCAACCATTCACGTTATGTACTTCGAAATTTAATCAATCAAAGTGATTTAGGGGAATTTGAGAAAAGTTTCATGTTGGCTTTAAGTTTGGGTGACCGTAGTAAAATATCTATGAATCATTGGCAAACATTGACGCAAACCGGGACCAGTCACTTGTTGGCTATTTCCGGGTTACATATTGGTTTGGTAGCTGGTTTGTTTTTTCTCTTGGGTCGTTGGCTGTGGACTCTTTCACCATTATTACCGCTGTATTTGGCATCTCAACGATTTGCTGCCTTATCAGGACTCACAGGTGCTTTGATATACGCTGCTCTGGCTGGCTTCTCGATCCCGACACAACGGGCATTGATCATGCTATCCATCTGGCTATTATCACGCTTTTTTCATCGACGATTCGCTACTAGCGATGTGATTAGTCTCTCTCTCCTGGCAGTATTAATAATCGATCCATTAGTGGTAATGGATGTTGGATTTTGGTTGTCTTTTCTTGCCATCTCAATCATTGCCTATGGAATGACATGCCGAGTTCATACAAATAACTCAATATGGCGTAATGGTTGGTGGAAATGGGGGAGGGTGCAATATTTGGTTGCGGTCGGTCTATTGCCTATGCTTGTTCTATGGTTTCAACAATATCCTCTGGTCGGTATTTTCGCCAATATTGTCGCTGTTCCCTACATTAGTTTAATTGTTGTGCCTTTGGTATTGATGGGTGTTGTCATATTGCAGATTTATTTTCCGGCCGGAGAGTTTATTTTACAACTGGCGGGACAGGCTCTGGACTTTCTCTGGCCATTCCTTGATTATTTGTCATCGTTGGAATTTAACCTCTGGCAGAGTGCCTCTCCATCACCGCTAATATTTGCCTCAGCAATGCTCGGTGTATTAATACTACTAATGCCTAAAGGCATGCCCGCACGCTGGATTGGGTTTTTCTGCTTATTCCCACTATTATTTCCACGGCTAGAATCTCCAGCATCCGGTGATTTTTGGCTAACACAACTAGATGTCGGGCAGGGTTTGGCTGCTGTCATCCAGACGCAAAATCATTCACTGATTTATGATGCAGGGGATAGATTTAGCGAACGATTTAATGCTGGTGAGGCGGTTATTGTTCCATTTCTTAAACATCAGCAACTCCAACATCCTGATTTATTGATAGTTAGTCATGGCGATCGTGATCATATCGGCGGCAGTAAAGCAATTCTCACTAGCTATCCTAAATTACGTGTTTTGACCAGTGCCGTGAGTAAAATTGAACATCCCTCGGTAGAACATTGTATTTTGGGTCAGAAATGGCACTGGGATGGCGTTGATTTTGAAATATTACATCCTGCTTCAGCAGAAAATTACCAAGGGAATAATAGTTCCTGTGTCGTCAAGGTGAGCAATGGCCGATATTCTGTTTTACTGACAGGAGATATTGAACAAGCCGCAGAATCCAGACTTCTCAGTACAATCCCAAACAAACTTTCTGCCACAGTATTGATTGCCCCACATCATGGTAGTAAAACCTCATCTTCTTTGGCTTTTATTGATGCTGTGTCACCAGAGACCGTGGTTTTTTCTGCAGGATATCGAAATCGATTTGGATTTCCGAAACAGGATATAATCTCCCGTTATGAATCTCGTCAGGTTAAGATACTAAACACAGCGCGTGATGGGGCATTATTATTCAGATTTGAAAATCCAGAGATGATTGTCAGCCGGCATCGACAACAGAATATGCGATTCTGGACGACTAAATATTAAGTAAGATTGTCAATAAAAGCCTCAATTTATAGAGATTGATTGATTAAATATTTTAAGGGGAGAATGTAAAAGGTGCTGGAATTAATCAAAGCAGGTGGCTTACTGATGTGGCCGATAATAATCTGTTCGGTTATCTCGTTAGCGATCATTATGGAACGATTTTGGTCACTGCAAGAGAAGCGTATTGCGCCGAAGCACCTCGTCGCTCAGGTTTGGCAATGGGCGAAGGTAGGACACCTGGATAGTAAACGTATACAGAATCTACGCACAAGCTCACCATTGGGTAGAGTGCTTGCAGCAGGCCTGGTCAATCGTTCACACGAACGAGTAGTGATGAAGGAGAGTATTGAAGAGGTTGGTCGTCATGTCGCACATACACTGGAACGATTTTTAAATACGCTTGGAACCATCGCATCAATCTCACCTCTGTTGGGCTTATTGGGAACCGTTATCGGCATGATTAAAGTCTTTGCGGTGATTACAACCCACGGTGTGGGTGACGCCAGTATTCTGGCAGAAGGTATTTCAGAGGCTCTTCTGACGACTGCCGCAGGATTGTCGGTCGCGATCCCTACACTGATGTTTCATCGTTATTTTAGAGGCAAAGTAGATGAGCTGGTCATGACCATGGAGCAAGAAGCATTAAAGATGGTCGAGGTTATACAAGGGTTGCGTGAAGACGAATATACAGCTCAAGAAAATGTAACCCAAGGAAATGCAAACCAGGAAAATGCATCTCTCGAAAGTCACGCTAGAGATAGTACCGAATGAATTTTCGGCCAAATCCTACTGCAGAAGTCGATCTGAATATTACGTCACTGATCGACGTAGTGTTCTTGTTGCTGATCTTTTTCATGGTTTCAACCACTTTCGATCATGAATCAGAGGTAAATATTACTTTACCCAAAGCGAGTAAAGAAATTGCGCAGGCGAAGCCCGATGTGATTAACGTTGCTATTGATGCCCAGTCGCGTATCTATATTAATGAAAAAGAATTAATCAATTCTCAGATATCAACAATTAAAGAAGCGCTTTACGATATTGCTGCGGATCTGGAAGATGCGCCAATTATCATTAATGCTGATGAAGCAACACCTTATCAAATGGTGATAAGAACTATGGATGCAGCCCGGCAGTTGGGTTTGGTTAAGATCACATTCGCCACGAGAATTAATGAAGAAGATTTTTGATATCAGTGTCAGGGCAGGATGAACGATGGTCGATTCGCATGAATTTATAGAAGACCTTTGGTATGGCAAGCATCCATTATCCTTCATTCTCGCGCCACTCGGTTGGGTCTATCAATTATTAATGACATTACGCCATTTCGTCTATCAAAGTGGCATGGTTCCCATTCAAAAACTTGATGTCCCGGTTATTGTTGTCGGCAATATTGTTGCTGGGGGAACAGGGAAAACACCTCTGGTCATTTGGTTGGCAGAACATTTAAAAGACAAAGGCTATCATCCCGGAATTGTCAGTCGAGGTTACAAGAGTAAAGTAAAAAAATGGCCTCAGCAGGTACGCAAAGACAGTAATCCTGAATTAGTTGGAGATGAACCTGTGTTGCTAGCGCGAAGGACGAATTGCCCCGTAGCTATTGCACCAAACCGTTATCTCGCAGCCGAAGCGCTGATTGAACATGAACAGATTGATATTGTTATTTGTGATGATGGCCTACAGCATTATGCGCTTGCACGGGATATTGAAATTGCCGTGATTGATGGGATTCGTCGGCATGGCAACGGACGTTGTATCCCCGCTGGGCCATTAAGAGAAAGTGTAGGTCGACTTAAGAGTGTTGATATGATCGTCTGTAATGGCGGTGCAATTCGTGGTGAATTTGATATGGAATATATTCCTCAGAAATTATGCTCAGTCATTGATGAGAGCAAGCGTTGTGAACTCGATCAATTCCTTAATCAGTCAGTTCATGCAATTGCGGGTATAGGTAATCCAACAAAATTCTTTTCCTATTTACGAGGCAAAGGTCTCCGTGTTATTGAACACGAATTTCCCGACCATTATCAATTTAAAGCAAAAGATATCTTTTTTGATGATGGCTTTCCTGTCGTCATGACCGAAAAAGATGCTGTAAAATGTACAGAGTTCGCATCTGAAGATCACTGGTTCTTATCCATTAACGTGAAAATGACGAATGCCTTCGAACATCGCCTAACAGTATTATTAAAGGAGTTAAACAATGGACAAAAAGTTGCTTGATATTTTAGTTTGCCCTGTGACTAAAGGGCCTTTAATTTATGATAAGAAAAATCAGGAACTAATTTCCAAATCTGCACGTCTTGCTTATCCAATCAAAGATGATATTCCCGTCATGTTAGAAGACGAGGCCAGAACACTCTCCGATGAGGAAATCGAAAATCTTAAAAATTGATTTCAAATTTCAGATAATCATTCCGGCGCGTTATGCATCAACTCGTCTGCCCGGAAAGCCATTACTGGAGATTAATGGTAAACCATTAATTCAACATGTCTATGAATCCGCCTGTCTATGTGAGGCTGAGAAGGTTTATATCGCCACAGATGATTGGCGTATTCAGGAAAAGGCAGAATCCTTTGGCGCCGATGTGATTATGACAACAGCTGATCACCTCTCAGGAACTGACAGACTTGCCGAAGCTGTCTCAATTTTGCAATTAAAAAACGAGGCAATCATTGTCAATCTGCAGGGCGATGAAATAGATATGCCTGCGAGTTTAGTGCATCAGGTTGCAAAAGGTTTATATGAACATCCGCAACATAGTATTGCCACGCTCTGCGTGCGAATCGAACAAGATGAAGATATAAAAGATCCGAATGTCGTTAAGGTTGTTTTTGATCAAAACAATACTGCACTGTATTTCAGTAGAGCTACTATTCCTCATTTAAGAGAAGAGCAGATAGATGGAGAAAATCAACAAGCAAATTATTTTAAGCACCTTGGACTGTATGCTTATCGGGTAGATTATTTGAAGAAGTTCAGCACTATGTCCGTTTGTGACCTTGAACGTTCCGAATCACTCGAACAACTCAGAGCTTTGTACACAGGTGAAAAGATCTATATTGAAGAGGCTTGTGCCTCAGCAGGGATAGGCATTGACACAGAAGAAGATCTAATCAGAGCTCGACAACAGACGCGCACATAAAAATCTGGCACATGAAAATTTTATTTGTTTGTATGGGAAATATATGTCGTTCACCCACGGCGCATGGCCTATTTTTATCCTTAATAGATAAAGAAGAGTTGAATGACATTATTGAGGTTGATTCTGCCGGGACACATTCGTGGAATGTTGGAAACCCGCCAGATCTTTCTTCACAAAAAACTGCGAAGGAGCACGGTATTGATATTAGTCAACTTCGTGCACGACGAGTGGTTAAAGAGGATTACGATTATTACGATTACATTGTAGCAATGGATGACAGCAATATAAATAATATGTTGGCCATGTGTGACAAACACAATAGACACAAACTTAAATTATTACTGGAGTATGCAGACAATATCTCAACTACCGAAGTTCCTGATCCCTATGGCGACAGGATGGACGGGTTCGAAACAGTCTACAAGTTAATCGAGCAGGGGTGTCTTGGTTTATTAAGTGCTTTGAAAAAAGAGTTGACTTGAAGAACCAGGCGGTTTACCTAGCGTTCTCTATAGGTAATGCGTCCTTTGCTTAAATCGTAAGGCGTCATTTCTACAGTCACCTTATCACCTGTCAGAATACGAATGTAATGCTTGCGCATTTTTCCGGAGATGTGTGCTGTGATGACATGGCCATTTTCGAGTTCAACCCGAAACATCGTGTTTGGGAGGGTTTCTGTAATGGTACCATCCATCTCAATTACATCTTCTTTTGCCATTTATTGCCTTACTCAGTATTTTAGAAGCGCGCATTGTGCCTGAAATAAGGTGTTGTGGCAAAATCAGTCTGCATCTTCAGGCAGACTGTCATGCCAGGCGTTATCATAGAAATATTCCAGCGGTTGATATTCGTCCTTGTATTGCATTTTTGCGCAATCGGCTATCCAATAACCAAGGTAAAGCCAATGCAGACCCTCATTTCGCGCAATTTCAATTTCGGTCAGAATGGCATAGCGGCCGAGACTACGATTGACGTCATTAGGGTCATAGAATGTATAAACCGCTGATAATCCATCCGCCAATTCATCAACAACCGCCACGGCCAACAATTTATCTGCTTCTCTAAATTCATAAAATACTGTTGTTGCCCACTCCGTTTTCAAGAAACTCATATAATTTTCAGGATCAGGATTATCCATACCGCTATCAGGATGTCTTACTGCAAGATAACGTTCGTAGAGTCTGTAATGTTCACTATCAAATTGTGCTGATGTTTTAATAATCTTCAGATCGTTGTTGCGTGTCCAGTTACGTTTCTGGTTTCGATTTCTCGAGAATTTATCCACAGACAGACGAACTGCGATACAAGCATTGCATTGACGGCATTGTGGTTTATAGACATGTTTGCCACTGCGTCGAAAACCCTGGCTGGATAAGGCAGAATAAATATTTCCATTCATAGAAAAATTAGGATCGGCAAACATGGTGATTGCCTTTTTGCCCGGCAAATAACTACATTCATGTTCAGGTGTCATATAGAAACCTAGCTTTTGACCCTCGATGTTCTGTTTTGGACTACTCATTTTGACTGATTATATTGTATAGGTTGATTCTATTGGCCAAGTTTGTACGTTTATTGAATCACAAAATTGATCCAGAGTATTTGAAAATTCCTCTCTTGGTATCACTCTTGCTCCAAGACTTGCCAGATGTTCACTATAAACCTGACAATCGATTAATGCGAAATCATAAGTTTTAAGTAAATCAACCAAATGAGCAAAACATATTTTCGATGCGTCTGTCCTACGACTGAACATTGATTCCCCAAAGAATATCTGGCCCATAGCGATGCCGTAAAGACCACCAACCAATTCGCCTTGATGCCAGTATTCAACAGAATGTGCATGTCCTGATTCATGCAGAGATTGATAATTCTTAATGATTGCTTGCGTTATCCAGGTGCCGGGACTGTTCAGTCGAGGTTCAGCACAAGATTTTACAACCTCTGAGAATGTTTGGTTGAAAGTAACTTTATAGTCATGCTTGCGTAATGATTTTTTCAAACTTCTGGATATTATCAATTCATCGGGAAATAGAACACATCGAGGATCAGGGGACCACCACATGATGGGTTGAGTTTCGCTGTACCAGGGAAAGATACCTTTCCGGTAGGCGTCTAATAAACGGTTTGGATTTAAGTCACCGCCAATGGCTAATAGTCCATCTGGTTCGGTGAGTGCAAGACTGACATCAGGGAACTCTTCGGAGATTGTGTTTTCAGCAACCCAATAGAGCTTGGACTTCGTGATCATTACTCAGTTTTTATTATTACAGAGAGATTTTTACCGATTGAGTTATAAATAATACTTTTGGAACCAGACAAAGAGAACGATGTCTCGCCATAATTTCCATTTTGTAGAATAAAGCGATAATAAATCACATTACCATTCATCAGGTTATGCAAAGGTAGTGACAAAACTTTCTCATCTGTAATATAACCGATCACGTGTTCAGACCAACGAGCTTGTGAAATACAGGGGGCATCATTGATAGAACGATTGCTTAACTCGCGTTCGTCGACCTGAAACGAAGGACATTGCTTGACTGCAAGAAGATCGTAGCCGTTCCGGATATTAAACCTTGAGCGTATAACATCGTTTGCATCTCGATATATCTCTAATTTGTATTTTTCCTCATTTTCAATGGTAGCGACACGTGTCTGCAGGCCAGAATCCGTATCTGTATGTGACATTACATCCCACATAGCGTGTAGCTGAGCTGACAGACTCAGTAGAATTAAGATGGCAATTATATTTTGTTTCATCTTGCCTATAATATAACAAGAAACATCAATAGAACAAACATCAATATCATTAACTAACTGTTTGATATTATTAATATAATTATAATAGTTAAACTAAATTATCAACATTACAACCATAGATGGATTGGTAATAGACTAAATACTATGAGTAAAAAAAGATGAATCGTAGAGTATTTCTTAAACTGATACAGACTGCCGCCATTGTATTTGGCCCTTGCAAAAATTTATCAGCAACCCCTGCAGATAAGAAAACGGGAATTGTCTACGACGATTTATTTCTCGAATATTGGCTAGAGGAAGGCCATCCTGAGTCACCGGATAGACTACGCAGCATTATGAAGCTGATGCATCATTCAGGCTTACTTTCACAGTTAACAAAAATTGAACTAAAGAAAGATATTATTGCTGATCTTGCCCGAATCCATACAGCAGAACATGTGCATGCATTGAAAACAAGTGATGAAAATTCACATAATATTGCCTTAGCAGTGGTTGGCGGTATCTTGGCGGCAACAGATGAAGTGTGTAGTGGCAGACTAAAGAATGCATTCTGCGTGACACGTCCACCGGGACATCACGCTAGGAACACAGGAAAAGTAGAAGGCTTTTGTTTTTATAATGGCGTCGCTGTTGCTGCACGCTACGCCCAGGAGAAATACGATCTTAAAAAAATATTGATCGTCGATTGGGATTACCATCATGGTGATGGTACGGAATCATTCTTCTATTCAGATCCCAACGTGCTTTATTTTTCAACTCATGATTATTATGCCTATCCGGGAACAGGACATCCCAGCAATGTAGGAGAGGGCGCAGGTAAAGGTCTGAATATCAATGTTCACCTCGATTGTAAATCAACCGATAAAGATATAGTTACCGCGTTCAACGAAAAACTATTACCTGCCGCTCATGGTTTTAAACCAGATTTGATTCTTATATCTGCTGGTTTTGACAGTCGCAAGGACGATCTACTAGGTTGTTTCGATATTTCAGATGAGGGTTACAGACAGATCACAAAAATAGTCATGCAACTGGCAGAGCAGTATTGTGATGGACGAATCGTTTCTGTTTTAGAAGGAGGTTATTATCTTGATGGACTTGCCAGCGCTGTTAAAGTACATGTTGAAACGTTGAAAGGATGAAGATGCAGGTTGGTTAATTGTTAATCACTCTGAACTTGACCTATTATCTAAATCATTTTTCAAGTGTACTGACCCCTTGATTTCTCTTTTGATAGACCCACTAGCGGAACTATTAAATGGAATGATATTGAATCGCTCTTTAAAGGACTTGGTGCAGGCATCGAAGAACGTGAAGGCCCCCGGATCGCAGTTGAGTTATTTGGTGAGATCAGAGTATTTCATCGTCCTCACCCTTCGCCTGAAACAGATAAAGGTGCTGTTGCCAGTATTCGTGATTGGCTATTTAATAATGAGGTGACACCATGATTAACGTATTAGAAATTAATGGCAATAAAGCAATTATCACATACGATCCTGAGATTGAAATGTTTCGCGGAGAGTTCCTGCTTGCTAACGGTGGTGCAGACTTTTATGCCAAAGACATTAAAGGATTAAAGAAAGAAGCAAAACTCTCACTAAAAGTTTTTAATGAGGTTTGTAATGAACGTGGTATCAAGCCTAAAAAGTTACTTTCAGGTAAATTTAACGTACGGATAGATCCAGAATTACACGAGAAAGCTGTTATTGCTGCTGCCGCAAAGAACAAAAGCCTGAATCAATTGGTCGCCGATGCAATAGAAGATGTCATTGACTAATTAATACGCTGGAGTAATTATAACCAAAGGGGCCGGAGTAAACCTACTCCTTTTAGAGCGATGGACAGTGATGGTATCAGGTTTTACTGCTATCTTTACCTGAGGTATAAACGGGGAATGAAGTCACATTACTCCCGCTTTTGGGAAGCTCTGTAATTTTTGAGGCGCCTTCTTTTTCAACTTCATCAATACGAATAATTGAATGCATGGGGATATAGGTACGAGAGACGTCGCTAAATTCTGATTTTAAACTTTCTTCGGATGGATCAACAACGATAGATGATCTTTCTCCAAAAACGATCTCTTCAATGACGATAAAGCCGAACATTTCACCTTCATGAACACTACGGGCAAAGATCTCATAGATCTTGCCTTGATTATGGAAGATAACTTTGTAAATAGTTTTTTTCGACATTTGTTTGAAACCCTTTTGTTTGAAAGCCTGCCTAGTTATGGTCTATCTTGTTGAGACTCAATTTTCGAGCGCGGAGTCTATCATAATTCTTTATTGGCATAATTCTTTCTTGGCACAACTCATTCCTGAGCATAGTTATTCATACAGAAGTAGCCTATAGCCAGAAGCAACCTATAACTTGATAAAAAGCTCTCCGCCTGGGCCAAGCGGGAACCCAAGGTTCATCCAGAGTACCAGCATGGCTATCCAGATGATGCTAAAAATTACTGAGTAAGGCAGCATCAGGGCGATTAGTGTGCCAAAACCGGCATTCTTTTTGTATCGCTGTAGTTCCACCAGAACAATAATCATGTACGGATTCATGGGTGTAATCACATTCGTCACTGAATCACCTATACGAAAGGCCACCTGGGTTAGTTCAGGTGAAAAGCCCACTTGCATGAGCATGGGCACAAAAACAGGTGCTAGAAAGGCATACTTTGCTGATGCTGAACCTATCAGTAAATTCGCTGACATCGCCATTAGAATAAAACCAGTAAGTAACATTGACGCATCAAATTGCATGGACACTAGCCATTGCCCTCCAGCAATAGCCAACATTTTACCCAAGCCAGTATATTTGAAACATTCAATAAACTGCGCAGCAAAAAAGGCCATAACAATATAAGGGGCAAGATGTGAGATAGTCTCTCCCAACATCTTAACCACATCTTTATCATTCTTAATCTTGCCCGTAGATAAGCCGAAGACGATTCCCGGTACAAAAAACAAGATAAACAATAAAGGCACTGTTGCTTCAATCCAACGGGCAAATCGGGAACCATCACCATGTAAAGGCGCACCTGGAATGGCAATTAACAAGCCAGTAATGACCAGTGCAAACCCTGTTGCTGAGATTGCTACAATCAACCCTCTCTTTTCATTGGACTCTTCAAGTGGTATTGCCTGATCTTTGTCTGATTTAAAATCGTGATCTGTGACTAAACGAGGTTCAACGAACCATGCAGTGACGGCCCAACCGACCAAAGTTAATACAATTGTCGACACCAGCATAAACCACCAGTTGGCAGTGACTGCAACTTGATAATCTTCAATTAATATCTGCGCAGCCGTTTGTGTTAGGCCAGAAAGCAATGGATCTAGTGCTGTGATTAATAAATTCGCACTAAAGCCTGCAGAAATACCCGCAAAGACAACCGCAATACCTGCTAACGGTGAGCGTCCTGCGGCCATATAAAGTGCAGCAGCGATTGGCGGCAAGACAACGTAACCCGCATCCAGCGCCATTGATGACATGATGCCTAGAAAAAGAGTTGCTGGCGTCAATAAGTATTGTGGTACCAATAGAATTGAGTGACGCAACAGTGCAGGAAGGAAGCCTGATCTTTCTGCCAGACCAATCCCCAGCATTCCCACCAGAACGATCGCCAAGGGTGGGAATTTAATAAAGTTACTTACCATATTACTTAACAACCACCAGATACCTTCCGATGTCAGTAAGTTTTGTGCTATCAATGTTCCTGTTAAATCACTATGGACTTGCCATGACATGGTTGTCGCTAACCACGACAGAATCATGACAATGGCAGTGCCAATCACAAATAGCGTTGCAGGATCGGGAAGTCGATTGCCTGTTTCTTCGATTCGGTTAAGGAATGTCATTAATTATTAATTTTACTATTTCTTTGGGTATGAGCATTTATAAAACTTTTGATACCTTCAATATATGTACGACCACTAACAATAAAACCATCATTGTGACCACCTTGTAACTCCATAAATACTTTTGTCGAATTTACTTTTTCAAATAACCGCTGACCTAATGCATATGGAACAATTTCGTCAGATTGACTATGAGCAATCAACACGGGACAGTGAATATCACCAATACGATCGATTGACGCATATTTTATCCGAGTCAGTAATTGTGTCGGTAAATAAGGATGGTAATGTTTGCCCATGTCCGCAATGGAAGTGAAGGTAGATTCCAGCATTAACAAGCTAGGTACGTGCTGCCTCGCTAGCCATGTCGCGACTGCGCCGCCCATTGATCGGCCGAATATAATAATATCTTTATCTGCTATGCCACGTGTTTTTGTTAGATAGTGCCATGCAGCTTCAGCATCTTGATAAGTCCCTTGTTCACTTGGTACTCCTTCACTTTGTCCATAGCCACGGTAATCAATAATAAATACCGACAAGCCCAACTCGTGAAAAATCTTCAGGCTTTCCAGGCGATGAGAAATATTGCCACCATTCCCGTGAAAAAATAACAGTGTTTTACTTGCTTCTTCTACAGGGATAAACCAGCCATGGATATCAACATTATCTTTAGTTAAAAGACGTATGTCTTCATAGGGTAACCCGGCCATATCCGGTGTGTAATCAATGGTAGATTGCGGGAAGTAGACAAATTTCGGCTGGAATAAATACAATAAAAGAGACAGCAGTACCCAAACTGAAATAAGAATAAAAGAAATAGACAGTAGCATGCGGCGGGAAATATTTTTGAACGATTCTGTCGAGAGTGACATGAGTTCTTTCACATCATATCGTTAGTAGCATTTTGCTGACATTGAATCAGTGTCTATTCCAGGTTATCCAGATAAGTTTCAGCATCTAATGCTGCCATACAACCACTGCCTGCAGATGTGATCGCCTGACGATAAACATGATCGGCAACATCACCAGCTGCAAATATACCTGGAATACTAGTCATCGTGGCCTGGCCATGCAGACCACTTTTGATTGTGATATAGCCATTATTCATTTCTAGCTGGCCTTCGAAAATAGACGTGTTTGGTTGATGCCCAATAGCAATAAATACACCTTTAAGATCGATCTCTTTTGCGTCACCCGATTGAGAATTTTTAATTCGCATTCCAGTAACACCCGTATCATCACCCAATACCTCATCAAGTTCATGATCCCATTCGATTACGACGTTGCCGTTTTTCGCTTTCTCTTTCAGTCGTTCAGCCAGAATTTTTTCTGAGCGAAACTGATCTCGACGATGAACAACGGTTACTTTTGAAGCGAGATTAGAAAGATATAAAGCTTCTTCAACGGCCGTATTGCCACCACCAATGACAGAGACTTCTTGTCCACGATAGAAAAACCCATCGCAGGTCGCACAGGCAGAAACACCTTTGCCTTTAAAGGCTTCTTCTGAAGGTAGTCCTAGATATTTAGCCGAAGCACCAGTCGCAATGACCAAGGCGTCACAAGTGTAGGTTCCTGAATCACCAATTAACTTAAAAGGTTTTTCATTCAATTCAACAGTATGGATCTGATCGAAAATAATTTCTGTATCAAAGCGTTCAACATGTTTCAGCATGCGTGACATCAAATCGGGACCTTGCAAACCTTCAGTATCTCCCGGCCAATTATCAACATCTGTAGTCGTCATCAACTGTCCGCCTTGTTCAATCCCGGTAATTAATACTGGCGATAGGTTCGCGCGTGCGGCATAAAGAGCAGCCGTGTAACCTGCAGGACCTGAGCCCAGAATTAGTAGACGGCAATGTTTGTTTTCACTCATTATTAACTCCAATATGAGAAATGACAGGACGGATAAAGGGGCGTTATGTTACGTTAATCCGTGATGACTGGCAAAATGCTCAGTTCAGGGTTTTTCAACATGAAAAATGAATTATTAATATAGAAATAATTGTTATTAAACATGATAATAGGATAGTTTTTAATTAATTAGCTTTAAGATGATTGGATGGCAATGTTAAATGGCACAGGCCAAACGTAAACAAATTCCAGGAAGACCTTTGAGTAGTCAAATACTGAAAAATATCAGAGAAGTCAGCGTCATTTGTCTCGCGGCTGTTTCAATATATCTATTGATTGCACTCTCAAGCTTTTCTCCAGCGGATCCGGCATGGTCACATTCCGCTTCTGTCGATGTGATTCAAAATAATGCTGGCGTTATTGGCGCATGGATTGCTGATGTCCTGTTATATCTATTCGGTTATCTCGGCTACACCTTCCCCTTTATTCTGGCGTATAGCGGCTGGAGGATCTTTAAATCCATTCAAAATGAAGAACCCCTGAATTACGGACATTATGCTATCCGCGCCGTTGGATTTATTCTTGCGCTAATGGGCACTTGTGGATTGGCATGGCTACATTTTAATGTCGGCGATGGCTTGCCACTGGAAATTAAAGGCGCAGGTGGCATCCTTGGTGATGCGTTGGGTTCTTCTTTGAGTACTATCCTTGGCCAAACGGGTGGCACACTAATGTTACTGACGATGACTTTAATCGGGGTGACGCTATTTACGGATCTTTCCTGGTTGTGGGTGATGGATACCACAGGTTATTGGGCTTTTAAGTTGTTAGATTTTGTCTCCGGTTTACGTGAGTTGAGACAAGACCACGAATTAGGGAAACAGGCAAAACGCGAAAGAGAAGCAGTTTTAGAAGTTGAAAAAGTAAAAATATTGGGTAGAGAACCTGTCAGGATCGAACCCACTATTTCTGCCTTTAAGGTCAGTAGCAGAGAGCAAAAAGAAAAGCAGGTTAATTTATTTGATTTGCCAATTGATACTGCATTACCACCATTGGATTTACTTGATGCAGCGCCACCGCCTAAAGGGCAGTATTCTCGTGAATCTCTTGAAGCCATTTCGCGTCAAGTTGAACTCAAGCTAAAAGATTTTGGTATTGAGGCTCAAGTTGTTGAGGTTTTACCCGGACCAGTGATTACCCGTTTTGAAATACAGCCCGCGCCGGGCGTCAAAGGTGCCCAAATAATTAGTTTGGCCAAGGATATGGCGCGCTCATTATCTGTTGTTAGCGTTCGCGTGGTGGATGTAATCCCGGGGAAATCTGTCATCGGCTTAGAAATACCCAATGAAAACAGAGAGTTAGTCGCGTTGAGCGATATCTTCAGATCGAAGGAATATGACGCGATGAAATCCAGTATGACGATTGGTTTAGGCAAGGATATCAGCGGTAAACCAGTGGTTGCAGATCTCGGCAAGATGCCGCATCTGCTGGTTGCTGGCACAACAGGCTCGGGGAAATCAGTCGCGTTGAACGCGATGATTTTAAGTTTGCTTTATAAATCCACGCCAAAAGATATTCGTATGATCATGATCGATCCGAAAATGTTGGAGCTATCTGTTTATGAAGGCATCCCTCATTTGTTGGCTCCGGTGGTAACTGACATGAAAGAAGCATCAAACGCATTGCGCTGGTGTGTTGCCGAAATGGAACGCCGTTATAAATTAATGGCTTCGGTGGGTGTGCGAAACATAACCGGCTACAACCGTAAAGTCGAAGAGGCAATTGGACGAAAAGAACCGATTCCAGATCCTACATACAAACCAATCAGTGAAGAAGATCCTGTACGTTATCTGGGTAGTCTGCCTTTTATTGTTGTCATCGTTGATGAACTAGCAGACATGATGATGACGACAGGCAAAAAAGTAGAAGAACTGATCGCAAGGTTGGCTCAAAAAGCCAGAGCATCAGGCATACATCTCATACTGGCTACACAAAGACCTTCTGTTGATGTTATTACTGGTTTGATTAAAGCAAATATTCCTAGCCGTATTGCTTTTCAGGTTTCATCAAAGGTCGATTCAAGAACTATTCTGGATCAAATGGGTGCTGAAACATTATTGGGACATGGTGACATGCTGTATCTCCCTGCGGGGACAAGTATCCCTGAAAGGATACACGGCGCGTTTGTTGATGATCATGAAGTACATGCTGTTGTTGAGAATATAAAGTCGAGAGGCGAACCTGATTATAATGAAGATATCCTCAAGCCGCCTTCAGAGGGTGGGGCAGAAGCACTTGCGGGAATTGATACTGCATCAGATGAATTGGACCCGCTTTATGATGAAGCTGTACATATAGTGACTGAAACACGCAAAGCCTCTATCTCGTATGTACAACGTCGTTTAAAAATTGGATACAACCGCGCAGCAAGAATCATAGAAGAAATGGAGCGCAGTGGCTTGGTGAGTCAAACAGGTTCAAATGGAAGTCGTGAAGTACTGGCCGCACCGCCACCCTCGATTGACTAGTTCAGAATTTGAATGCAACTTCAAAACAATAGGCAGTCAAAGACTTCTATGAAGATAATAATTTTATTGATGCTGTTGATGTTTAGCGCGACGGGTTATGCCGAAGATAAAAATGAAGATCTCCTTGCTCGTTTTATGGATAACATGCAGACGCTGGAAGCCAACTTCAAACAAACGCTTGTTGACGATCAAGGAATAGAACTGGAAAGTTCTAGTGGCGTCGTGTTTTTAAATCGACCAGATAAGTT
>JBLHKO010000022.1:0-30730 GCA_047620145.1 Gammaproteobacteria bacterium | reverse complement strand
ATCAGCGCCGTTTGTCGCATGTAGGTCGATTTTCCACCCATGTTGGGGCCGGTAATGATCAACATCCTGCGTTCGTCATTTAAACTCAGATCATTAGGCACAAACGTTTCAGTTTGCATCTGTTCGACTACGATGTGTCTACCTGCAGTAATAGAAATACCTTGCGTCGTTTTAAACACAGGTTGATTAAGATTTAAGGTTTCAGCACGTTCAGCAAAACAAACCAGAACATCTATTTCAGCTACGGCGGCGCTACACATTTGCAGTGCTGTAATGTGTTCAGATAACTTATCAAGCAACTCGTTATAGAGTTGTTTTTCTAATGCCAGTGATTTTTCTTGTGCGCTGAGTATTTTATCTTCAAAAGTTTTCAGTTCAGGTGTGATGTATCGTTCACTGGCTTTTAAAGTCTGGCGACGACGATATTCTGTTGGCAGTTCGGCGGTTTGATGGCGACTCATTTCAATGTAATAACCATGTACGCGGTTATAACCAACTTTCAAGTTTGCAATCCCTGTTCGCTCTTTTTCACGAGCCTCTATATCCAGTAGAAATTGCCCCGCTTCTGAGCTGAGTTTTCTGAGCTCATCAAGCGTCGCATCATAATGTTCAGCGATGACGCCGCCATCACGTACGGTGACAGGTGGAGATTCGGTAATTGCGTCATTTAAAAGATCAGTTAAGTCAGAGAAGTCATTAAGGTGGACGCCTAACGCTTGTAGTAGAGGACAGTCAATGTCAGCAAGACGTTTTTCGAGTTCTGGCAAGACCGTCAGCGTAGTGCGCAATTGCACCAGATCTCTGGGTTTGGCAGACTTTAAAGAGATGCGCGCAAGGATGCGTTCCATATCGCCTATCGAACGTAGGCTGTCGTGGAAATGAATAAACTCACGATTACGCAATAGGGAAGCAACTGCATCGTGACGCAGTCGTAATGTTTGCAGGTCACGTATTGGCCTATGTAGCCAGCGACTTAACAAGCGACCGCCCATCGCGGTTGATGTTGTTTTGAGGACACTTAAAAGACTGTGTTTACCGCTGCCTTCATTGTCAGTGTCTAATTCGAGATTACGCCGACTAACTGCATCAAGAACAATACACTCTTGTTGATGTTCAACACAGATAGATTGCAAATGTTGCAGGGCCGAACGTTGGGTTTCTTCAGCATATTGCAACAAACAGCCCGCGGCCGAGATTGCCAAGAGCATGTTCTCGCAACCAAAGCCAGATAGTCCTTGAACCTTAAATTGTTTCTTTAATAACTCAACAGCGCTGTCTTCATCAAAGTGCCAGGCAGGACGAGCAGTAACATTGCGTAGCGTTTTAATATTATGTTGTAGTTCCGCATCTTCACAAACGAGTACTTCAGCGGGTTGTAAGCGTTCTAACTCACTGCTTAACATTTCCTGATTCTCAAGTTGCATGAGTACAAATCGACCGCTGCATATGTCAATGGTTGCCAAACCAAACTGGCCAGATTTTTCGAATATGGCGCTAAGTAAGTTTTCTGATGACTCACTCAATAGGGCTTCATCGGTAACCGTACCGGGCGTGATGATTCTTGAAATTGCTCTATCGACAGGACCTTTGCTGGTTGCCGGGTCACCAATCTGTTCGCAGATGACCACGGATTCGCCGAGTTTAACAAGCTTTGCCAGATAGGAGTCAGCAGCGTGATAAGGAATGCCAGCCATAGGGATAGGATCGCCCGCAGACTTGCCTCGACTGGTGAGTGAAATATCTAATAAGCGAGCAGCTTTTTTTGCATCCTCATAAAAGAATTCATAGAAATCGCCCATGCGGAAAAATAGGAGTTTGTCAGGATGCTCAGCTTTAAAGCCAAGGTATTGCTGCATGACTGGTGTGTGTTGGGAGAGCTGCTGTGTATGTGCAGACATAGGCTCTATTCTAATAAAACAACTCTAAGTTAGCTAGCAGGCTTTAGTAAGCTGCAGGGCAAGTTCCTAACAGATAGCATTCAACTGCTGCCGATTGCATGCGCATGATCCCTTGGGAGTAGAGCACTATGCTGTAACGCCCAGTATCTGTCGGTGATTCAATGCAACTCTTGGCAAATTCGGTATCGGGTGGACCAAAGAAACCAGGTGGCGTCGAACCAGGATCAGCCCAATATCGTCCATATTTTTTTTCCGATGCAGGAGCTGTCCCAGTACCGTAACGCTGCATGGCCCAGACCATTCGATTGACGAAAGGTATAATCAGTTCGTAACAATAACCGACATGTATTTTTAGCAGGTTAGCGTCCTGGATTGATTGTCCAGCGCTGCCACCTCCGATCATCCTGGCATCGCGGTACATCAGATTGTCGTTAGGGATGATTGTTTCGACTGTCTGAGTATTAGTCTCTTCCCAAGTAACAGTAGCATCAACACCGTAATCAACGAAAGATTCCGGGCTAGGGTTTACTTGTTTGATTTTGACATAGCCTTTATTAATCTGATCCTTAACAACACGTCTTGCACAGAGCACACTTTCAGAGCCAAAGTTATCAATATTGGCATCCAGTGTGGCTCTTAGTCCGTTGTCCAGAATTTGCTGTGTACCAATCCGATTTCTACGCCCGGCATCTGACGCGATAAAGTTACTCGAACATTTATTAGTGCTGTTGTCCATACTCACCCAGCTAGTGGTGTATAGGGGCGCCATATTACTGGCAAAAGCCATATTCATGTCCGAGGTATTAGTATGGTTCAAACTGCCGGCCCTGACTGTTTGGAAGGTTGCGTAATTGAGTGTGATCTTGGCCTTATAGATCATTGCAAATTGAATGATTCCCATGACTAGTAGTAACATCACTGGCAAAACAATAACGAATTCGATCATCGCCTGTCCAAAACCAGGTGTCTTGCTAATATTGAATCTTTTATGATGAGATATTTTCATCTGTATAAACTAATTTTTTATGTGCTGATTTTGATTTCAGTAATCTATGTTAAATAAGCTGAATATTTAATCATTCCTTGATGATAGCTTGAATTTTTTCCAGCATGTTTGCAGCTTTACCGTAGAGCGGGTCATTTTTATCCGTATAAATAAGCATTTCATTTAGACTGAACGCGGTTTGTTTTAATTGAACAATTCCCATGTTGTACCAGGCGCTGGAAAATTTTGGGTCGCGAAGGACGGCTTCTCTATACAGGTTGATGGCAGGATAGGGACGATTGGTTCGTACATAGATATTTGCCAGTCTGTACCAGTGCAAGGCTTCTTCAGGTATTTCTTTAACCAGGATTGTATAGTGTTTTTCGCTGGTCTCTAAATCATCATTTTGGTAAGCAACATCTGCCTCTTCTCTGAGTGTCAACAGATCAGTGCTACTTGCATCTTCGTTTTCTTTTATGTTGTTAGGAGTACAGCCGGTGAAGAAAGACAGAAGCAACAATGCTACTACTAAATTAATTACTACCTTAATCATCATGCCATTCCAATTGTTGTCCAGTTGTTAAATTTAATGTATCCAGACTATTTGCCGCAAGCTCCAGCACCATGTAAGCGTTTGATGCTGCCATACGCCATGGTTTCAGAGACTTTACGGTTTTTACAACAGTTAATTGCTTATCCAGAAATACCAAATCAATGGCGTAACGCATACCAAAGGTATGTACTGAGGAACAGGGCGCAATCAACAAACCTTCATTTTCTTTTAACGGCGACGAAAATAACAGACCACGCATTCTATCAATGAAATTACTGGTTTTGGCTACTTTCTGTATCAGAAAATCATTTTTGGTCTGGTTGTTGGTCTGGGTATTGTCCTGGGAACTGGCCCAGGTCAAACAGCCGTGGATCATAACAATCCTTCACCTAGAAATTTCATGAAGATAGGGAATCCGAGGACGATAAAGGTGACGGGAAATATAAACATAACCAGTGGACCTACCAGTTTTACTGGTGCTTCCATGGCCGTTTTCTCAGCACGTTGAAAGCGTTCATTACGACGTTGCTCTGATTGTACTCTGAGTACGGTTGCCAGTGACGCACCCATCTTTTCAGCCTGTATGATGGAACTGACGAAGCTATTAATCTCTTGTATATCGAGGCGCTCTGCCATGCGTCTTAGCGCCTCAGCTCGTGACAGGCCAGAGCGAAGGTCTCGCAGGACAACGGCAAATTCGTTACGCAATGGTCCAGGGGGAGCTTTTTCCATGGCTTGTCCGAGCGCACCTTGCAGGTTCAGGCCACCTTCAACACACATGGTAATGAAGTCCAGATAAACTGGCAGTGTTCGAATTACTGCGCTGTTACGTTTTTTACGTACATCCGATAACCAAACAATCGGCAACATAAAGCCTAGTAGCGGTGTAATCACAAACCAGACAGGTTGAAAATTATCAAGACATACCATTACAAACAAGGCTAAAAATGGTGCGATTATTGCTGAAATAATACGTAACGCAATAAACTGTTCGGCACTCAGAAGATAGCTGACGCCTGAATGAGAAACCTTTTTTTCTGTATTTTCGAGGATATCATAAGGCAGAAATATTACAAAAAAGTTAGCGATGATCTGGATGAATGGCCAGAGAAGTTTTAATTTCCAAGAAAGTGGATCCATATAAGATCTATCTTCTGTATCGATCATGGACATAAGTAAAGCCACAAAAAGCACAAACAGTATGCACGAGATAAGAATCGAAACTAAACTTCCACTATAGTAAATACTATTCATATTTTAATATCTAAACATCAATACTGGTGATCTTACTGATCATGAAATATCCAATTGTTTCCATGATGATGATGACACCCAGAACAATCCAGCCTATCGTGGTTGTCCAGAGTTTACTCATGGATTCAGGTTCCATAAAATAGAGCATGACACCCAACAATATTGGCAATCCTGTCATAACAATACCTTGTAGTTTTCCCTGAGCAGTCAATCCTTCGATCTTTCCTTCCATCATGGCCTTTCGGCGTAATGTCTCCCCGAGAGTTTCCATCGTTTCAGCCAGATTCCCACCCACTTCACGATTAATTAGTAGGGCCGTTACCAACATACCAAAGTCTTGTAATGGGATGCGTTTCTCCATTTTTTTAAGGGAAACTTCAAATTCCACACCGAGACGTTGCTCTTTTAGAAATAATTCAAATTCCTGAGAAACAGGCGCTGGTTGTTCCTTAACCAGGCTCTCCAGGGCGATATTAAGGCTGGCACCTGCTCGCATTGCACCGGAGATCATGGCCAGGCCATCGGGTAACTGTTGTTCGAAGCGTTTCAATCGTTTTTTGCGCATGGAACGATAGAAAATAGACGGTAATAGCATGATAACTGCCAGCAGTGCCAAAGTGGTAGGCAGGTCTCTGGTTATCAGCCAGGCTAGTATTGGTAATACAACGATAGCAATAATATTGATGATAAATAGTTGATTAGGATCCACAGACAAAAACATGTCGGACGTATTGCTACTGGCGGTCGAAGTAAAAGTTTCTTTGTAGTTATTTATGGCCTTTTCTACTTTCTTCGCGAGTTCAACCCATAAAAGACACACCGCCAGAAAAACACAGGTCAAGATTATGTAGTAACTAACACCAGCTGAAAGGTTGTGTAAAAAGTCCATCATAATTAATCAAGAAAATATAGACATATCGACGGGTAGACCTCGTTGACGCATTTCTTCATAGAAGTGAGGGATGGCTCCAGTCGCTTCAAAATGCCCTTTTACTTTCCCCTCCTCGTCAAAGCCTTCTTGTTGATAGCGGAAGATATCTTGCATAGAGACAATGCCAGATTCAACACCAGTAATCTCTGTAATATTAGTGACTCGGCGACTACCATCTGAATAGCGTGATATTTGTACAATCATATGAATGGCAGATGCCACCATTTCTCTAATGGCGGATACTGGCAGATCCAGGCCGGACATCATCACCATGACTTCTAATCTGGCGATCATATCTCTTGGAGTATTCGCATGAGCTGTGGTTAAGGAACCGTCATGACCGGTGTTCATGGCTTGTAACATGTCCAAAGTTTCACCTCCACGACACTCGCCAACAACAATTCGGTCAGGTCGCATACGCAAGCAGTTTTTGACCAGGTCGCGAATGGGTACAGCGCCTTTGCCTTCAAGGTTAGGTGGTCTGGCTTCGAGACTCACCAGATGGGGTTGGTTCAATTTTAGTTCCGCCGCATCCTCAACGGTAATAATACGCTCTGTAGGTGGAATAAAATTAGATAAGACATTGAGCAAGGTCGTTTTACCACTACCTGTACCGCCAGAAATAAGGATATTCATGTGGTTCTTAACGGCGGTTTCTAGAAAATTAACCATGTTATTATTCAAAGCACCAAAATTGACCAGATCACTGGCTTGTAACTTTTGCTTGGCAAATTTTCGAATAGTGAGACAGGGACCACGTAATGCCAGGGGAGGAATAATAGCATTCACACGTGAACCATCTTTTAAGCGAGCATCAACCAAAGGCGAACTCTCATCAATGCGTCTGCCAAGTGGTGAAACGATTCTTTCGATTGCGGTCATGACGGCATCGTCACTAGAGAAAGTGATATCAGACAGGGTTAGCTTGCCAGACTTTTCAATAAAAATTTCATCAAATTTATTGACCATAATTTCCGTAACATCGTCGTTTGCAAGCAGATCTTCTAGTGGCCCAAGTCCTACGGCTTCGTTCAAAACATCATTTAACAGTTTTTCTCTATCGACGCTGTCGGGTAGCTTTGGACCCATTTCAGCGATAATCTCTTTAACCATTCCCTCAACATGTTTACGCAGTTTTACTTCATCCATGCCGCTGATATCGGTGCGGCGTAGATCCATGGCTGCCATGAGTTCATCGTGCACCCGATTACGCCATTTGAATTTTTCGTTATGCTGAAGATCAACGAGTGTTTTACTAATTTCCTCAGACGCCTCTAAGACTGCATGATGACCTACGCCGATAACGGTTCTCATATCATCGTAGTCTTCGTCCTCATCGTCCTCATCGACAGCGTCAGCTTCACCCGAATTTGCGCTCATTCCTGCTTTGATATAGTAGCCGGCAATAATGATTTCATCTGTGGAACGTATCGGTCCGTGGTGTTGTACGTTTTCACCATTTACCTCTACACTATTTTTTCCAGTTTTATCTTCTATAAACAAGCCTTCAGAGGTGCGCTGGATTTCAGCATGATGATTGGCAACTTTCCAGCCACGTAATTGCACAAAGTTATCACGTGCCTTACCAATGCTGCATTCACTTACCGGGCAGTGAAAACTTTTAACTCGTTCACCTTTTGCATTATTTACAATTACATCGAACATAATTATTCCTTAAAACTTAATAAACAATATCAAGTGAATCTTCATCAATTGCTTCAACGACACCCTTTATGCCCTCTCTGGCATACTCAATGGTTTTCTTATTTAGCTCAGAATCAGCATCAAAAACTGTTGGTGTAACAAAGATAACCAGTTCAGTTTTTTTGTCAGCGAAACTTTTTGATTTGAACAGCTCACCAAGTATGGGGATTTCGCTGAGGAACTTTAGCCCACTGATATCTTTGGCAGCTTCTTGGTTGATTAAACCGGACATGACCAGTGTTTCACCAGAGGCTAGAATGACATCGGCACTTGTCGTGCGGGTGAGTAAGCCTGGAATATTGTTCACAGTCACTGACCTATCAACAGCACTCAGTTCAGTTTCTACTAAAGCGCGGACATTATTATTTCTATCAACATTAGGCTTGACACTAAGTTTGATACCAAATTGTTTAAATTCAACGGTGGTGCCGTTGATATTGGAAATTTCTATCGGAAACTCCCCGCCAGCGTGAAAGCTTGCTTCGCCACCACTGCGAACAGCTAGGCGTGGTTCTGCCAGAATTACTGCATTACCGGAACCTACTGCGAAGTTAATTCGAGAGGCGATCTCGAAAGCGATGCCAAAGTAACCGAGTGGGCTGATGGCATTACCTGGCGTCAAGTTTACTGGATTACCCGCGATAGCTGTTGTGGATGGCGTTTGTAGTGGGCGAAACACTGAATTGGTTGCACCATCAAGCGCAAATGCAGCAGAAGGGCCAGCGACCGAATTTTGCCATGAGATGCCCAAAGTCTCTGTGAAATTCTTATTAAACTCGGTAATCTTGATAGCCATCATCACCATTTTGTTATCTGGCATATCCATGTCTAGGCTGCCAGTTTGAGTAAGATTCATTACCTCTGGATATGCACCGATTACAATATCGATGGCCGGTACGTGGCCGGTATCAACCAGGCCGTTAAGCACGATCTTGTTGCCAACAATACGCACATTAAGCCCGTCAACATCAGACAATAGTTCCTCTACTTCCTGTTTTTGTCTGACTAAACTGTTGATGGCAAAATTTATACTGACAAGGACTTCCGGGTAGGCCTCTTGTACCGTCTTTATGGTCTCTTCATGTCCAAATTCAACCAGGCCGGAGAGCACGATTCTTTCACCAACCAAATCGATTTCAAGTCCTTCGATATCGCCTAACAGGTTTTCAACTTCTATTTTTCTTTTTACTAAATTATCAGATGCGGCGGTGACATGTACCATGTAGTCTTTTTCAGTGCCGTTATTGAACCAGATGTGTACATTGCTGGATCCTGCGCCTTCGGCAATTAGAATCAATTGGCCGTCGTTGAGCATAGAATTACTGACTATTGCCGGACTACCAACGGCAATGCGCTCAATATTCCCAAGCTTTAGTATCTTGATCTCGCCTACATAAAGTTCGATTCTATCTGCTGCCAAACAAATATTTGTCATTAGTAACAAGAGGCAAGCCACGAATATCTTTTTAATCATAATGTGTATTCCCGAAACCCTAAAATTTTATTATTAAATATCTCATAGATGTCATACCGTGAGTAGACGTCTATCAAAATTACCTTAGTCTTAGTGACTAGACTCCATAATCTCTGTTCTATATACGAATCGCCTCAGTCTATTTAATTGCAATACTCTATAATTGCAATTCTCAATCCTGAACTGGGACGGTGACTTCCTTGGCTAATCCATCTGTCGATTGTCCGCCTACTATCATTTTAATAGATCGGCCTTTTTGTATTGTTGCTTCTTTACTGCTTGTTCTTACTACAATGTTCTTTGATTTATCTTCACCACCGGCAATTCGATCATCAACAGCAGTTTGCCCATCATTGGATAATTCATTTCTACTATCTTCAGCTGCAACTACAATGTCCATTCCAATCAGGTTACTAGCAATTAACACAACAAGATAAAATTTTCTATTTCGAAAGGGCATTTAACTCATTCGGTTGCCTTGTCTTTGTCGACGGGTTGAACCACGTTTAGAGATTTTGCAATGCCATCTTCACTAGCGCCACCAATGGTCAGGACATATTCTCCTGACGCCTTGTCACTACCCGTAATCTTCTGGTTTTGAGCAAATTGTGTAATCTCTTGTGCAGAAACAACGTTACCCGCGGCATCGATGATTTCACCATTTGCGTTTACGCTTAGTCCTGCAGCAGCTAGTTGTTTCTTACTCAGCACTTCACCGTTAGCAGAAGTAATCAAATCGCCTGCATCAACCACGTTGCCGTTTGCATCAACGATATCGCCATTCTCATTAATGCTAAGTCCAGCCGCAGCTAATTGCTCTTTGGTCATTACGCTGCCATCGGAGGCAATGACGATGCTATTTGAGTCGACAATATTTCCGTCCTTATCTACGATTTCGCCATTTTCATTGACACTATATCCAGCTGCGGTAAGCGCAGCGAGCTTCTCTTTTGTCATGATTGTTCCATCTTTAGCAACCACGATATCTTCAATCGAAACAACCTTACCGTCTTTATCTACGATCTCACCGTTGGCATTAACGCTAAGCCCAGCAGCGGCCAGTTGTTCTTTGGTTAAGACAGAACCATCTGCAGCAACAACAAGATCATTGACGTCAACCACGTTTCCGTCTTTATCGATGATTTGTCCACTGGCATTAACGCTGAGCCCTGCCGCTGCCAATTGTTGTTTGGTCATAATGGTGCCGTCAGCGGCAATAACAATGTCATTTACATCAACGATATTGCCATCTTTATCAACGATCTGACCATCTTCATTGACGCTGTATCCAGCCGCAGCTAACTGATCGCGGCTGACTAATTTTTTACCGTCGGCATCGACTAAATTGCCATTGATATCAACACCTGCTGCTGTAGTCGCTCGAGAAGCACGTTCTTTTTCAGCTTTGGCCATACTCGTTGCATTAGTAAATAAATCAGGAGATCCAACAGTGGTAAAAGCAGAGGCACTCTGGTCGTCACGATTACGTAATAGCGTGAGAATGTCACCTTTGTCCTGAGCCATGGAAATCAGTGCTGCTTGTTGAGGATTCACTTCTAAGGTGATGTGTGAGAATTGACTCTCAGTGCGATGTTGTGGCTGTCTCAAGGCATCCAGGGTTTCTCTATAGGGATCCCTACCTGTTGCCAATACGATAACATTTTGCATTACTGGAATAATGACGTCATCCGGGATGATCATGCCCAGTAATTCAGTTGGATTTGCAGATCCATTTGCAGCATCCAATAGTTCACCAGGGATTGAGGACAAGATATCTTTAGGCAATAACTCCAATAAACCTGAGTCCTTTGCTGCTTCAAAAAGCTCCTCACTATAGCCTGAGGCGGTGAAAGGAATATTAACGAAAATATCAATGCGATTTCCTGGGCGTAAGAAGCCACCAATTGAATTGATATCATCAACGGTGATCGTCATGGCGCGGTGACCTGGCTTGACCACGTCTGAAAAGTCACGTGGAAAATCTTCATCCATAAAGCTTTTTAGTAGTGTTTTTCCGCGGCCCACGTTGGCCACGAGTGAGCGACCTATATAGCGATCAAAGTCGCCAGGGAAAATAGCGTCGTCGTGAACGAAATCGCTTGGTACTTGACGTGCACTAAAAAGATTTTTAGTAATCTCCTGGCCTTTAGGCAGGTCCTGGTTGGCAACAACAACCCTCACCGTGCTTGCCTGATCTTCCTCATATTTTGCCTTTAATTGTGCCTCTTTCGCATTCAGATAAAACATCGCCAGTAGAGCTGCAACGATACCAAAACCAATGGCGCCTGCTATTAGAGGTAATGCACTTTTTTCTTGTTGTTTAGCCATAATGTATTCTTTTAATTAAGGTTTTAATTGATTTTAATTGATTTTAATAATTAATGTTATTGCGTTACCAAAGGCTGGTGGCCCCTTCTAGAATAGTGTTTTTGTTAAGAGGTATGTCACCTATATCGGGCAATGTCATTGAGCTTGGGACTTGATTTAGCAGTGAACTTAACTGCGCTTCAACAGCAGCAGGATTAAGACCACTAATCTCTAGTACGTATTCCGCCAGATTGTCATGATCTGGCAAGGTTGAGAGGGATGCAGCGTAAGAATATCCCTGATAATTGTCATTCATGGCAAAGAGTAAATCCAACAATACATCACCTGCGGGGCCAATGATTAAAACCATGACGCCAAACACCACCACCACCATATATTCTGCCATTGCCTGGCCTGATTGATGAATGATATTTTTGTTGCATGAAATCATATACTTTCTAATTAGCCGAAATTAAAAGATGGTATTTTTAACAGAATTTAGCACGATACGAGTAAATTCTTTATCTTTAGTGAGCATGATTGTGACACGTTCAGTTCGAGTTTTATATACTAATGCATGCGAATTTTCCGAATCAAGATCAGTTTCTTTGGTCCAGCCTTTGCTTTCATAAAAATTTCGATAGTAGGCAGCATTATTGCTAACTGTTTGTTCATTTGTGATGAAGACAGTGTTCGCTGATTTACCAGGGTCATTGTGTTTTATTTCATTGAGAACATGGCTCCCAGACATCTTCGGAGTGCTTATTCCCAGCTCAACTGGTTTATTTTTTTTGTCGCTAGGTAACGGTGAGGTCGACAAATAACCCCATGATCTGGAATCGTCGTCATTCTGAACCTGTACTTGCACGGTCAGCAGATAATCATCTTCAACACGACTGATAATATACCAGGGTGCGGCATCTATCGTTTCCACAAAACCGGGCTTGCCCTTTTCAACAGGTCGTTTCCATTCACGTCGATAGAATTCAACGACTTTCTCGATTGTTTTATTGCTGCGAAAGGCGCGGATTGAAGTTTTAATGCCCCCATTTTCAATATCTTTGCCGACCCACTCAACACTGGCATCAGGAGGTGGTGGAAAATCAGGTACGCCTGCAAGTACGGCTTGAGAGTGTGAAATCAAAGCGATTAGACACGCAGAACGTAGCGCCTTTAGAAACCAGAATCGTTGAGTTGAGTTGAGCATTACTGAACACAATCCCTTGAGTCTGCATAGGGATCTGGATCAACGGATGTCTTGCGGAAATCTGGGCTAAAATCAGACATCCCTGCCGCGTTAACTACATGCGTTCCTACCGTTGCCCCAGTGGCCGGGTCTATCAGGCGATCAGGATGGACGGCGTCAATGTCAATATGTCCGAGCCATAGGCTGCCCTTATCATTAGGACCCCAAAGTCCACCTGGATGACATAGGCGAAATTCTGGTGCTAATATTGAGACGACATTCCAGACATCGGCTAAGCCCGGGATGCTCTGTATCATGCCATTCAGCAACGCGCTGGGAACGGCGCCTCCCGCCTGCATATAGGTATGTTCCTTGCCGCCCGCATTCCAGTTATCAGACAAGACAGTTGCGGTCGTGGAAATATCAAGCGTGTTATCAGTGGTGCCATCCAGACTGACATCATCTCCTTGCAGGGTGGTAAACATTGGGCTAGTCGAAAGCTCCATGGATGCGGTTGATTTTACATAACCGTCGGTGTTTATCGCATTGAATTCTGGCACGCCCGTTAACAAGCCTCCCAAACTCAAAATCGTGTGCATCGCCTCGAATACAAAGCCAATCACATCAAAAAGTGTATCGACAATTTTGCCAACCACAGGGATTGAGGGAGTGTCTTCAGAAGTTGCCAGGCTTGCATAAGCGCCATCGACTCCAGAATAGAGCGGTGCACCAGTATGGTCAGTCCAAAGTGGGTTAGCAGCAGCGGCTGACCAGCCGGTGTCACGATCAGTGGCGAGTATTGGTGAAGTTGTCTCTGCACTTCCGGGATTTGTGTAAAAACGTTGTTTACTCTCTATACGTGTTTGTGTTGTCGTTTTTTTCGGTTGGTCGAAGGCGTCAAATCCACTCATGACTTCTCCGGTATTCCCCGGTAGATATGATCGTTCATTAATATTTGCATACCAGACCGTATATTCCCAAGCCTCATAACGTGCTGCTGAAATATTGGCTTGTTTGATATCAATATATTTGGCTAACACGGACATGCCGAGAAAAAGTGGTATCAGAAAAAAAGAAGCACTGATGACAAATTCAGTCATTGCTTGACCGCGCTGAGGTTGCCTGTTTTTATATATCTGATTCAAGTTAGCTGTGCTTCAGTCAAAATGGTAAGAAACTAGAAAAGGTGTTAACCACGGTATTCCATGAATTGCGAACATTAATAAAATCTTGCTTTTGCTGGATTCCCAGCGCCATTGTGCGATCAACATAATTTGTATCAATTAGTCTGGCTTGCCAAAAAGGGTTAAACGCACTGCCTAGCTCGGTATAGCCATCATTACGCAGAAAATGCATGGCGAACTTATCGGAAGGCCTGGAGAAATACAATTCTGATTTTGCGACAACGGCCAGTTCGTCATCTGCAAATGCCTCATTCAGACGCAATCGTCCTGCAGGTTCTTCTGAGTCGTACACCTTTGTTCTATCTGCACTGTGATAGGTATCGTAATCCGGGTCCTCTTTTTGAATCAGGGCAATCACCAGATTAGGTGCGCCTATCTCAAGGAAGGATTGTTTGCCAGTAGTGTCGACATAATGTGGCAGGCCGCCATATTTCTTATTGACCATCGTCCCCTGCGCAACCTGGTAGAGCTCAGACAAAGAAAGAATACCAGCGGGTGGTAAGGGACCCGGGCCAGGTGAATTCCAGGCTAATTTTCCCGTGGCTGCGCCACCATAGTGATCTGGACTAATTACGCCGTTTGGAAGAAAGTCCTGTAGCATATGTTTTGAGCCCAGATTATTCCCTATCGTATTGGGTTTGGTTGGTGTTTTACCTACCTCTGCAAAACCGGCAGAAAAAGGCATAATGGTGGGAAAGGGTAGCTTTTTTGGTAGAGGTGGAATTGAAGGAATTATTCCCAAAGGTGTTGGAAGTAGATATATTTTTTCGCCTAATATCTCCACGTACATCTCCAGCTCATCACCACCGAGTTTAATGGCTCCAGTTATATCCGCCCCAGCACAGATAGTGAGAACGCAGGCTTCAGCCCATAATTTCATGCTGACAGCGAGATCCAGGGCTAATTGTGTTGTATCGGCTGCAGACCAGTTAAAGCCTTTAGCCCAGGCTTTTTTTGCGGTCGTGGAGGCGGGAATGACCATACGTAATTCGCTACCACCATAGCGTCCTAGGGTGATCTCAATTGCGAACTTAAACTCAAAGCCAATTGTTGCAGAAAAAAGAGGTTCAGCATCTATACCTATTTCTACTTCTAGTGTTTCGTCTATAGGGTCGCCCAGTATGGTTTCGAATAGAGGGACTTCCCAACCCCGTTCTCTGGTGAAGGGGTCTCGAGAATCGCGGATCAGGGCTGCGAGCCTTGCATAGCCACTATCCTGGGCCTTGAATTTGTCAAAGGTAGTCTTCTTGGTAGGCAAATAGCCGGTTGCAAACTGATTCGGTAAATTGGGTATCACACCATAGGTAGCCACATGAGCAATAAGCGTGAGGATGCCAAAATCAGAAATCTTGGTGCCTGGTGGGGCATTTTCAGCAATGACATCATTCAGCACCCCCGTCGCAAGAAACACACTGATGGTGTGATAGCCAAACACAGCGCCGCCGTATGCCTTGTTAATATTATGTAAAACAAGGGTGCCAATGTTGGCAATTTTACTCATGATCCTTACAGCGGTCAGCCCTCCAGAGCGCCAAGCCGTCGTAATGGGTTTAATGATTGTAGAAGAAACCCCGAGCGTTGCTGGTGAAAGAAATACCGAGTCATAGGTATCGACAAAATCAGCGTACGATTTGAAATGGACGGCCCAGGAGGCCATGCCGACTAGTTGTCCAATCGCCACTTCATTGGCAACGATGGCTCGATTCATATAAGCCGCGAAATTCAGATCTCGCGCTTCCACTGTAGACATGCTGAAAGCTGCAGCATCAGCTGCATTTTGCAGTTGCATCTTGTTGGAAGTGATTTTCCCGGCTTTGAACAAAGCAAACGCAGAGACCAGCAGGATAGCCATAAACAAAAGCACAAAAACGATCGCCTGACCGCGCTGCTTGTTAGAAAGTGGCCTCAATTGTCCAGACAATGTATTTCCTACAGTAGATATCAGGACTCAAGCCCAGTGACTTGCCTAGTTACTTGAGTCCTGATTTAAAACAAACTAAGTAACACCACCTTTATTAAGTAGTGTTATCAGATAGTGATTCTATTTTTATTTATCCAGAGTCTATTTATCAGATAGATTGAAATCACCCATGTCACGAGTTTCTTTTATCCGGTCATCTGTTTTATCCGAATTTACTATGGTTGTATCTTTACCGGTCAATTCTTCCGTGACCGAGCCTATCGTTTGTTTAAGTCCATCACCAAAAAAGGTGAAAGCGCCGATGCCGGCGATAGCGATCAAGGCGACGATGATGATGTACTCTGTCATGCCCTGCCCTAATTGTTTTAATTGATATTTCATGTGATTTTCCTCAAGTAGTAGTAAAAAAAGTCAGATGGACATATATAAATTCATGCAGTTATTCACCTGCGCATCTTTGTTAAGTATGGAGCATATATTCTAGTTAGGCAATGCTAATACGCACAAGATTAATACAGTTTATTTAGGGTGATTGGCTATTCAAATTGAATTATTTATTAATCACGAATTGCCCTTGAAAAATAGATTTAACCCCCCACATCTGTCATTCCGGAAAAATATTTATTAGAGGTGAAATAAAGTCGATGACCGTTGAAGCACAAAAGGAAACCCTGGGGTTCCAGACCGAGGTACAGCAATTACTGGATTTGATGATTCATTCGCTATACAGCGATAAAGAAATATTTCTGAGAGAGTTGATTTCAAACGCATCTGATGCATCAGATAAGCTGCGTTTTCAGGCACTTAAGGATGACAGTCTCTATGAAGAAGATGCCGATTTAAAGATTCGGGTTGAATATAACAAAGACAACAAGACCATCATGGTGCTGGATAATGGAATCGGCATGTCACGTGAAGATGTGATTGAACATCTGGGTACGATTGCCAAATCCGGCACCAAGGAATTTTTTAGTTCGCTCACAGGCGACCAAAGTAAAGACAGTCAGATGATCGGTCAATTCGGCGTCGGTTTTTATTCAGCATTTATCGTCGCTGAAAAAGTCGAAGTAACGACGCGTAAGGCAGGGAAACCACGAGCAGAAGGTGTGCGTTGGATTTCGGAAGGGGCGAATGATTACACTATTGAAACAGTAGATAGACCCAAACGTGGTACCAAAGTTGTGTTATATCTCCGAGATGATGCCGCCGAATTTCTGAATGGTCATCGACTGCGCAACATTATCAAAAAATATTCTGACCATATTTCACTGCCTATCATTATGCCCAGTGAAGAGCTAGCTAAGCCAGATGACGCTGATAATGATAAAAAAGATGATGCAACGCTGGTAACAGCAGATGAGACCATCAACAGTGCAACAGCCTTATGGAAGCGTAGCAAAAAAGATATTACGGAAGAAGAATATCATGAGTTTTATAAGCATGTCGGTCATGACTACGAAAATCCGCTGGCCTATGTTCATAGCAAGGTCGAAGGCAAAACGGAATATAGCAGTTTGTTATTTATTCCCATGCGCGCACCGTTTGATCTTTGGGATAGAAACCAGCGTCATGGTGTAAAGCTGTACGTGAAGCGTGTATTTATTATGGATGATGCCGAACAACTGGTGCCTTCCTATTTACGCTTTATTCGTGGGGTGGTCGATTCTGATGACTTGCCACTGAATGTTTCAAGAGAAATTCTGCAACAAAATAAAATCATTGATTCGATTCGGTCAGGCACGACCAAAAAGGTTCTGGATTTGTTGGCGAAGATGGCTAAAGACGAGCCAGAAAAATATGCGACCTGTTGGAAAGAGTTTGGTCGCGTGATGAAAGAAGGCGTGATTGAAGAAACAGATAAAAAAGAAGACCTAGCCAAACTATTTCGTTTTTCATCAACGCATGAAGATAAGGAAAAACAAACCGTTTCCCTTGAAGACTATGTGGGTCGTATGCCGGAAGAACAGGAGACAATTTATTTTGTCATTGCTGATAATTTCGCTACGGCGAAGAACAGCCCACATCTGGAAATATTCCGCAAGAAAGGTATTGAAGTGTTGTTGTTGAATGATCCGATTGATGAATGGTTGACCACACATCTAACAGAATTTGATGGTAAAAAATTACAGTCAGTGACTAAAGGTGAACTGAATCTTGGCAAGCTGGATGAAGAAAAAGATAAGGACGCCGAGAAAGAGAGTAACGAAGAATCTAGCGAATTGATCGATAAGATCAAGAAAGTACTGGAGTCAAAAGTGAAGGACGTCCGCGTCACTAATCGATTGACGCAGTCACCAGCTTGTCTGGTTGCTGATGAGGATGAAATGGGGCTTAACCTTGAACGAATATTAAAGGCCACCGGCCAGGCAGTACCATCGAGCAAACCGATTTTGGAAATCAATATTGAACATCCAGTAGTGGTCAAGTTGGCTGCGACTGAAGGCGAACAATTTGATGACTGGTCGAATATACTTTTTGATCAAGCACTATTGAGTGAAGGTGGACATCTGGAAGATCCTGCCGGCTTCGTACACAGACTCAATAATATGTTTATAGCACTAGATTCATCAACATAAACAGAAGTTAAATCTAAGCAGCATACTGAACCGATTCCAGGGCTGGAATTGGTTCAGTTTATCCGTGATAACGCTAATCTCCACTCTCAAGTTTTCAGGCAATCTCATAAGGTTATAGATTTATAAACTTAGCCCCTCAATTTTCAGTTTCAAACTATGCTTCATCCCTCGTAATGGGCTAGAATTAGTCCAGATAGTATTCTTTATGGTAGGGTTATATTTTGTTTTGTGACTATATTCAGGGCTAAGGAATGGATCTAGAATTATCTGATATTTCAACGTTATTGAGAAAGCTTAACTCGGTCGGGGTTGCGCTTTCTGTTGAAAAAGATCACGACCGTCTTCTAGAGATTATTTTGATTCGTGCCAAAGAAATGGCCCGTGCAGATGGAGGTACATTGTATCTTCGAACCGAAGAAAATACCCTTAGATTCGAAATCGTCCATACTGATTCTCTAGGCATTCATATGGGTGGTAAAGATGGTGAGCCTATTTCTTTCTATCCTGTCAAATTAGTTAAAGACGATGGTGAGCCTAATACCCATAATGTTGCAGCCTGCGCAGTTATTAAGAATGAAACCATCAATATTCCTGATGCCTATAGTAATGAAGAGTTTGATTTTGCGGGCACGCGGAATTTTGATGAGAAAACAGGTTACCGATCGCAATCTTTTCTGACTGTGCCAATGACCAATCATGAAAATGAAATCATTGGCGTATTACAACTGATCAATGCAAAGGACGTGGATACTGGAGAGATAAGGGCATTTTCCAAGTTGGATCAGCAAGTGGTAGAATCGCTAGCTTCGCAAGCTGCAGTGACGATGACCAACAGACAGCTGATTGACGATCAGAAGAAATTATTTGATTCTTTTATAGCACTCATCGCAAGTGCCATCGATGAGAAATCTCCATACACTGCAGGCCATTGCCGGCGCGTTCCCGTATTAACCGATATGATCGCTGAGGCGACATGCAATATTAGTGTTGGTCCTCATAAAGATTTTAATATGACGGAAGCGGATATTTATGAATTGAGTGTGGCAGGTTGGTTGCACGATTGCGGAAAAATCACCACACCAGAAGCTGTGGTTGATAAAGGTACTAAATTAGAAACGATTTTTGACCGGATTGAATTGATTGACACCCGTTTTGAAGTGCTTAAGCGTGATGCGGAGATTGCTGCATTAAAACTAAAGCTTGAGACATTAGGAGAGAAAGACCTCAGCGCTGAAGAACAGTTGAACTGTAAGTTAAAACAATTAGATGATGATAGAGATTTTATTCGCATGTGTAATGTCGGTGGCGAAGCTATGGCTGATGAGCTTCAGCAACGTGTGGGAAATATATCCAGATACCAGTGGAAAAATGCACATGGGGAAGAGTGTGATTTTTTAACGGAAGATGAAGTTTATAATCTTAATATCTTTCGCGGAACACTGACTGCAGAGGAACGTACGATTATCAATAACCATATGGTTGCTACCATAAGGATGTTGGAATCCTTACCTTATCCAAAACATTTACTCAACGTCACGGAATATGCAGGTGGGCATCATGAGAAAATGGATGGTACGGGTTATCCTAAAGGCTTAAAACGAGATC
The DNA here is from genome assembly GCA_047620145.1 of Gammaproteobacteria bacterium. Classification (GTDB taxonomy): domain Bacteria; phylum Pseudomonadota; class Gammaproteobacteria; order Eutrophobiales; family Eutrophobiaceae; genus SMWN01. Next base: position 11,152 of record JBLHKO010000022.1, on the reverse strand, counting down.
AAATGTCTGTTCAGGCAAGAATGATGGGTATCGCAGATATATTTGAGGCCTTAACCGCAGGTGATCGACCGTATAAAAAAGCAATGCCCATTTCACAAGCGCTAACGATACTTGGGCGTATGAAACTGGAAGATCATGTTGATCCAGATCTATTCGATGTCTTTATGTGGGAGAAGGTTTACCAAAAATACGCGGATGAGTTTCTAGATGCCGAACAGTATGATGATTTTGATCTGAATGATATTCCTGGTTATGTCCCGCCGCCGGGGTAAGTGAAACAGTATGAAACGCTGGGAAACATGGAACTTTACACATTAAATACAGGTCTTAAATATCACATTATTTATTCATGCGGCACAGCATTAAAAGTCCAAATATCAATAAGTTATAGTTATCGCAGAAGAAATAGTAGACTAGATTTTATGAATTATTTTCAAATCAGGTAATTGCAAGAGGTCAGCTAGAGATGAAACCCTTACCAAACACATTTTTCAAGACAATCACATTGACGACATTGTTTGCATTCACCTTGCCGATAATGGCCGATGTTGATGTCGATGCACTGAGAAACAGAAACCCTGAAGACCTTCAAGGACAGTCAGACGAGGTGTGGGAACAAAATCTTCGTCCTGGCGCATTTCAGGAAAGAGAAATAAATGAAAATCAGGCCGATGCCGTTATTGAAGTAAAAGCGCCTTTCAGATCTGAAGATCCTTCAGTGGTACCTGTCTCAATTCATTCAAAAATTCCACAAACGGCCGATCGCTATATCAAAAAGCTGCATGTCTATCTGGATAAAAATCCTTTGCCATTAGTCGGTATATTTGAGTTTACGCCTGAGAGTGGTAAGGCTGATCTCGCCATGCGTATCCGCGTCGATGATAATACTTATTTTCGAGTCGTCACTGAAATGAACAATGGTGACTTGTTAATGAGCAAATCATTTATACGTTCACTGGGTGGTTGTTCTGAACCCCTTGGAGCGAGTGTTGATGAATCACTGAAACGTATGGGTAAAATGAAAATGAATACCGTGGGTGAGCTGGCTCTGGGTGAGCCTAATTTAATGCAACTTAAAATCAGTCACCCGAACATCACAGGCCTTGGCGCAAGTCAGAGAACCGGTGTTAAACCACCACCTTTTTTCCTCAAAGAACTTAAAATAACTTATGACGGCAAAATTGTGATGAAAGCTAATCTGACTTTTGCGATTAGCCAGGATCCAGGCTTTCGTTTCTTTTTTATACCAGAGAAAGAGGCAGAGATGATCGTTGAAGCAGTGGATACAAAAAATAACGTGTTTAAATCAACACACGCAGTCACTTTATAATTTGCTGAGGAATAAAATAAGTTAGGCGAAACAGCAGCGTGTCAAAAAAAGGCAATGATCACCAGATAACGCTAAATCAAGTCGCAGGCAATGGATTGCTGGATCGGCGTTTGTTTTTACAGAAAGGTCTTACATTTACAGCATTTACAGCAGCCGCGGCTGCAGCTCCGTCAGTGATTGCAAACACTTCAACCGAGACTGCAAATCAAGCAGAAATTGATGCGGTTCGTCCACCGTGGATGCGTCAATCGGGCAAACCCTTTTCAGCTTATGGTGTTCCGTCCCCCCATGAAGACAAAGTCATTCGATTACCATCTGCAAATTCTATGCTTCCCGGTAACGGTGCCTCATGGTCACCACTGCATCAATTGGAAGGAAGCATTACTCCAAATGGCCTGCATTATGAAAGACATCATAATGGTGTGCCGCAGATCGATCCGAAACAGCATAAATTATTGATTCATGGTTTAGTTGATAAAGAATTATTTTTCACCGTTGATGACTTAATGCGCTATCCGCGGCATTCACAAACTTGTTTTATTGAATGTGGCGGCAATAGTAATTCTTCCTGGAATAAAAACGCGACCAAATCACCAGTCGGTTATTCACATGGTCTGGTGTCATGTAGCAACTGGGCTGGCATTCCACTCTCAACTTTATTAAATGAAGTCGGCGTCAAGAAAAAAGCCAAGTGGTTAATTGCCGAAGGCGCAGATGCATTTGCGATGAATATGAGCGTGCCTCTGGAAAAGGCGATGGACGACGGCATGTTGGCACTGTTTCAAAATGGTGAAAGGTTACGTCCAGAAAATGGTTATCCCATGCGCTTATTGTTACCGGGCTGGGAAGGTGTGCTCAACGTAAAGTGGATAAGAAGGATCGAACTCTCAGATCAACCGGTGATGGCACGTAACGAAACATCAAAATACACAGAATTATTACCTTCCGGCAAGTCACGTATGTTCACACTCGAAATGGATGCCAAGTCAGTGATTACATCACCCATATCTGGTACATCTATTCCTGAACCGGGTCTGTTTCAAATTACCGGCCTTGGCTGGAGCGGTCGCGGTAAGGTCAAAAAAGTCGAAGTATCAGCAGACAATGGCAAAACATGGGCAGAAGCAGCACTTGATGGTCCGATAATTCCCAAAGCATTTACGCGTTTTAGAATGCCATGGAAATGGGATGGCAAGCCAGCGCACTTGAAAAGCCGAGTCACAGATGAAACGGGTTATGTGCAACCCGAGCGTGAAGAGTTAGTAGCCAATCGAGGACGCCATGGTTACTTTCATTACAATGCAATTGTGACATTGGCAGTAGAAGACGATGGGTTTGTAAGACATGTATATAAGGCAGAAGATGATAAAGAAAATTCTGGCACTATCGATATTGACTCTGATTGGTAGCGGCGTCGCTGCAGAAGATCAAACAAGCCTAATCTTGGAAGGGCCTAGGCTAGGCCAACCAGCCACGCCTGTAGAAGTTGCCGCAATGTCTATCAATGTATTTCCTGATGGCAGAGGCTTGCCCGAAGGTTCAGGAAGTGTCACGCATGGTGCATCTCTTTATCAAGCCAAATGTATCGTCTGTCATGGCGCGAGTGGTTATGGTTCGAGTGCAGAACCCTTGGCAGGTGCTGAAATGGGATTGACTGATGAATGGCCTGAGAAAACTATCGGTACCTTGTGGCCATACGCGACGACTTTATTTGATTTTATCCGGCGGAGTATGCCGATGACTGCGCCAGGCACACTAAGCAATGACGAGACCTATGCCTTAACAGCTTATCTACTTTATCTAAACAATATAGTGGCTGAAGATGTCGTGCTCAATAAAGAAACATTAATGCAGGTGAAGATGCCGAATGTGGATGGGTTTATTGATATGTATAAAGAAGGAAAAAATAAATAAGGAACCTCTGATTAAGTCTCTTCACCGTCATGCTGGTGAAAACCAGCATCTAGTAAACAATTGTTTTGACTGGACAAGGATTGTTCCAGACAATTCTTTTGCATTCCCACCCCCCATGGTGGTCATTCTGGCCTACGCCAGAACGACGACTTAATAATTTCTGAGACTTAATCAGAGGTTCCTTAAATAAGGTTTACTTGTCTTTGTTTGGCGGTGGCCTAATTATATCCTGGTCTGAATGGCACTTATTTAAGACAGGGTTTCGGGGAAAAACGCCAAGTGCATGCCCTTTCCGTCATTCTGGCGAAAGCCAGAATCCAGTCAATTAAACGAGTCCGCTTCGCGGACACTTTATTTACTGGATGCTGGGATACCCCAGCATGACAGCATTGATCTAATTAAATCCTTTTGATATCGGATCAACATCCTCTTCGTAATTCGCGATAAAGTCTTCAATTGCGTCAATCTCAATAACACCCGGCCATGTGACTAATGCACGACCATCAGGATGAAAGATCGTAATTGAAGGGATGCCAATTAACCTTCTGCCTATTAATTCTTCAGTTAGCTTTGTATCCGCCAGAAATATTGGATATTCAAGAGGGTTGTGTTTAAGAAAGTCTTGAACAATATCCATTTTGCCATAAGTAAAGCTGGGGAAATCTAATGTTACTCCTAACATGGGCACATCTGGATTTTGTTTTATAAAACTCTTTATTTGTGGTAATTCAATGACGCAGGAACTACAAGTAGGACTCCATGAGTTAACAACGACCCATTGACCTTTACCAATATATTTATTCATTGGTTCTTCGACGCCAGTAATATTCATCAGGCGCATATCCGGCGCATCCGCCTTCATTTGCAGCGGTACCAGTAGAAGAAGTGTTATCAAAAGAGTGCGTGTCATGTCAGATGCGCCGTTATCTATCTAGTGTTATATATATCACCTATTAGAATAGGTATCTACACATCAGTTCAACATGACGGCTTAAGTGTTCCCGTATACAATAGCCGCCCATGTCAGGCAATACATTCGGAAAATTATTTACCATCACCACCTGTGGCGAGAGCCATGGGGCTGGTTATGCGTGCATTGTTGATGGATGCCCTCCGGGTATGCAACTCAGTGAAGCAGATCTGCAACATGATCTGGATCGACGTATGCCTGGAAAATCACGTCACGTTACCCAACGTAAAGAAACCGATACGGTTCGCATCATTTCTGGCGTGTTCGAAGGTGTTACCACCGGCACGCCGATTGGACTTTTGATCGACAACATTGATCAAAAGTCTAAAGACTACGCCAAGATCAATGAACTATTTCGCCCCGGCCATGCGGATTACACCTATCAACAAAAATACGGCATCAGAGATCATCGGGGTGGCGGACGAGCTTCTGCACGCGAGACATGTATGCGTGTCGCTGCCGGTGGCATTGCAAAAAAATATCTTAAAGAAAAATACGGCATCAATATTCGTGGATATCTGGCACAAATCGGCCCGATTGACATTGAACTAAAAGATTGGGATGAAGTAGAAAACAATGCCTTCTTTTGTCCTGATGCTTCCAAGGTTGATGAGTTAGATAAATATATGGATGCCTTACGTAAAGAAGGTGATTCTATCGGTGCACGTATTAATGTCGTTGCCGAAAATGTCCCCCCCGGTTTAGGCGAACCTGTCTTTGATCGACTCGATGCAGATATCGCCAAAGCTATGATGAGTATCAATGCCGTCAAAGGTGTAGAGATTGGTGCCGGCTTTAACAGTGTGAATGAAAAAGGTACAGAACATAGAGATGAAATCACACCTGAAGGATTCATTGGTAATCATGCCGGTGGTGTCTTGGGTGGTATTTCTTCTGGACAAGATGTACTGGTGAGCATGGCATTAAAACCAACCTCCAGTATTCGTTTACCCGGACAAACAGTAAATGTTCAAGGCGAAGCCAACGAAGTCAAAACCACTGGTCGACATGATCCCTGTGTAGGGATTCGTGCAACACCAATCGCAGAAGCCATGTTGGCGCTGGTGATTATGGATCATGTGCTACGCCATCGAGGTCAGAATGCTGATGTGCAATCAATAACCCCCGTCGTTCCCGCTTCAGTTAAAGAATGATCAAAAAAGTAGGCGTGCCATACTGGCGCCTGTCCGGTTACTATTTTCTGTTCTTCGCCACCGTCGGCATCTACATGCCGTACTGGTCTTTATATCTCCGATCAATCAATTTCAATGCTGAACAAATTGGCATCATCTCTGCAATCGTTGTTGGCACTAAAATTTTCTCGACTTATTTATGGGGATGGGTGGTTGACCACACCGGCAAACGAATGCGGGTCATACAATTAGCCTCGCTATTTTCTGCCATCTCTTTTATTGCGGTGTTGTTTGTGAAAGATTTTTGGGCCCTCGCGTTCATCATGTTTCTGTTCTCACTCTTCTGGAGCGCATCCTTACCCCAGGTTGAAGCCGCAACCTTGACATATCTCGGTGACTCAACGCATGACTATACGGTGATCCGCATATGGGGTTCTGTGGGCTTTATTATTATTGTCTTGTGTCTTGGTGTTGTCTTCGAATCTTTGAGTATCAGTTATGTCCCATTGATATTGTTGGTTTCTATGGTGCTTGTATGGCTATTAACCTTATCGATCTCAGAAGCGCCAGCAGAACATCATGACGAGCCAGATGAGTCACTAAAACAAATTCTTAGAAAAACAAAAGTGATAGCCTTGCTGCTAGCTTGTTTTTTGATGCTCGCAAGTCACGGGCCTTACTACACCTTCTACTCTATTTATCTAGAAGATCATGGTTATAGCAGTTCCTTCATTGGACAATTGTGGGCACTGGGTGTGATTGCGGAAGTCGTTCTATTTTTGTTTATGCATCGCTTGATTAAAGTCTTTGGTTTAAGAAAACTATTTTTATTGAGTTTATTTCTGGCCGGCGTTCGTTGGTTGTTCATTGGTTTCTTCGTTAAAAGTATTTTCTTACTCGCTCTCGCACAATTATTACACGCAGCCACGTTTGGTATGTGCCATGCTGCTGCAATCCAATACGTGCATAAATATTTTACAGGGAAACTTCAAGGCAGGGGACAGGGTTTGTACAGCAGTGCCAGCTTTGGTGCAGGTTTTGCCATAGGTAGTTTGTTAACAGGTTTTGGCTGGGATGCTCTGGGCGCAACCACTTGTTTTACCATCGCTTCAATCACAGCGTTCGTTGCGATGGTCATTGCTTTTATCTGGGTTAAAGATTAACTAACCTGAACTCGGGATAAGAACCCCGATATTTATTTCTGTTATATTCTGGCGACAACTCGTCGTTCTGGCCAGGGATTGGCCAGAATCCAGCCACATGGAAGTTATCAATACCGGGTGTATTTACCCCTCCTTGGTTCTGGATTGCGGACATTCCCTGTCCGCAATGATGTTTTATCCTTAATCCCGAGTTCAGGTTAACTAGGGTGAAGGGTTAGGTTTCTGTAAAGGTTTCACTCTTGCGCGTTATATTCATTATGACTGCTTTAAACACGTAATAAACATTATATAAAATAATATAAATAACGTTTTATTTGGTTTGTATTGCAGATGTGTTAAGGACAATCTGGATCTGTATTTGCCTGTGTTTTGAAACCAGATAAACTTTGAGCAAGCGATGTTCCATCTGATGTTTTCAATCGAACAAGATCCAGTTTCTCCAGTTCAGGATGCAATTCGAATAGTTTATTTACTGTCACATTGAAATCATTGATTAATGCTTCATTATCACACATGCAAACCTTGTGGTCCTTTCCGGAATCCATGCACTTCTTTACACTTGAAGAAAGTGAGTCTATTTTTTCCTGAACTGCAAGTAATGCGGAAACCTGATCTGCATCAGTAATGTCAATGCCATCATCTGACCAGGCAGCGTGACTCATCAATAAAAGGCATAGCGCTAAAAATTTACTTTTGTTTTGCATTTTCGATTAATGTCCTGGCGATTCGTTTTGCAGTATCTGCAGCCTTATCATTTAGTTCTGACACTTGTGCAGTGACTATAGAACCTTCGAGTAATAATGCCAACTCACTGGTTAGATCTTCTACTTCTTTAATCCCTGCTTGTTCAGCAAGACTTTTGATATAACCGCGCATCAGCCGCTTAAATTCTTTACAGACTTCTCGTACAGCAGAATCCTGTTCCGAATATTCTCCCACTGCATTGATGAACATACAGCCGTAAAAATTATTATCAGAGAACCAGATCTTTGCCACATCGAAGATAGCCAGCAACCTTGCCTCGGGTGTCTCGGCAAGTTCTTCTACACTCTTCATGAAATTGTTTCGAAATTCTCCATCATGCTTTCTTAACGCAGCCAGAATTAATTCGTCTTTTGTCCTGAAGTGGTTATAGAGCGTTTTTTTTGCAATACCTGCCTCGGCCAAAATCATATCAATCCCTGTTGCATGAAAGCCGTTTTTTGCAAAAAGTCTGGCAGCTGTTTCGATTAATTGTTCACGTTTTGAAGACATAACAGCCAGAATAGACCTTTCTGTCTCTTTTATCCAGTAATAAATGTAAAAATATAATCAATTTATTAATTATAAAAATAATAAATATTAATAAAAACAAACAGATATGAAAATACATAACATTTTATGAAAGTCTTGACAAAGGAGACCGAGCGGTCTATCTTATGCAGCAAGTAGACAGATCTGTCTATTTTGAAATAAACATTTAATTAATCTGGAGACACAACATGAAAACATTTAAAACATTAGTCGCTTTATTACTAGCAAGCAGCTTCTCACTTTTTTCACTTTCTGCTGTCGCAGGAAGCTATGAAAATAGTGTGACTGGCGTGAATGGTTACGACCTGGTGTCGTATCAAAATTCCAAGAAACCGATTAGAGGTAATGGTAATTATCTTGCCGTCCATAATGATGTGACATATCTTTTTGCCAGTGCTGAAAATCAAAAGACATTTGAAGCCAACCCTGGGAAGTACGTTCCAGCTTACGGTGGTTACTGTGCTTTCGGTGCGTCTGTTGGCAAGAAATTTGTTGGTGACCCAGAAGTCTGGAGAGTCGTTGATGGAAAACTTTATCTAAATCTTGATTCAGGTATTCAGCAAGAGTGGTTAAAGGATGTGCCGGGACGTATTAAAACAGCTGATGCACAATGGAAGAAGATACATAATAAAGCACCCTCTGAGTTATAAGTGGTAATCTGGTAAGGGCCTGTGAAGAGCAGGCCCTTAATTATTTGTTAGAGATAATTGATGACAATTAAATTATTAAAAGAAATACGCAGATGCACTGCCTGTGCAGAATTTTTACCTCATTCACCAAGACCTGTACTAAATTTTTCAACACAATCACGTATCGTAATCATTGGTCAGGCACCTGGTATTAAGGTGCATAACAGTGGAGTACCTTGGGATGATGCCAGTGGCCTCAGGTTGAGAAAATGGTTAAATGTGTCAGTTGATGAATTTTATGATCCGAATAACTTCGCCATTGTACCTATGGGATTTTGTTTCCCTGGAAATGATGGGAAAAGTGATCGTCCACCACGACCAGAATGTGCTGAACTCTGGATGAGCAAGATCCTGAGCCGTTTAAAAAATAAGAAACTTACATTACTCGTCGGGCAATATTCCCAGAAATACTTTTTAGATAAAACAAAAAAGAAAACGTTAACTGAGTCAGTAAAGTCTTATCAGGATTATTTACCAGATTATTTTGTGTTACCGCATCCTTCCCCCAGAAATAATATCTGGTTAAAGAAGAATCCATGGTTTGAGAAAAATAATGTTGTTGATCTACAAAAAAGAATTAGATTACTCCTGGATTAAGCAGCTTTCTCGTCTTACTGGCGTATGCCAGTATCCAGTAAATATATTTTGACTGGACAAGGATTGTTCCAGACAATCCTTTTGCATTCCCACCCTCCATGGTGGTCATTCTGGTATTCACCAGAAAGACGACTAAACGATTTCTTACAATTTGTTCGGACCTTCCTTAGGTTGAAGTTCCACCGACAGTCAGATCATCTATACGCATCGTTGGTTGCCCGACGCCAACCGGGACAGACTGTCCATCCTTGCCACAAGTACCGATGCCTGAATCCAGCGCCATGTCGTTACCGACCATAGAGACTCTGGTTAATACATCTGGACCGTTGCCGATAATGGTCGCGCCTTTAACGGGCGCGGTGACTTTGCCATCTTCAATGAGATATGCCTGACTGGCACTAAAGACAAATTTGCCGTTGGTAATATCAACCTGCCCACCACCGAATTGCACTGCATAGATACCTTTCTTGACGGATTTAATAATATCTTCAGGATCTTCCTTGCCAGCGAGCATATAGGTATTTGTCATACGTGGCATCGGCAGATGTGCATAAGATTCTCGACGTCCATTACCGGTGGGTTTCATGCCCATCAATCGCGCATTTTGTTTATCCTGCATGTAATTAACCAAAATACCGTGTTCAATTAGAGTCGTGCTTTCAGTGGTCGTCCCTTCATCATCAATATTTAAGGAACCGCGACGATCTTGAATGGTGCCATCATCAACAATGGTCACTTCAGGGGTAGCAACTCGTTGACCAATACGACCTGAAAATGCCGATGTTTTTTTACGATTGAAATCACCTTCAAGTCCATGGCCGATGGCTTCGTGTAAAAGAATACCCGGCCAACCAGAACCAAGAACAACTGTCATACTACCCGCAGGTGCGGCAACGGCGTCCAGATTAATCAAGGCTTGTGAGACGGCTTCATCTATATACGAATCAGTCAGTTCGTCATTCAGAAAATATTCATAAGCGAATCGACCACCACCGCCTGAGCCGCCTTTCTCAAAACGTCCGTTATCTTCAACGATGACATTAATATTCAGTCTGACGAGCGGACGCACATCACCGGCAAAGGTGCCATCACTTCCAGCCACCAGAATAGTGTTATGAAGACCTGTTAGACCAATCATGACTTGTTTGACGCGAGGATCTTTTTGTCTCGCACGTTGATCAATTTTTTTCAGCAACTCGACCTTTTGTTCAGCACTGATTGATGCCAGTGGATCAATGGGTTGATAGAGAGAAACCTGTGTTTGTTTTTTCCAGGCTTGAAGTTTTCCATCACCACCGCTATGCGCGATGGCGCGTGCCGCAGTTGCTGCATTAGTTAACGCAGGCAATAGAATTTCATCAGAGTAGGCAAAGCCGGTCTTCTCGCCACTGATTGCTCGGACACCTACACCCTGGTCGATACTATGTGAACCTTCCTTGACGATGCTGTCTTCTAATACCCATGATTCTGCACGAGACGATTCAAAATAAAGATCGGCATGGTCTATATGATGGGTCATTAACTGATCCAGCGTCTTTTGAATATCATTTATCTCCAGACCGCTGTTATCCAGTAAATGTGATTTGGCGGTTTCTAATGCATTACTCATTTGTTTAATCCTTAGGATGTGATTTTCTGCGTTGATGTCATTTCTGCGAAAGCAGGAATCCAGTCTATATAGAGTGCGCTTCCAGCGGCACATTGTTTTACTGGATACCGGAATAAATCCGGTATGACGTAGTTAATACCCCATTCGCTTGCGACGGGGTTATTTATTTCTGTCCTTTTAAAATTTAGTTAAAGATTCTATGTTCAAGGCAAGGGAAATTCTTGCGTAGTATCTTTTGCTTTTCAAGATCGATGTCAGCAATCGCAATTCCCAATCCCTCGTCAATACAATCGAGAATTTCCCCCCAAGGGTCAATAATCATACTATGTCCCCAGGTTTCGCGATCATTTATATGTCGTCCTCCCTGATTGGATGCGATTACATAGCAAAGGTTCTCGACTGCGCGCGCACGGAGTAGAGATTCCCAATGTGCTTTACCCGTGGTTGCAGTAAA
>JBLHKO010000021.1:0-31061 GCA_047620145.1 Gammaproteobacteria bacterium | reverse complement strand
ACGATTGTGGAACACTTAAAGAAAAACAATTAGTTAAATTTTGGAGGAGTTTGATTTGGCTATTACGATAGAGATTCCATCTGCAGGTGAAAAGATAACAGTCAATAATGGCAAACTAGATGTGCCTGACAATCCTGTTATCCCATATATTGAAGGCGATGGTATTGGTCCAGATATCTGGGCAGCAACAGTCAGAGTGCTAGATGCCGCTGTAGATAAATCTTCACAAGGAAAACGCAAGATTCATTGGGCAGAAGTCTATGCGGGAGAAAAAGCAAATCAACTTTGTGGTAGCTGGCTACCTGATGAAACTCTGGATACTTGTAGAGAATATCTGGTCGCGATTAAAGGACCTCTAACAACACCGATTGGCGGCGGTATCCGTTCTCTTAATGTTGCCCTCAGACAAATCCTCGATCTTTATGTCTGTCTCAGACCCGTACGCTGGTATAAAGATGTACCTTCACCAATTAAACACCCTGAGCTGGTTGATATGGTGATATTCAGGGAAAACACTGAGGATATCTATGCCGGAATTGAGTTTGAAAGTGGTTCTGATGAGAATATTCGTTTCATGGAATTATTTAAAGAAGCATTTCCAAACCATTATCAAAAAATACGTTTTCCTGAGTCGTCCGGAATTGGTATCAAACCCATCTCAAAAGACGGCACCGAAAGATTAATCAAAGCAGCAATCAGATATGCCATCGCGAATAATAGAAAAAGTATTACCCTAGTACATAAAGGTAACATCATGAAATTTACCGAAGGTGCATTCAGAAACTGGGGTTACCAGCTTGCTGAATCAGATTTTGGTGATCACACGTATACCTGGGACCAATGGGAACGAACTCAGGCTAAGCATGGGCTAGATGCTGCAAATAAAGAGCAAAAAGAAGCTCTGGATTCAGGAAAAATCCTTATCAAAGATGCCATTGCCGATATCACCTTGCAACAAGTACTGACAAGACCAAAAGATTTTGATGTCATTGCGACAATGAATCTGAATGGCGATTATCTTTCAGATGCACTGGCCGCTCAGGTCGGAGGAATTGGTATAGCGCCTGGTGGCAATATTAACTACGACACAGGGCACGCGATCTTCGAGGCCACTCATGGCACAGCACCAAAATATTCAAATCTTGATAAAGTGAATCCCGGTTCATTGATTCTATCAGGTGAAATGATGCTGCGTTATCTAGGCTGGGCTGATGCAGCTGACCTTATCGTTAGCTCGATGGACACAACCATTGGACAAAGAACTGTCACCTATGACTTCGCCAGAATGATGGATAATGCCACTGAAGTTAAATGCAGTGAATTTGCTGATGCCATGATTTCAAACATGTAATTTGAGACATCAATGATGGCACAAATGCCAGATAAAAAGCTGATCACCGAATCATCTCAAATCATCTATGATGGCTTTTTGCACTACAACGAAGCATTTCATCGATTGACGCGCCGCGCCAGAACCCGCTTCGAAAGGCGTGACTGGCATGGACACCAACAGGATCTCGTCGATCGCATAGACTTATACGAGAAATCAGTCAGGCGTATTGTCCTCGCCTTAAGACGACTCTTTGGAGATCGGATCACGGATCATGATCTCTGGAATGAAGTCCGTAGCTATTTTGGTAAACGGCTGGACAAGGTTCCTGATGCTGGCTTTATAAAAACCTTCTTTAACTCTGTCACCAGAAGAATTTTTGGGACTATCGGTACCGACCATAGGCTCGAATTTGTTTCAACAAATCTCAGCGAAGATATTGAATTAGTCAATACACTAAACCTGAAACGTTATCCATTCTGGGGTTCTACTGAGAAGATTTTTGAAGCGATATTAAAAGACTTTTCATTTAGGGTGCCTTACGCGAAATCGATTAACAGTAATATTAATCAATTTGTAGAATCGAAATTTAACATAGAAAATGAATATCTGAGGTTTGAATTCATCGACTCGTTCTTTTATCAGTCGGCACGCGCATATCTAATCGGTAGAATAATCACCCGTGATGAAATATTACCGATTGTCATCGCGTTTAAGAATACTGGAAAGGGAATTCTAATTGATGCAGTCTTTTTGACTGAAGAAGAAGTCAGTATTGTCTTCAGTTATAGCCGCTCGTACTACTTTGCTGACCCAAATTCTGTCGTAGGTGCGGTATATTTCATCCATTCATTTTTACCTAGGAAACCAATCGATGAACTCTACACCGTTTTAGGCCGACTCAGGCAAGGCAAAACTGAAAGACATAGAATATTTACAGAACACTTAAAATCGACCACAGATAAATTTGTCCATGCTGAAGGTGATAAAGGTCTGGTGATGATCGTCTTCACATTACCCTCATATGATCTGGTTTTCAAAATAATCAGAGATAAATTTGGTTACCCAAAAACAATTTCACGTAATCAAGTTATCGACAAGTATAAACTCGTCTCAAAACATGACCGCGCTGGTCGTCTGATTGATACGCAGGAATTCATGAACCTTAAGTTTCCCATCAGTCGTTTCTCAAAAATACTTCTTGATGATTTACTTAAGGAAGCGGCAAATACTATCGAAGTTGTAGATGATAATTTACTCATCAAACATGCCTACATAGAACGTCGAGTAAGGCCACTCAATCTTTATATCAATGAAGTTGATCGTGAAGAAGCTGAACAGGCAATTCTTGATTATGGTCAAGCAATTAAAGATCTGGCACGAACTAATATATTCCCCGGTGATTTATTATTAAAAAATTTTGGCGTTACACGTCATAGACGCATCCTTTTCTACGACTACGATGAGGTTAGTCTAATCACTGAGTGTAATTTTCGGGATATCCCGGAAGCAAAAGATGATATTGATGAGCTACGTTCAGAATCATGGTATTACGTCGGTGAACACGATATGTTCCCTGAAGAATTTATAAAATTTCTGTCCATGAACAATGACCTACGATCACTTTTCCTTGTTGTTCATGGTGAATTATTAACCGCAGAATACTGGAGAGAAATAAAATCACGCCATGAATCGGGTAAAGTCTCTCTGGTTATTCCATACAGTCGACCCAAAATGCCTCTGCACGATTCAAAACATACCTAACAAAACAAATAAGCAATATTATTGACCCTCATAAAGCAGAAAAACCTGATACTGCTATGCAGTATCAGGTTTTTCAAAACGCTAATTTCGACTGTATTATTTTTAGTCGAACTGTGCTTCTTCGGTAGAACCCGTTAATGCGGTTACAGAAGATGCGCCACCTTGAATCACTGTGGTTACATCATCAAAGTAACCAGCACCCACTTCCTGCTGATGACTTGCAAAGGTATAACCATCCTTTGCTGCAGCAAATTCAGGTTCCTGAACTTGTTCAACATAGGCCGTCATACCACGCTTCATATAATCACGTGTCAGGTTAAACATGTTGTACCACATGTTATGAATACCAGCCAAAGTGATGAACTGATATTTATAACCCATGGCACCCAGCTCTTTCTGAAATTTTGCGATAGTTGCATCGTCAAGATTTTTCTTCCAGTTGAAAGAAGGTGAACAGTTATATGCCAACAACTGACCAGGATGTTCCTTACGGACAGCTTCAGCAAATTGTTTTGCTTCATCCAGGTCTGGAACTGCAGTTTCACACCACAGAAGGTCTGCATAAGGCGCATAGGCAATACCACGTGCAATCGCCTGATCAATCCCCGCATTCGTTGTGTAGAAACCTTCTGGAGTACGTTCGCCAGTAACAAATGGCATATCACGTTCGTCGACATCAGATGTCAGTAAATTAGCAGCATTCGCATCAGTACGCGCAAGCACGATGGTTGGAACGCCCATGGTATCTGCAGCCAAACGCGCTGAGATCAATTTCTGAATGGCTTCTTGTGTAGGAACAAGAACTTTACCACCCATATGACCACATTTTTTCACAGAAGCCAGCTGATCTTCGAAGTGAGCACCAGCAGCACCCGCTTCAATCATGCCTTTCATTAATTCAAACGCATTCAGTACGCCACCAAAACCAGCTTCAGCATCGGCTACAATCGGTGCAAAGTAATCAATATCATTATTGCCTCTAGACCACTGGATTTCATCAGCACGGCGAAAAGTATTATTGATACGCTTAACCATCGTAGGTACGGAATTGTAAGCATAGAGAGATTGATCCGGGTACATGGTTTCTGATGTATTACCATCAGCAGCAACCTGCCAACCAGATAGATAAATAGCCTTGATGCCACCTTTAACCTGTTGCATTGCCTGACCTGCAGTAATCGCACCCATGCAGTTCACATAACCATCTTCTTCGTTAACAAGATCCCAGAGTTTATTGGCTCCACGAGTTGCCAATGTATATTCCTCGGCGACAGAGCCACGTAGGCGCACCACATCTTCAGCACTGTAGTCGCGCTTTACATTTGCCCATCGCGGGTTTTCTGCCCAATCCTTCTCTAACTGCTTAATCTGCGCTTCTCTCGACATCTATTCCTCCTACTTCTTAATAATAAAATTATATGCCCAATTTTTTCAGCCGGCGATCATCGCATAAATACCCCACTCCTGCTAGGAAAACAGACTGGAATCGGCAATAATATAGCTACATATATTAATTGCATTGAGCTGGATTTTTGCTCTAAAGCATTGATTTATTTTTAAAATTCAGAAACCTATCACATATAGTGCATGTAATACCCAAGATAATAGTCTAATCAGTGTGGCATCCCGGAATTTGCACAGTATAATTAGGTCTAAACAGAAGCAAAATATAGAAAATCATGACAAAAAATATTGAACATCATCAAGATGGAGACTTGGCAGTACAAGAGGCCAAACCAAAGCTTAAGGTTCCCTCCTTGTACAAGGTCATTCTCAATAATGATGACTACACGCCAATGGATTTTGTGATACAAATCCTTGAATTATTTTTCAGCATGGATTCCGAGAATGCTGCGCGTATCATGTTAGATGTACACACTAATGGCAAAGGTGTTTGCGGAGTTTTTAGTAGGGAAATTGCTGAAACAAAAGTTGCTCAGGTCAATAACTATTCACGAGAAAATCAACACCCACTTCTCTGTACTATGGAAAAAGAATAAGGAGAGAGCGTCATGTTGGATAAAGATCTTGAAGTCACCCTTAATACCGTTTTTAACGAAGCACGTGATCGACGTCATGAATATGTGACTGTTGAACATCTACTACTTGCCCTACTTGATAACAACTCTGCCGCACATGTACTCAAGGCATGTGGCGCTAACCTCAATGTGTTACATGGCGAATTAAGTAAATTTATCCAGGAAAATTCACCTCTTCTTACTGACGATGACGAGCACGACACACAACCCACACTTGGTTTTCAACGAGTACTGCAACGTGCCGTTTTCCATGTTCAATCATCTGGCAGAAAAGAAGTTAAAGGTGCAAACGTTCTGGTGGCTATTTTTGGAGAAAGAGAATCACACGCAGCTTTCTTCCTCAACCAACAGGAGATCAATCGACTGGATGTAGTTAATTACATCGCTCACGGCATTGCGAAAATATCTGAAGAAGAAGGGGATAATGAGTCTGATTCAGTGGAAGAAGACCTTTCTGGAGAGGACACGGGGACTTCACCTCTGGAGCTATATGCAGTCAACCTGAATCAACAAGCAGAACAAGGGAAAATTGATCCACTGATTGGACGACAACATGAAATTGAAAGAACTATTCAAATCCTGTGTCGAAGAAGAAAAAATAATCCGCTCTACGTCGGTGAAGCAGGTGTTGGCAAAACAGCCATTGCAGAAGGCCTGGCCAAAAAAATTGTAGACGGAGAAGTCCCTGAAGTGCTCAAAAATAATATCATATATTCTCTAGACCTTGGTGCGTTACTCGCGGGGACAAAATATCGCGGTGATTTTGAGAAACGTCTTAAGAACATCATTTCCCAACTCAAGAAGATTGAAGGCGCAGTGCTATTTATTGATGAGATCCATAGCATCATAGGTGCGGGTGCCGCATCCGGAGGTGTGATGGATGCATCAAATATCATCAAACCTGTTTTAGCTTCAGGAGAAATTAAATGTATCGGTTCTACGACTTATCAGGAATATAGAGGTGTTTTTGAAAAAGATCGTGCCTTGGCCAGACGCTTTCAAAAAATCGATGTCTCTGAGCCAACAATTAATGAAGCAGTTAAGATTCTTGAAGGTTTAAAATCACGATTTGAAGAACATCATAAAATTAAATATACACACCAATCATTAAGATCAGCCGTTGAACTCGCTGATCGTTACATTACCGATCGCTATCTTCCAGATAAGGCAATAGATATCATCGATGAAGCCGGTGCGTCACAGCAATTATTACCTGTTTCTCGACGAAAAAAATCAATCGGCGTCACAGACATTGAAAATATTGTTGCCAAGATTGCAAGAATCCCAGCGAAAAGTATTTCTTCATCGGATAAAGATGTCATGAAAAATCTTGAACGTAATCTTAAGATGGTCGTATTCGGGCAGGATGAAGCCATCAGCACACTAAGCAGTGCCATTAAAATGTCGCGATCAGGTTTAGGTGATATACAACAACCTGTCGGTTCATTCCTTTTTGCGGGTCCCACAGGTGTTGGTAAAACCGAAATCACCAGGCAACTTGCCGGAATCATGGGCATTGAATTGATTCGCTTTGATATGTCTGAATATATGGAACGCCATACAGTTTCACGTTTGATCGGTGCACCCCCTGGATATGTTGGATTTGATCAGGGCGGCCTATTAACTGAAGAAATAAATAAACACCCTCATTCAGTTCTTTTGTTGGATGAAGTTGAAAAAGCGCACCCAGATGTATTTAACTTGCTCCTTCAAGTCATGGATCACGGCACGCTCACGGATACCAACGGGCGTAAAACTGATTTCAGAAATGTGATTATTGTCATGACCACAAATGCCGGGGCAGAACGTATCAGTCGTGCTTCAGTCGGTTTTACACACCAGGATCATAGTAGTGATGCCATGGAAGCAGTCAAGAGAACCTTCAGTCCTGAATTCAGAAATCGTCTGAATGCCATTATTCAATTCAGCCCATTAGATACAAAAACTATTAGCAATGTCGTTGATAAATTTATTGTTGAATTAGAAACACAGCTTGATGGTAAAAAAGTTTCCATCGATATCAATGAATCAGCCAGGAAGTGGTTAGGTCAACATGGATACGATAAAGATATGGGCGCAAGACCTATGGCGAGACTAATTCAGGAAAAAATCAAGAAACCACTCGCCGAAGAAATACTGTTTGGCAAACTCGAAACGGGCGGAAATGTACTTGTCAGCGTCAAGGATGACCAGCTGTCAATTGAAATTCTGAAAAAGGAAACTGCAACTACCGCTTAAAACTGAACAGTTACCTAGATAGAAGCCTGTACACAGCGTAGCACGCCGTAGTCATATGCTGCTTCCAAGGCTTCGTAAACGGCCTTTAACCGGCCTTTTTCTTCATCTTCAAATGATTCGATAGTGAAAACTATCTCATCATATTGCGTGTCATCAAGATCGAGCACTTCTTTGACATCTAGCAATCCGACTTCAATGGCTTCAGATAAATGCGCATAAATAGTTGAATTCTTTAAATCACGTTGACTGACTATTTGCTCAATATTATTACCCTGCTGATAAAGGATCAGAGTTTCGTTCACTGTGTCGGATAGATTATTATCTAATAAGTTATTTAACGGATAATTCGCTATTTCATGAATAAACTTTCTACCATAACGCGATAATTTTTGCTCTCCAACACCTGAAATTCTGCTCATATCATTTTCAGTGGTTGGACGTTTTTTCAACATTTCCTGTAATGTGGCATCGTGAAAAATAACATAGGGTGGCACACCTGCTTCTTGCGCCAACGATAATCTAAGCGCGCGTAATGCTTCCCACAAAGGAATATCCTGTGGTCGAACTGTATGTTTGCCTTTCTTACTTGATAGCTGTTTTTCTTGTTTTTGTACTTTACGTAACTCCAAAGACTCTTCGCCTCGCAACAAGGGACGACATTTCTCTGTCAAGCGCAGAGCACCATGACGTTCCATATCAATCTCTAGAAAACTCATAGCAATCAGTTGACGTATAATGACTCGCCATTCGGCAATAGGGAATTCTTGACCTATGCCAAAGGTACTGATCTGGTCATGACCATTTTTCTGGATACGTTCATCCACTTTTCCTGACAAGATATCGACAATGTAATTCACCCCGAAGCGTTGTTCAGTGCGATAAACACAGGACAAAGCCATTTGAGCTGATTTCGTCGCATCCCACTTTTCTGGCGGGCTCAGGCAATTGTCGCAGTTACCGCAGGACTCGGTTGCAGACTCGTCAAAATAATCCAGTAAGGCATAACGACGACAACTTACTAATTCGCATAGCCCTAGCATGGCTTCCAGTTTATGATGCTCTACACGTTTGTGTATTTCATCCGCATTGGAATCCTGACTGAACTGTCGCAGCGTGATCACATCCTGCAAGCCATAAGCCATCCATGCATTCGCTGCTTGACCATCCCGCCCGGCACGACCCGTTTCCTGATAATAAGCTTCGACACTTTTGGGTAAATTAAGATGTGCAACAAAACGTACATCAGGCTTATCAATACCCATTCCGAAGGCAATCGTAGCAACAATGATCACACCTTCCTCACGTAAAAAACGATGTTGATTTTTTAACCGTATTTCTGCGGACAAACCAGCATGGTAAGGTAGTGCCGTCCTGCCCTGTTCTTCCAACCATTCAGCAATGCCTTCTACCTTTTTACGCGATAGACAATATACAATTCCAGCATCCTCAGGATGATTCTCCTGTATAAATTTCCATAACCGCTGTTTGGGATTATTACCATCAGTAATCGAATAATGGATATTAGGGCGATCAAAACTGTCTATGAAGACACTGGCCTCCTGCAATTGCAGTTGCAAAATTATTTCAGCGCGTGTGCGTGAATCTGCCGTTGCCGTTAATGCGATCCGTGGAACGGAAGGGTAACGTGCATGTAAGTGTTTTAATTGTTGATATTCAGGCCGAAAATCATGTCCCCATTGAGAAACACAGTGAGCCTCATCAATAGCGAAAAGAGCCAAGCTAGATTGATCCAGTAACTGCAGCATCCTATCCGTCAATAAACGTTCCGGGGCGACATAAAGTATATCCAGTTGATTATCTAATAATCGCTGTTCTATGATCCGCGCTTCATTGAAATCGAGACTGGAATTCAGGTAAGCAGCTTTAACGCCTAATTGCTTAAGGGCATCAACCTGATCCTGCATTAGGGCTATCAATGGTGACACGACAATGCCAGTACCCTCGCGGACCAACGCTGGTATTTGATAGCATAGTGATTTACCACCGCCCGTAGGCATCAATACCAAGGCATCATTGCCCTGTAATATTTGTTCGATTATTTTTTCCTGTGAGGGACGAAATTCCGCAAAACCAAAAGTCGATTTTAAAATGTCGCTAGCGCGATCCAGCAAATGAAGTTACTCCTTGATAATAAATCTTCTTACTACTCGGCAATTATTTTATTTATACTAATGTCTCAATTAATACTTTTGAATTGCGCTGGTAATTGTAAAATTCCTGTTTAGAGACAGGTAAATCATCAACATCACCTTCAACAAACCCTCGCTCAAGAAACCAATGTGCTGTATGAGTCGTTAGAATGAAAAGTTTTTCAACACCACGATTAATCGCCTGCTCTTCTATGTATAAAAAGAGCTCTTCGCCTTTACCTGATTTTTGATAATTTTCATCTACCGCAAGACAGGCTAGCTCTGCATATTTCTTGTCTTCTTCTACGTGCATTGCCGCGCAGGCGATGACCGTGCTATCACGCATCAGGACAGTATAATCATTAATATCAGCTTCTAATTTTTCTCGTGACCGACGGACCAGTATACCTTCTTGTTCCAGAGGTTGAATTAACTCCAGAATGCCACCGACATCATCTATCGTTGCTGAGCGTATTTGATCAAATGATGCCGCACTTAATAATGTACCTACACCATCACGGCTGAATAATTCCAGTAATAAACTGCCATCTTGATCCTGCTGCAGAAAATGCACCCGTTTGACGCCCTCATTACAAGCACGTATACCATAAGATAATTGTAAATGGATAGATTCATCTACATTTGAATTTTCAAGCATGGTCTCCGCTTCTAGTTGAGTCAGTTGATGAATATCAACTCCATTTTTATCTTTTAGTCCTATCTGCGGCACAAGATAAAGTAGTTTGTCCGCGTTCATACTGATCGCAATTTTCATTGCAACTTCTGTGGCACGCAAATTAAACACTTCTCCAGTAGGTGAATATCCTATAGGAGCTACCAGAACAATTTCATGATTATCGAGCTTTCGCTTTATTGTCTCTGTATCTACACGGCGAACTTCACCAGTGAAACATAAATCCACACCATCAATCACGCCCATAGGTTTAGCCGTAATAAAATTGCCGGAGGTCACCTTCACTTGCGCATCTTCCATCGGCGAGTTTGGTAAGCCCATAGAAAGCAATGCTTCAATCTGGATCCTGGCAGCACCGACGGCTTCTTTAACGCAGACAATAGAAGCCTCATCTGTTAATCGTAATCCACGTACAATCTTAGATTCTATATTTCTTTGTTGTTGTAATTTTTCTATTTGCGGTCGCGCACCAAAAACAATGACTAAACGAATTCCCAGACTATTAAGCAATGCAATATCAGACACCAGATGGGGAAATTCTTCTCCATCAATTAAATCACCATCGAATTGTAAAACAACGGTCTTGCCACGATGCGCGTGAATATAAGGCGCAGCAGAACGAAACCATGTAACAAATTCAGAAAGCTTATTCGACATCATTAATTACCATTTGCAAATTATTTAATAAAAACCTTCAATCAGCTCGTATACAAAAATGACTCACCATCTTTGTCAAGATATCCAACATAGGCGGAATTCTATCCAATGACAAATACTCATTAGCCTGATGCGCTTGATCAATATCACCCGGACCAAGCACCACAGTATCCATACCCATCGCATTTAAATAGGGACCTTCAGTCCCAAAAGCAACTGCCCCTGATTCACGTCCAGACAATTTCTCAGCGATCTGAATCACTTCCGAATTTATATCAGTTTGAAATCCTGGTATACCATCAAATATGGAATTATATTCAACACTGAGACCAGAACCATAGATGGTCTCAGTAACCAGGCTTCTCAAAGCTGTTCTTATCTTCTCCAGCTCCATCTCTGGCATCAACCGTAAATCAATGGTTAATTCGCATTCTGCACATATCCTGTTGGGATTGTCACCACCGTGGATGGTACCAAAGTTAATCGTCGGTTCTGGTACAAAAAACCGTGCATCCTGAAATTGTTTTTGTAATTCTTTTCGCCAGATCAAAATAGCACTCATCACACTTTGCATACCCTCAAGTGCACTGTTACCCAGGGCAGGATTGCTGGAATGCCCTGCCTGACCTTTTATCTTAATAGACTCCATCAGGATGCCTTTATGCATATACACTGGCATTAGCCCAGTAGGTTCACCAATGAGTGCATGCCTGCCCAGAGACCTGCCATAGCCCGCAAGCGCTCTTGCACCAGACATCGTACTTTCTTCATCGGCCGTCGCCAGGACATAAAGTGGCTGTTTCAGATCACGCACATTCAGTTGCTGGACAACTTCCAGGACAATCGGGAAAAAGCTTTTCATGTCACAAATACCCAGCCCATGTATCCGACCTTCATTTTCAGTCAATCTGAAAGGATCTTGATGCCAGGAATCAGCGCTAAAGGGCACCGTATCGGTATGACCAGACAAGACCAAACCGCCCTCACCTTCTCCCTCACCGCCATATAGGCAGGCAATCAAATTAAACTTCTCCGCTGTACAAACTGAACCTGCATCAGCAGGAACAGGGATAACCTCAGTCTTGAATCCAATGCCTTCCAGCCATTCCGCCAATAGATCAACCACGCCACGATTACTCTGATCCCATTGTGGATCAGTGCTACTCACCGAAGGTGCAGCTACTAATTGTGAGAAACTCTCAAGCATCTCAGGGATTTGTTTACTCATTTAATCACTCGCATTAGGACTGTATGACTGTTGTCAGACGATGAAAGATTTTATAATGTGCTGTATTCTATCGCACCTTTTTGCAGTCTGACTAATTCGCCCATTTTATTCTGGAAATAATATGACAAAGCCATTAAATCGTTACAGTTCGCGTATTACGCAACCCAAGTCACAAGGTGCTTCACAGGCCATGCTTTATGGCACTGGAATGACGCGCGAAGATATGGATAAGCCACAAGTCGGTATATCTAGTATCTGGTATGAAGGGAATACCTGCAATATGCACTTATTATCTCTCGCTGATAAAATTAAAGAAGGCGTCGTCAAGGCAGGATTAGTCGGCATGCGATTTAATACCATCGGTGTCAGTGATGGTATTTCCATGGGTACAGATGGCATGAGTTATTCATTACAGTCACGCGATTTGATTGCCGACTCCATCGAAACCGTTATGGCCGCACAGTGGTACGATGCCAATGTATCTATCCCGGGTTGTGACAAAAATATGCCTGGTTGCATTATTGCAATGGGTCGATTAAATCGTCCTGCCTTAATGGTCTATGGCGGCACAATCAAACCGGGGCATCGCGGCGATCAAAAACTCGACATCATTTCTGCGTTTCAAAGCTACGGAGAATTCATTGTCGGCAGTATTGATGAAGAGACACGTCAAGATATTGTCAGTAAATCCTGCCCGGGTGCGGGCGCATGTGGTGGCATGTACACCGCCAATACCATGGCATCTGCTATCGAAGCCTTGGGGATGTCGCTACCTTATAGTTCATCTGTGCCTGCTGTTGATCCCGGCAAGCTAGAAGAATGCTTACGCGTCGGCGAAGCTGTTAAGAATTTATTGGAAAAAGATATTAAGCCACGTGACATCATGACACGGGAAGCATTTGAAAATGCCATGGTTCTAATTACGGTACTTGGTGGCTCAACGAATGCAGTGTTACATCTGATTGCGATGGCGCGTTCGGTCGATGTCGACCTCACCATTGATGATTTTCAAGCCGTCAGTGACCGCACACCATTCCTTGCCGATCTAAAACCCAGTGGTCAATATGTGATGGAAGATTTACATCTTGTCGGTGGTACACCTGCTGTCATGAAATTTTTATTAGAGAACGACATGATTAATGGCGATTGCTTAACAGTTACCGGTAAAACGATTGCAGAAAATCTTGCAGACTTACCAGGCCTAAAAGATGGTCAAGACGTCATCCATGGGCTGGATAATCCCATCAAAGAAACGGGTCATCTAAGAATCCTTAAAGGAAATCTTGCTCCTGGTGGTAGTGTTGCCAAGATTACTGGCAAAGAAGGCATGGAATTTACCGGGCCTGCAAAAGTTTATGATTCTGAAGAAGATATGCTCAAAGCTCTCGAAGACAAAGAGATTGGCAAAGGTGATGTTGTTGTTATTCGTTATGAAGGCCCTAAAGGTGGTCCCGGGATGCCTGAAATGTTAACACCAACATCCGCTATCATGGGTGCAGGTTTGGGTTCTGATGTTGCCATGATCACCGATGGTCGTTTTTCTGGCGGGTCACATGGTTTCATCATTGGTCATGTCGTACCAGAAGCACAGGAAGGTGGCCCAATCGCATTGATCAAGACAGGTGACATCATTACTGTGAATGGTACGACGAACGTGATCAGTGTCGATGTCTCTGATGAAGAATTCGTCCGAAGAAAAGAATCATGGACAATGCCTCCGTATAAGGCATCAAGAGGCACGCTTTATAAATATATTAAGAATGTAAAGTCTGCTTCGGATGGTTGTGTTACTGACGAATAGTATTTTTTATATGTGAAAGTCTGATATCTGCCAGAAGAGGAAACTCTTCACAGACATTTGAACATTATGCCCCAAACTGAAATCGCACGTCCAAGAACAAGCAATGATTCTAGTTATTGCTGATGTATCTCCTTCCACTCTCTTGCTAGTTTTTGTGCTTCTTCAATCTGTGATTGTTTCATTCTCTTTGCAATATAATGTTTATGAGTCTTTGATATGCTGTTACCGTTTGCTGAAGAAATATCGAACCATTTATGCGCTTCAATGTAATCTTTGGTGACACCTTCTCCATTCTTATACATCACTCCAAGATTTATTTGTGCTTTTATATCACCCTGTGTTGCTGATTTCTTAAACCAGAGTAATGCTTGCTTGTAATCTTGGTTGACACCTTGTCCATACTTATACATATAACCAAGATTGACTTGTGCCTTTGAAACACCCTGATCTGCTGCTCTTTTGTACCAGTTAAATGCTTGCCTATAGTCTTTGGTGATGCCTTCTCCATCAGTATACTGTCCATTGCTATACATAATACCAAGATTGTATTCTGCCTCTGCAACTCCCTGATCTGCTGCCTTTTTGTACCAAATGAATGCTTGCGAATAGTCTTGGGCAACACCTTCTCCTCCATCATACATAAGAGCAAGTATTAGCTGAGCCGTTGGATCACCCTCTACAGCTAACTTCTCGTATGTAGTGAATGCAGTAGAATAATCATTAACAGAATATATTTCATTATCACCTAATAACACATCTGAATGTATAGAATATGAGTATATTAATAGTGCGAAAAATATGAGTAATTTTTTATTCATCAATATAAAGCCAAAAATAAAGAATAGTTCAATTCACTACATTAGAGTTATCAATAACCGCTTTTTCTCGATTCTACCCGCATTCTTATCACGACCTATAGCAACCATAATGTTTTGCTCATAGATAGATAACAAATTGTTCAAACATCACAGTCGATATAAAGGTTCCAGACTGGAGTCATTTGTATTCGTTGATGGTCGTGGCTGGTGCTGATATTCTTTAATGGCATTCCATAATTCTTTGCCATCCCATTGCAATGCCTCTTTGCTATATAGGAGGCGGTTAACTATTTCAATCTCCATACCTAGTTTTCCATCACAACGCTTGCTGACTTCTCCTAAATTTGTGGCAGGATTATCAGACCAGATATTCCTGGCCCAATCTAGTATGGCATCTTTGGCTGCAACGGGATTACTTTCCGCACAAACATGTTTTAATTGGGCCATTACTTTTCGGTAGGATTGATCTGCGTCACCTTTTTTTTCGACTTGTGGTTTCCTGAAATAAAACCACATCCAGGAAAGCACAGTTAATAGCCAAGCTAATCCGAAGATAATGCTCAATTCGAACCATGGCCCTACGCTGGTAGTAGCAACATTATTATTTGTTGAGATATCCTCAGACTCAGTTGATCCAAGTCCTGATGATTGTTCAACATCATCAACTGGAACTTCAGGAGCTGGAGCCCTCACTGCAGCGTTTGCTGCGGGTAACACATTGATAAGCATCTTTGGTAAACGCGCAGTGGCTTGTTGATCCGTTTTTGTGTCCCACCATGAAACCTCGACCTCAGGTAATGTAAATTCGCCAGCAGCTTCTGGAATAATCGCTATCTTTTCTGCTCTGGTCCCTGTAATTCCATTCTCTGTTACTTGATCGCTCAAGACAGCTTGATCAGGATATTGTTTAAACTCATCACTTAATTCAGTTTTCAACTCCGGTAGTTGACTGGCAGTCAGTCCCTGGGCTTGTAAAATAATGTTACGAGTCACCGGCTCACCGACATGAAATGTGGGCTGTGCCTCTGATGATAGTTCTTGCGATTGATTTGCTAATAGATTTGGCCACGTTTCTGTTAACTGCACATTCTGTGCAGGCAACCAATGCTCTCCTTGATAATCAGTTGGAACCATCTGCACCTCTAATGTGATTGGATCACTACGCCTTACGATTGTCTTACCTGATTGATTTAAGAAATTATTAAAAGAGCGTGAATCAGTTCCTACTCGTCCTTGAAAAACAATTGGATCTATCTGAATATTACCGCTTGCTTGAGGAAAAATCGCATAACGACGTTCATAAACAACATAGCGTTTATTCCCTCGGCGTGTTTCATAATTTTTATCATCTCCCAGCTTTTGTATAACGGCATCAGCACCTTTAAGATCGGGTTCCGATAAACTTGCATTGTTATTAATCGCGATACCGATAAATAATCGAACAGTAAGCACAACCTGCTCCTGAACATAAGGTTTGTCTGTGTCTATTTCGATTTCAAAAAATATGTCTTCATTCGTGTCTTTATCTTTTTTACTTTCAGTTTTTAATATTTCGATAGCCAATGCCTGGCTTTTCTTTTTGCCAAAATTCACGGAGGGAATAACAAGCTTCCCATGTCCCTTAGCCATAACATCCAAAACCCAGCTTTTATTAGTTTCGACTTGGCTATTTATAATTGTGGTATTACTACTTTGCCTGGTTGATAAGATGTCGAAATCTTTCTGCAGTGGGCTGAAGTCTGGTTCCCCAGCAGACTCATTACTATCGAATATAATTTGGAATGATTCATCAACCATAATTGATTGCCGATCGACACTGACGTTAATCGTAGCAAAAGTTAATGTTGGCAAAAATAATAACATCGCCATAAAGACCATTCTTAAACTAAATAAATTTCTATTCACCATGATTGATTCTCTTGAGACTGCCTCGCGTCACGTTGTTGATATTGATAACGGAATTTACGCCTGAGTAAACCGGCCGGGTCATCAGGAATTCTGCGTAACCACTGTTCAGTGGCTTGTGATTCCTCGTCGAGCTTTGACTCAGCAGCCGTTTGTTCTGATTGCTCCTGACTTTCTTCTGTCTGCTGCTCTTGCTGTTTTTGCTGCTCCTGTTCATTCTCTTGCTCATTTTTCTCAGTGTTCTGATCTTGTTGTTCTTGACTCTGCTGATCTTGTTCCTGTTCGTCTTGATTCTGATCTGAATCCTGTTGTTCCTGATCTTGTTGCTCGCCCTGCTGATCTTTTTTATTCTGCTTTTGTTCAGACTGCGAATCATCTTGATCCTTTTTGTCTTTTTGATCTTGCTTGCCCTGTTCCTGCTGCTCCTGTTTTTGCTGTTGCTCTAATTCTTTTTCAATCAGATCTCGATTGTACTCAGCATCTTCATTTACAGGCATCAGTTCTAACGATTGATTATAAGCGCTGATGGCCTCTTCATATTTTCCTGCTCGTGCCAAGGCATTGCCTTTGTTATAAAGATTATCGGCATCTTCAATACTATCTAGTGATTCGGTACTTAGTGTTTCAATGGCAGCAGAAAAATCACTCGCCTGATATTGTGCGGCAGCTTTCCATGCCGTATCTGAGAACTTCTCTGCGGCTCCTGCAAAATCCCCTTTTTCCAGATCACGTGCCGCCTGTTGGTCTGATCTCAACCACAAATCTTGCCAATCAAATGCATACGCAGACTCTGGCATTGGTAGCAACAGCACAATAATGACGGCAATAGTACCTCGACGAAATGAGACCGCTACCAAAGGAATTAGTAAGAGCAGTAACCAGGGACCTTGTTCTTGCCATGTATCTGATTGAAATTGTGATTCTCCTGAATCATCTGCCACAGGAGCCCTATCCATGGCTTCGATAATTTTCTGTATATCTGAATCATCCAGGGTCATTGCTTGATAAATACCTTGTCCTTGCCTGGCAAGATGACGAGGCCCACGTTCGTCATATGCCGGAATCACTATCGAACCATTTTTATCTTTTAAAAACCCACCATCAGGTAACGGAATCGGCTCGCCTTTTGCTGTACCAACCCCTAGAACAGATAATCGATAACCTTGTTCTACTAATTTTGTTGCTGCATGTTGGCTGCGTTCATAATCGATCTCATCGGTGATGAGAAGCACGTCCCCCGATGTCAGGCCCGCTTGTTTTAAAAGTTCAGAAGCTTTTTCCAGTGCCACAACTGTATTATTCCCCTGAACAGGCATAATATCTGTCGTCAACGCGGTTATTTGAGAACTGATTGTTTTCGTGTCATTGGTTAAGGGTGTTACAACATAAGCATCATTTGCGTAGACAAGTAATGCGGTCTGACCAGTTTTTCGTTGCTCCAGAATATCCGCTATCTTGAACCGGGCGCGTGCTAGCCGGCTAGGTTTAATATCGCTTACATCCATTGAACGTGATAAATCCAGTGCAATCAATAAAGCTGACTGATCTCTGTAAACCGGTTGCGGGATCTGTTCCCACGTTGGCCCTGCCAACGCCAGTATCGCAAGCAAGCCGCTTAAAGCAACCAACGACACCGTGCCATATTGCTTACCACCAGGTTTCCCGATAAGAATATAAGGTAATAAATTTTGATCGCATATTGCATCCCAGCTTCTACTGCCTAGTTTATGTTTGACCATATAAGTAAGCAAAATTATTAACGGTATCACCGTATATAACCAGGCTGGCCGTAAAAAATGGAAGTTCTGTATGATGCCTTCAAACATTATCATTATCAGTAACGCTTCCACGTCCAATTGCTAACCTTGGCTATGCATATAAACAAGGCAATACACAACGCGACTGATAATGGCCAGAAATAAAGTGCCGACCGTGGACGATATTTTTGCGACTCTTTTTCAACAGGCTCCAGTTTGTCGAGTAAAGCATATATCTCTTCCAGCTCTTTGGTGTTTCTGGCACGGAAATATTGTCCGCCTGTTTTTTCGGCAATGCCTTTCAATGTTACTTCATCCAGATCAGCAGAAGGATTGACACGACGACTACCAAAAATACTATTAACGATCATTTCATCCGCGCCTATGCCTATAGTATAAATTTTCAGGCCTTCTCTAGCGGCCAAATCTGCTGCGCTCAATGGATCAACTTCGCCAACGGTATTAGCACCATCGGTTAGTAAGATTAATACGCGACTATTTTCGTCCTGTTCGCGTAAGCGTTTAACAGCCAGTCCAATAGCATCCCCAATAGCCGTTGAATTCCCCGCAAGACCGATTGCTGATTCATACAATAAATCTGTTACCGTTTTGCGATCAAATGTCAGCGGTACCTGAAGATAGGCGCGTTCACCAAATAGAATAAGTCCCAAGCGATCACCGATGCGTCTTTCGATAAAACTTCCTGCGATTGATTTTGTTGCAGTCAATCTGTCAACGTTGCGGTTACCTAGCTTGAAATCTTTTTCCTGCATACTTCCTGACAAATCAACCGCCATCATCAGATCGCGCCCACTCACCGGGATCTCAATTAATTCCCCTAACCATTGCGGCCGCATGGCTGCCGAAATTAATAATGACCAGGCGATGACCGCCAAGACGAGTAGCCAACGCGTTGGCCTTTGTTCATGTGCTGATGTCGACTCATCAGCGAAATCGCCAAGAAATGGCACGCGTAACGCAGCTTCTTCAATACGAGATGCCGGCGACAAAAATCTACGCACAAACCAGGGTAATGGTAATAAAACAGCAAGCCAAGGCCATACGAAGTTGATCATTTCTTGCTATCTCTCAACTTTTTTAAACTTGATTTTTTTGCAACTTGCGAAATCCATGTTTCACAAAGTGACAGCAACTGTTCTCCATCACCCTCTGTTTGTTTACTATAAGGACCTTCACTTAAAACGCGTCCAACACCTTCAGTGAATAAATTATCAGACTCGGGTTGTGATTCACTCATGTGGCCTTTAGTAGAATGTTTCATGGACTTGTCGAGAAACAATAACCAGTCATCACCCACTAAACTTGCTGTTTCTTGTCTGGGGAAAATACTGATACATAGTCGTCTCATTAGTGAAGATATCTCACGAATTAAATATTGCGCATCACCATCTTGAGTATATTTACTTCGAATGGATTGCAAAGATTGTTTTGCCATATTTACTGGGGAGTATTTAATTTTATTTCTATACTGAAATAACTTAATTCCAGCAATAACTAACAAGATAATCAGCACAAGCAACCACCACCAGCCAATCGCCGGTGGCCACCAGTTGACCGGATCGGGGAAATGAATATCACGTAAGGGAAGCTGTGTAGGATCCATAACGTTATCTTCTGACCTGTTTTGTCTTTGACCCTAACCCGCGTTGTAATATTTCAATCGGTTTATCTGTTGTTGAACACGACAGAAAAGGCATCCGGCATTGGCGTGATATATCACGCAATCGCGATTGATGTGCCGCAAATTTTTCTCTGTAATTTTCAACACGCTGACGGTCATAAGTATTCAAGAGCATATCTTGTTGGCCATTACTCACCTGGTATTGCCCTGCCGGGGGCAGATCAGATTCAAGTGGGTCATAAACCAGCACTATAATCACATCACTATGTTTACCTAATTGAATTAGTTGGGATTCAGCAACCTCATCAAAATGTCTGAAATCACTAATTAAAAAGATCAGGCTGCCTGGTTTTGCCAGGCGACGTAATCGCAACATGGCGCGTAATCCTGTTTGCCTTGCCTCTTCTGGTGTCGCAATCTCGGCGTTAGTCTGAGGAAGAGATAATTGATTAATCAATCTCAGCACTGCTGAGTTCCCACGTTTTGGTTTGAGTTCATGATGAACTTGATCAGAAAAAACAATGCCACCGATACGATCTCTATTATGAGTCGCACTCCACGCCAACAAGCTGGCAATCTCGGCGGCAATCACTGATTTGAATTTACCCTGTGTAGCAAATTGCATCGGCGCACGTTGATCAACCCAAAGAAATACCGGCCGTTCTTGTTCCTCTCGAAACATTTTGCTATGTGCTTTGCCAGTACGTGCAGTTACACGCCAGTCCAAATGACGTACATCATCGCCCGGCTGATAAGGTCTGGATTCGTCAAACTCCATGCCTCGACCTTTAAAAGGAGAAAGGTAATCGCCACTCTGTCTCGCACTAATTTGCCCAGGCATCAGGGAAAGTTTTTTTCCTTCCGAACTGAGCTTTAATAATACAGGCACAGTTACATGCACTGCATCATTAATAGGTAATGTAGAAATTAACGTCATGGCACTACTATTAAACTAGGGCACTGCAATACGTTTAATTAGCTCAGTAATCACGATGTCCGGTGTGATTCCTTCAGCTTCAGCCTCATAATTCAGAATAATTCGGTGACGCAATACATCCTTCGCTACCGCTTGTACATCTTCCGGCCCAACAAAATCTCGCCCTGCAAGCCATGCGTGTGCACGTGAACAACGATCAAGTGTAATTGTTGCTCTTGGACTCCCGCCATATTGAATCCAATGAGCTATATCGTCACCATACGCAGCAGCATTTCTGGTCGCTAACACCAATTGCAATAAATAAAGTTCTACATTTTCTGCCATATAGATATTCAAAACTTCCTCGCGCGCTGCAAATAGTTCTGCCTGGCTCACAGGATTCATTTCAGTATGACCCTCGTATTCGACATGCGCCTCATGCCTCGCCAGATGTAAAATCGATTGTTCCTCTGCGGCCTCTGGGTAAGTGATTTGAACATGCATTAAAAATCTATCAAGTTGCGCTTCGGGCAGTGGGTAAGTGCCCTCTTGCTCAATCGGATTCTGTGTTGCCATGACCAGAAATAATTTGGGCAGTTTATAAGTTTCCTTGCCGACAGTAATTTGTCGTTCGGCCATCGCCTCTAATAAGGCCGACTGTACTTTGGCTGGTGCACGATTTATCTCATCGGCGAGTATCAGGTTATGAAATAAAGGACCCTCTTGAAACTTGAATGATCCATCCTGCGGCCGGTAAATTTCAGTACCTGTTAAATCCGCAGGTAAAAGATCAGGGGTGAATTGAACACGATGGAAATCACCTTCAATTATTTCACCCAATACCTTGATAGCGCGCGTTTTAGCAAGGCCTGGCGCGCCTTCAACCAATATGTGACCATCGGCTAATAATGCAATGAGTAATCGATCAACCAGAATTTCCTGACCAATTATCTGTTTCGTAATCATGTCTTTGAGTCGTTGTATAGACTGTTTCGCTGTCATAGTTCCTCTCTTCTATTTTTGCCTTCTTTAAAGACAAAATGGCTGCAAAATAATTCATTTTAATTATGGGGACATCTCATCTAATATCAACTTACTGCCGCATCACTTGCCAGCATTCTGAACTTTCTATGAACGAAAGATTGTCTAAGGGGTTTTAAGAAAGAAAATTACAGACGATATTGGAGTTACCGTTATTCCGAATTATCACTTATTCCAAGTATCTCAGCGTCATCACTCTGTTTGTCAACAAGTGCTTTATCTAATTCCTTGTTTGTCTTCAATCCTAAATTACGAATAACTTCTGCTCTTCCAACTAGATTTCCCTTACCACTAGTCAGGCGTTTATGTGCGGTCATATAAGCTGACTGTGCGCTGTCCAGTTTCTTACCAATTTCTTCTAATATCTCCACAAACCCGACAAACCTGTCATACATATCACCTGCTCGCTTGGCAATTTCCTGAGCATTTTTATTTTGGTGTTCATTACGCCACATATTATGAATAATCTGCAAGTTCATATTCAAGGTAGATGGACTGACTAAAATGATACCTAGTTTAAAAGCGTCACTGAATAGATTCTCATCCATCTCAGTAGCCAACATTAATGCTGGTTCAATGGGTACAAACATTAACACTATATCAAGTGAATTTATGTTAACTAATTCATCATAATTCTTGCTTTGTAGATCATTGACA
Organism: Gammaproteobacteria bacterium; assembly: GCA_047620145.1. Classification (GTDB taxonomy): domain Bacteria; phylum Pseudomonadota; class Gammaproteobacteria; order Eutrophobiales; family Eutrophobiaceae; genus SMWN01. The sequence continues at coordinate 8,424 of JBLHKO010000021.1, read as the reverse complement.
TGTTTACGGATTGATTTTAGATGTTCAGTTAGCGCTTGTGTCTTTTCTTCATTGCTTTCCGAAGAGCAATATTTCTCATAAGCATTAAGTGATACCTTGGAGTCGATTATAACGTCTTTATTGTCAGGCAAATGAACGACAACATCTGGCTGGAAAAGCTTACCTTGTTCATCACGAGAGCTTTTCTGAGCTTCATATTCACGACCATTTTTTAGGCCTGAATCCTCCAATACTCTTTGCAATATTACTTCGCCCCAGTTTCCCCGTGTTTTGCTTTCACCTTTCAGTGCTTTGGTCAGATTTATTGCATCTCTACTCATTTGTTGATTTAAAGATTTTAGGTTGGTGATTTCATTGAATAAAGATGTTCTATCTCTGGTTTCTTTATCATAAACATCTTCAATTTTTTTCTTGAAATCACCCAGTTGTTCTCGTAAAGGATTTAGCGTTTCGCTCATATTTACCTTGTTCTGATCGGTAAATTTTTTACTTTTTTCTTCCAAAATTCTGTTGGATAGATTTTCAAAAGCCGTTGTCATATTTTTTTCGGCATTTTCCAGTAAAGACATTTTCTCCTGAGTTAATTTCCTTTCTTCATCAAGTAACGTATTTAATTCAGCTATTTGTATTTTGTCCGTCTCTGTGACCTTCAACTGTTGCTGATATTGTGATTCTTGCTGTTCGATTTTTTCCTTCAGCTCAGTATTCTGATTTGATTTACTCTCATTACGCTCCTTCTCGATTGCCAGGTCGATCTCCAAATCAATGATATTTTTGGATTGTTGATATTGCTTTCTCTTGGCTAAAATCCACATCACCAACAATAAGACAACGAAGCCCATTAATCCTGTGATAATGGTATGTTCATTAATGGTTAGTTCATTCATAAAATTTACATTTAAGTAGCAGTGACAGTTGGCTAGAAACAGGTCGCTAAGCATACTCAATATAACTGAAAAGATCAGTCATAAAACTAAATGAGCAGCATGTCTGAACTTGAAAATACCCCTCCTGTCTCATTTAATGTAGACGACCAGGAAAAAATGTCCTAATATTGCATTGCGTCAAACGTTTTTCTTTATATTGATCAAGCAGTAGCTATAGAAAGTGAAAGGTATTTAAAGATTTTTTTACAATTATTATGCGTACATTAAAAGCCATAATTTTCGATGTGGACGGCACGCTGGCCGCTACGGAAGAAATACACCGGCAGGCCTTCAACGAGGCCTTCAAAGAATTCAAAATTCCTTTTCAGTGGCCCGTCTCCGAATACATAGAACTATTATCTATTTCCGGAGGCAAAGAACGTATTTTTAAATATCTGGAATCACATGATTTCAATATTCCAGATGATGAAAATTTACGAGATTACACATTAAGAGTTCATCAACGTAAATCTGAAATTTACCGCGCGATGTTAATTGCCGGTCACATTGGACTGCGTAACGGCGTTGAGAGATTAATAAAAGAAGCCAAACAAAAAGGTATCAGCATGGCGATAGCCACTTGTACCTCCAGGGCTAATGTTGAAGTCGTTTTAAAGAGCGCACTTGGTGAAGATGCCCTATCGTATTTTGAAACTTTGGTCAGTTGCGATTTGGTTGCTGACAAAAAACCATCGCCAGAAGTCTATCAATTTGCTTTAGCGAATCTCGGACTAAAACCCGAAAACTGTATCGTCATAGAAGATACAAGTAATGGTAATCTTGCTGCATTGGCAGCCGGAATAAAAACCGTAATCACCACTCATCCATTGACCGTCGATGAAGACTTCACAGGTGCGTCACTGGTCATTGATCAGCTTGGAGAACCAGAACAACACTTTACAGCAACTTCAGGTAATTCATTCGGTGCGAATTATGTAGACATAGATCTTCTGGAAAAAATGATTTCTTTAGAAGATTCTTCTCAGCATCAATCCGATCATGAAACCGACCCAAGACAATCCAGGCAAGAGCAATCAATACTGGAGCAACCCAAGCTTTCAGTTAGCGCACATTAAAAATTATTTAATCACGATAAACGCAGCAGCATTTCCTCGCAGTATTCTTAACAACAATGGCTCATTTTTTCCGTTGACAAGTTTGAGAAACGTCGGTACATCTTTAACGAGTTGACGATTAGCCGAAGTAATGAAATCACCCTGTCTTAATCCGCTTCGCCATGCAGGACTGCCTCTTTCTACATTAACCACATAAATACCTTCAATTTGTCCGTAGTAAGGATGTTCTTTTCCAATTTCATTAATAGTTACCCCTTCCAGTCGTGTGTTAACTGCGACGGGAGATGGTGAGCTACTATTCTCTTTTGCTACGGTTACAGTGGTTGTGATTCTTTTTCTTTTCCCACCACGTAAAATATCAAAGTCAACCTGATCGCCAACAGTTAACAAGCCAAAGTGATTTCGCACTTCACTTGCATTTTTAATGTCCCGACCATTTATTTTGATGAGTATGTCTCCAGGTTGAATACCGGCCTTACCTGCAGGTGAGTTCTCATCAACGCTGGTAATCACCGCTCCATTATTTCGCTTTAAACCGAAGGCTTCAATCAAAGCTGGCGTCAAATCCTGTGTGGAAATTCCCAGGAAGCCACGCTGCACCTGTCCATTTTCAAGGAGTTGATCCATAATTTGCATCGCTAGATTAATGGGAATAGCAAAACCGATTCCAATATTCCCCCCAGTTTGCGAATAAATTGCCGTATTGATACCCACCAGTTCACCACGCAAATCTACTAGCGCGCCACCAGAATTTCCGGGGTTAATTGCCGCATCGGTTTGTATGAAATTTTCGTACTCTTCTATTCCTAAGCCGCTACGATTCAATCCGCCAATAATGCCTGAAGAGACTGTCTGGCCAATACCAAATGGGTTTCCTATAGCTGCAACAAAATCTCCTACTCGTAAGGCATCAGAATCCGCCGGTTTGATATCCACCAGATCCTCTGGCGGAATTTTAATGACAGCAACATCGGTCTCAGGATCGGTACCAACTAATTCTGCATCCAGTTGTCTGCCATCTTGCATCGTCACAGTGATTTGTACAGCATTGGCAATCACATGATTATTGGTTAGCACCAATCCACGTTTAGCATCAACGATCACCCCTGAACCTAAACTTTGCGTTTTCCTTTCTAAGGGTTGATCCGGCACTTCAAAAAATCTGCGGAAAAAAGGATCTGCAAAAAGAGGATTTTGCCTGACCTGTACCTTGCCCTCTGTTGCGATGTTGACAACGGCTGGCGTTACCCGTTCCAACATGGGCGCCAAACTAGGCAGAACATTACCATCTACGCTACCGGGCAAAGCTGCTTGGACTAATGAGCCCATCAGACTCAATGCAAATATTAATAGATTACCTAGCGCTAAACTCGTTGTTCTTTTATTCATTCAAATCCCCTAGATAATTCGTAGATAACTCTGATTCCTAATGAGCTTAGGAAATCTCTCCCTGAAAAAGTTCATTCTTAACTTGTCAGAATAATAATCAAACCAGAAAAAAGGCGGGGAATCCCCGCCTTTTTCTTACTAACTAGATTAGCCTTTTACTGTAATCTTTCGAGCTTGCACCTTCTCGTGCTTTGGCAGTGTTATTTGCAATACGCCATTTTTACCCTCAGCTTCAATGCGTTCAGCATCTGCTGTCTCTGGAAGACTAAAGCGACGGTAGAAATTTCCACTCACACGTTCAACACGTTTATAGCCTTCACGTTCTTCTTTTGTCTCTTCAAAACGCTTACCTTTTAGTGTTAATACGCCCTGCTCCATGGTGATTTCGATATCTTTTGGATCAACACCAGGTAAATCTGCGTAGATAACAAAGCGATTGTCTTCCTCTTTGATATCAACTGCCGGCCGCCAATGACTGGTGACCACATCCGAATTATCATCACCTACAACGTCCTTCACATAAGGATCGAGAACATTTTTCAGGTTCAATTCCTTTTGTAATCTATCCAGTAAATTGAATGGTTGATATTTTAATGGTTCGTGTCTTACAAGTGCCATTTCGCACCTCCTAATCTATTGATAATTAACTTACATCACTAAGTGGGGTTGCTACATCATTTTTCAATGATTAAATTGTATTTTTTTTTAAAAAAAATACATACAATATCTCCCATGGCAAAATCCAGTTATTTTTCACGCATCTTCGGTAACTCTCCTGTTTCGCCATTACAGAAACACATCGCCAGCGTAATCGCCTGCGTAGAACAACTCGTGCCTTATTTTGAAGCTGTTTTTAAAAATGATTGGGCCGAGGCTACAAAGATTCAGGAAAAACTAGCCTCACTTCAAGGTGAAGCCGATGAAACCAAAAATAATCTACGTATGAACCTGCCCACGAGTTTATTCATGCCTGTAGATCGTAGAGATATTCTCGAGGTTCTAGAAATGCAGGATCTGATTGCGAATAGGGCAAAAGATATTTCAGGGCTAACACTAGGACGTAAGATGTCCATCCCAGCTGTGCTTGCGGATGACTTTATGGCATTCCTGCATCGCTGCATCGATGCCACAAAACAAGCCCAGATCGCCATTAATGAACTGGACGAATTAGTGGTCACCGGTTTTCGCGGTGACGAAGTAACTCGCGTGCAACAAATGATTACTGAACTACACATCATAGAAAATGAAACCGATGTAATTCAGGTCAAACTGCGTGCATCACTCTATGCACTTGAGAGTGAATTACCTCCTATCGATGTCATGTTTATTTACAAAATAATTGAATGGATTGGTGATCTGGCGGACGCTTCTCAGAGTACAGGTAATCGCTTGCAATTAATGCTTGCTAAATAATTTTTTAAAAAATCTCTCTAAACTTACTCGTCCCAGACAGACTATGGAACATGCAACGCTTTTATTAATACTTGCGGGGGTCTTCGGTTTATTTATGGCCTGGGGCATCGGTGCCAATGACGTCGCCAATGCGATGGCAACCTCAGTCGGTTCGAAAGCACTGACAATAAAGTCAGCTATTTTTGTTGCCGCTATCTTTGAGTTTTCAGGCGCTTATCTAGCGGGTGGCGAAGTCACTTCTACCATCAGAAAAGGCATCATCGATGCTTCCCTTTTGTCCGGAAACCCTGAAATATTAGTCTACGGAATGCTGGCTTCGTTGCTGGCCGCAGGGACATGGTTGTTAATTGCGTCACGTTATGGCTTACCTGTTTCAACAACACACTCCATTGTCGGTGCTATTGTCGGCTTTGCTACTATTGTTGTCGGTGTGGAAGCCGTTAAGTGGGGCAAGGTTGGCGCCATTGCCATGAGTTGGGTAGTCTCGCCTGTGCTTGCTGGTACCTTGGCGTACTTATTGTTCCGCAGCGTTCAGAAACTCATTCTAGACACGGCAGATCCGTTTAAGTATGCACAACGTTACGTGCCTTTCTATATATTTTTAACTGGTTTTATGATTTCCCTGGTGACCTTTTTTAAAGGTCTAAAGCATATAGGTCTTGAAATGTCTAAACTGGACTGCTATCTGTATGCTGTAATTATTGGTCTGTTCGCTGCCGTCATCGGTAAAGTATTAATCAGTCGCATCAAAAGACATACTGAAGATGAGTCTGTCTTTCATTTTCAAAGTGTCGAAAAAATATTTGGTATTCTGATGATCTTTACGGCATGCGCGATGGCTTTCGCGCATGGTTCTAATGATGTCGCAAATGCCGTTGGCCCTGTCGCTGCTGTGGTTAGCATTGTGAATAGTGATGGCATGATTGGTCAAATGTCACCCATGCCAACCTGGGTCTTGTTCCTTGGTGCAGCAGGCATTGTCCTTGGTTTAGCGATGTACGGCCATAAAGTCATTGCGACTGTAGGCAACAGTATCACTGAATTAACACCGAGCCGTGGCTTCTGTGGAGAATTAGCCGCATCAACCACCGTGGTACTGGCATCGGGAACCGGTATCCCTATCTCAACGACACATACTTTAGTGGGTGCTGTACTCGGTGTCGGTATGGCTCGAGGCATTTCCGCGTTGAATCTGCGTGTGATTGGTTCAATCTTTATGTCGTGGATAATTACACTACCTGCAGGTGCCATTCTGTCGATTACTTTTTTCTATATCCTCCAGGCATTGCTCTAAATATTAATATTAGATCTGTTAGATCCAGTAAGCTGTTTTAGTCATCACCTTTGAACACAGTTGCATCATCTTTTTGATCGGTGTTGGTAATTCTGCGGCACCTGCATGATTAGCAACACTCGCGTGATGTGCTTCGTCTTCTCGCATCTGCTCCAGAACAGCTCTACTTCTCAAGTCACACTCCGATATCTCTTGTAAATGCTCATCTAAATGCTTCACTACCTGATTTTCAGTTTCTACAACAAAACCGAGATTCCACTTATCTCCAATGAAACCAGCCAGTGAACCGATGCTAAATGAACCGAGAAACCAGAAAGGCCCCAGATAACTGGGTCGCCCACCCAGCTCATGCAGACGTTCCTCACACCAGACAAGATGATCAATTTCCTCTTCTGCTGACCTTTCCATAGCCTCCCGCACCTGACTATCACGTGCAGTAATTGCCTGAGCCTTATATAACGCCTGAGCCGAGACTTCACCCGCATGGTTAACTCGCATTAAACTCTCTGATAGTCGCCTTTCGCTTTCTGACAACACCGAATGATCGACATTCTCAGCCGGATAAGCGCGTAATGTCTGCTGTGGCTGGTTTATGAATGTCCCCAGATGCTCATCAATCGTATTAATGAAACCATCCAAAAGGCTATAATTTCGCTCGCTCATACTAGATAATATGCCATTCTTTTAAAGTTTTTCACGGTGTAATATGCCATTCTTCACAAGGTGATTCACCGTAATTTCAGGTTTTTAGAATAAATCGCTGTTTTTAGACGGAAAATGACAGGGATTACCGTAGGTAACTCAACTGAAAGAATGGCATATTACACCATAAATTATCTCAAAAGAATGGTACATCGTATTGACAGTCTAGTGGTCAATCCGTACCATTCGACCTCTTTTTCAATGGCCATTTAAGATGTTTCTTATAATATGCCATTCTTTATAAATGATTCACGGTAAATTAATGAAAACCTATACAGCAAAACCCTCTGATATCAAGCAAGATTGGTACATTGTAGATGCCAGTGGCAAAACCTTAGGCAGACTCGCAACCGAGATTGCCAGACGTCTGCGTGGCAAACATAAGCCAGAATACACACCTCATATGGACACCGGCGATTATATCGTTGTGATCAATGCCAAAGAAGTGAAAGTGACTGGTAATAAAACCACAGACAAAATCTATCACCATCACACTGGTTTCCCCGGCGGATTGAAGTCAATCACATTTGACAAGTTGCTTAATAAGAAACCAGAAATGATCATTGAGAAGGCAGTGAAAGGCATGCTCCCGAGAGGCCCTCTTGGTCGAGATATGTACCGCAAACTCAAAGTTTATCCAGGAGCAGATCATAAGCATTCTGCTCAGCAACCAAAAGTATTGGAAATTTAACAAATGGCTACAGACACCTATTACAGCACAGGTCGCCGCAAGAGTTCAGCAGCACGCGTATTCATGAAACGTGGCGACGGCAACATCACCATAAACAACAGAACACTCGAACAGTATTTTGGACGTGAGACAGGCCGTATGATCGTCCGTCAGCCACTGGAAACAGTCGAACTACTCGGCCAAATGGACATCAACATCACTGTCAAAGGCGGTGGTATTACAGGACAGGCCGGTGCAATTCGTCATGGCATCACCAGAGCGTTGATTGAATATGATGAAACACTACGTAGACCACTACGCCAAGCAGGCTTTGTTACCCGCGATTCTCGTGAGGTTGAGCGTAAGAAAGTAGGTCTACATAAAGCGCGTAAGCGTCCACAATTCTCAAAACGTTAAAATTTACGAATTGTTCAGAAAAAAAAGAGGGTTTACCCTCTTTTTTTTCGTCATTCATTGCCGAAATCTGCCAACAAAAACAAGTGAATCTCTTGATTGTTCCGTCTAAACGCTAGGCATTGTACCTCTGACAGAATTACGTAATTTATTCTATTCCACTAACTTTCCTTCTCTGAATGTTGCCTTCCTGGTGACAGTCCCATCCATATCCCATTGTGTAAAAAGTCCATCTCCCTGACCATCCTTATAATTACCTTCACTTTGCTTTTGTCCATTCTCATACCAGAAAGTCCAACGTCCATTTAACTTTCTGTCCTTGTAATTTCCTTCTGCTCTCTTCTGACCGTTTTCGTGCCAGCTAGTCTCAATGCCATTTTCATAACCGTCTTTATAGTTTCCTTCTTCACTCTTGTTTCCATTTTCATTCCAAATTGTCTTAATACCATTTAATTTTCCTTCCATGTAGTTTTCTTCTAATTTCTTATTCCCATTTTCATACCATATAGTCGTAAGTCCTTCTTTCAAATCATCTCTATA
>JBLHKO010000020.1:0-32878 GCA_047620145.1 Gammaproteobacteria bacterium | reverse complement strand
ACGCGCCGGAAGAAAGAGCACGCGGAATCACCATCGCCACAGCCCACGTCGAATACGAAAGCGAGAACCGTCACTATGCGCACGTTGATTGCCCAGGACATGCTGATTACGTGAAGAACATGATTACCGGTGCCGCACAGATGGACGGCGCCATATTGGTATGTAGTGCCGCAGACGGCCCCATGCCACAAACGCGTGAACACATATTATTAGCCCGTCAGGTCGGCGTACCTTACGTGGTAGTTTACTTGAACAAAGCCGATCAGGTTGATGATGCAGAGCTGATGGAACTGGTGGAAATGGAAGTGCGTGAACTGCTGGACATGTACGAATTCCCGGGCGACGACACCCCAATCATCACAGGCTCAGCGTTGAAAGCATTAGAAGGCGATACCAGCGACATCGGTATCCCCTCTATTATTAAACTGGTCGCTGCCATGGACGACTACATTCCTGTACCAGAACGCCCGGTAGACGGAGCCTTCCTGATGCCGATAGAAGACGTCTTCTCAATATCAGGTCGCGGCACCGTAGTGACCGGACGTATTGAACGCGGCATCGTTAAAGTCGGCGAAGAAATAGAAATTGTAGGTGTGAAAGCCACCCAAAAGACAGTCTGTACCGGTGTTGAGATGTTCAGGAAACTACTCGACGAAGGACGCGCCGGAGACAACGTCGGTGTTCTGTTACGTGGAACCAAACGCGAAGAAGTAGAACGAGGCCAAGTTCTGTGTCATCCAGGGAGCATCACCCCACATACCCGATTTGAAGCAGAGATCTACGTATTATCGAAAGATGAAGGTGGCAGACACACGCCATTCTTTGCCAACTACCGCCCACAGTTTTACTTCCGCACCACCGATGTCACCGGTGCTGTTGAACTGCCAGCAGGTGTAGAGATGGTAATGCCAGGAGATAACGTCAAATTAGACGTAACCTTAATCAACCCGATAGCGATGGAAGAAGGTTTACGCTTTGCCATCCGCGAAGGCGGCCGTACCGTGGGTGCCGGTGTTGTTGCTAAGGTGATTGAGTAATTAACATGGCTGAACAACAAATAATACGCATCCGTTTGAAAGCATTTGATCATCGCTTGATTGATCAATCGACACGCGAAATCGTCGAAACAGCCAGACGTACGGGTGCTCAGGTAAAAGGGCCTATCCCGCTGCCGACCAAAAAAGAAAGATTTACGATTTTGATATCACCGCATGTCAATAAAGATGCGCGTGATCAATATGAGATTCGTACACATAAACGTTTGATGGATATCATCAATCCAACCGAGAAGACCGTTGATGCTTTAATGAAACTGGATCTTGCCGCTGGTGTAGATGTACAAATTAAACTTAATTAATAAATATTAGCTATTGGTAACAAGATAATGACGATTGGAATTATTGGACGCAAACGGGGCATGACCAGAATCTTTACGGAAGATGGCCATTCGATACCTGTGACAGTTATCGAAGCTGGAATAAACCGTATTACTCGACTTACTAATCCTGAAAAGGATGGTTATCAAGCTGTGCAGGTTGCTTGGGGTAGCAAGAAACCTGGGAAAGCAAATAAAGCAATTGCGGGAGCCTATGCCAAGGCCAATATTGATCTGGGTGAAGGCTTGGTTGAATATCGAATTACTGGCGAAGAAGAATTAGCAGAAGGCGGCGAGATTAAAGTTGATATGTTCGAGGCAGGCCAAAAAGTTGATGTTTCAGGAACATCAATTGGCAAGGGTTATGCTGGTGTTATTAAACGTCATAACTTTGCTCATCAAAGAAATTCACACGGTAACTCAGTTTCTCATCGTGCTCCTGGCTCGATTGGTCAGTGTCAGACACCTGGACGAGTATTCAAAGGTAAGAAGATGGCTGGGCACATGGGTAATGTAAAAAGAACCACACAGAACCTTGAGGTTATCAGAGTAGATAGTGAGAAAAACCTTTTGTTAATTAAGGGTTCAGTGCCAGGTGCCAAAGGTGGCAAGGTGATTATAAAACCATCAGTAAAGGCTCGCGCCTGAAAGGTCAACTCTTAAGGGTTAGTTATGGAATTAAACTTAAAACAATTAAATAAAAAAGCGGCTGGGAAAGTGACTGTTTCAGATAGTATTTTTGCAACAGAATATAACGAACCACTTATTCATCAGGCATTAACAGCATTTATGTCTGGATCCAGAGCTGGTACCAAGGCGCAAAAAACGCGTTCAGATGTTAGTGGTGGTGGTAAAAAACCATGGAAACAAAAAGGTACCGGGCGTGCCAGATCAGGGACTACACGTAGTCCAATATGGAGAGGTGGCGGTGTTACTTTTGCAGCAAGGCCCAGAGATTATTCCCAGAAGCTGAATAAAAAAATGTATCGCGGTGCGATGCGTTCCATTCTCGCCGAGCTGGTTCGTCAGGACAGGTTGATTTTTATCGACGAGTTTTCAGCAGATGTACCGAAAACTAAAGATATGGTGGCACGATTAAAGTCACTGGAATTGAGTGATGTGTTGATAGTGACAAGCGAAGTGACAGAGAATCTTTATCTTTCCACAAGGAATATCGCTCACGTAGATGTTGTGGATACAGAAGAAATTAATCCTTATGTATTGATTGGATATAACAAGATCTTAATGACACAGGATGCGCTTGCAAGAGTAGAGGAATTACTGGCATGAGCCAAAATAGTAGCCAAGAAAAATTAATGAAAATTGTGCTAGAGCCACGCGTGACTGAAAAAAGTACGAGGGTCGGTGAGAAGTACAATCAGTTCGTTTTTAAAGTGCTTAAAAGTGCATCTAAGCCTGAGATTAAGAAAGCAGTCGAACTGCTTTTTAAGGTTGAAGTTGAATCTGTTCAGGTGACTAACGTTAAGGGTAAAAAGAAAATATTTAAACGTGAACCGGGTAAGCGTCCAGACTGGAAGAAAGCCTACGTGAAACTGAAACCCGGTTTTGATATTGATTTTGTGGGAGCATAGTTTAAATACTGTGACTGATTATGGCATTAGTTAAACCAAAACCAACGTCTGCAGGACGCCGAGCACAAGTCCGGGTTGTGAGCCCTGAATTATATAAGGGTGCACCTTATGAACCATTGCTTGAAAAACAAAGCAAGAATTCAGGACGCAATAATAATGGGCGAATTACGGTACGTCACCGCGGTGGTGGTGCAAAGCAGCGCTATCGTTTGATGGATTTCAAACGTGATAAAGACGATATCGTTGCCAAAGTTGAACATATTGAATATGACCCAAACAGAACAGCTCACATTGCTCTATTGTTGTTTGTAGATGGTGAACGTCGTTACATCATTGCCTCACAAGGAATGGTAGAAGGTTATGAAGTAATGTCTGGTGAATCTGCTCCGATTAAAGCCGGGAATTGTTTACCATTACGCAACATTCCTTTAGGCACTACGATCCATTGTATTGAAATGAAGCCTGGGAAAGGTGCGCAAATGGCAAGAAGTGCGGGAGCCAGTGCGCAATTAGTAGCTCGCGAAGGACCTCATGCAACCTTAAGAATGCGCTCAGGTGAAATGAGAAAAGTGTTGGCAGAATGTCGTGCGACCATTGGTGAAGTGGGGAATGGTGAACACGCCCTCAGATCATTGGGTAAAGCCGGTGCCAAAAGATGGCGCGGTATTCGTCCAACAGTTCGAGGTGTTGCCATGAATCCTGTTGATCATCCACATGGTGGTGGTGAAGGCAGAACATCAGGTGGTCGTCATCCCGTTACCCCTTGGGGTGTGCCGACGAAAGGTTACAAAACACGTAAAAATAAACGTTCGAATGATCTTATCGTACGTAAACGTCAGAAGAAATAACGGAAACAATAGATGCCACGTTCAATTAAAAAAGGTCCTTTTGTAGATCATCATTTAGCTAAGAAAATTGATCTAGCGAAAGAGTCCAATGATAAGCGGCCAATCAAGACCTGGTCTCGTCGGTCGATGGTGCTACCTAATATGGTGGGCTTAACCATCGCCGTACATAACGGCCGTGACCATATGCCAGTATATGTTACAGAAAATATGGTAGGTCATAAGTTTGGTGAATTTGCCGGGACACGTACGTTCAGAGGTCACCTTGCAGATCGGAAAGCCAAATAATCGGAGTCTATGATGTCGACATCAGCGAAACTTACAAACACAAGGCTCTCGCCACAAAAGATGCGCTTGGTTGCGGATCAGGTAAGAGGCTTACCAGTAGAAAAAGCAATAGACGTACTTACATTCAGTAACAAAAAAGCAGCAGCCGTAATAAAGAAAGTGCTCGAATCTGCAATCGCAAATGCTGAGCACAATGATGGTGCTGATATTGATGAGTTGAGGATATCAGAGATACTTGTTGATGCAGGTCCAACAATGAAGCGTTTACGTCCCCGGGCACGTGGCCGTGCTGACAGAATTATAAAGCGAACCAGTCACGTAAAAGTGACGGTCTCAGAGACAGAAGGATAAGATTGTAATGGGTCAAAAAGTACATCCAACAGGCATACGCCTGGGCATTGTTAAAGACTGGACATCGACATGGTATGCCGACTCCAAAGACTATTCTAAATTTCTGTATGAAGATTTAAAAGTACGTGAATATTTACAAAAGAAACTGGAAAGTGCTTCTGTCAGTCGAATTCAGATAGAACGTCCGGCAAACAATGCAAGAGTTATTATCCATACAGCACGCCCGGGAATAGTGATCGGTAAAAAAGGCGAAGACATCGATCGTCTACGCACAACTATCTCGAAAATGATGGGTGTGCCAGCGCAGGTTAGTGTTGAAGAAATACGCAAACCAGAACTGGATGCGAAATTGGTAGCTCAAAACGTTGCATCTCAATTAGAACGTCGAATTATGTACAGACGGGCTATGAAACGTGCAGTGACCAATACCATGAGATTAGGTGCTGAAGGTATCAAAATAAATCTTGCTGGGCGATTGAATGGTGCAGAAATTGCCCGTTCAGAATGGTACAGAGAAGGTCGTGTACCTTTGCATACACTGAGAGCAGATATTGATTACGGCGTTGCCGAAGCAATGACAACCTACGGAATCATTGGGATTAAGGTCTGGATATTTAAAGGTGAAATTTTTGATTATGGCAGCAAGAAGAATGCAGAAGCCACTGAAGAAGTTTCTACAAGCTGACAGGTAACTATAAGTGCTACAACCTAAAAGAACTAAATTCAGGAAACAGAACAAAGGTCGTAATCGCGGCCTGGCTACGACTAGCAATAAAGTTAGCTTCGGAGAGTTCGGTTTAAAGGCGACAACTCGTGGACGTCTAACGGCTCGTCAAATCGAAGCCGCACGTAGAACCATTACACGCGCAATGAAACGTGGTGGGAAACTCTGGATCAGAGTCTTTCCAGATAAGCCGATCACCAAGAAACCTTTAGAAGTAAGACAAGGTAAAGGCAAGGGTAATGTTGAGTACTGGGTTGCACAGATTCAACCGGGCAGAATGTTATATGAAATCGAAGGTGTGCCAGAAGATTTGGCAAGACAGGCATTCAAATTAGCCTCGGCAAAGTTGCCTGTGAAAACAGCATTTATTAGTAGAGCGATAATGTGATGGAAACTGCAGAATTAAGAAAAAAGTCAAACGAAGAACTAGGTGCATTAGTCATGGAGCTGCTACGCGAGCAATTTAATCTGCGTATGCAAAAAGGATCAGGACAATTAAGCAAACCAAGTGAAATGAAACGCATACGTCGCACAATAGCGCGAGTGAAAACGGTAAAAACTGAGATGACACCAGGTAATAATTGATGAGCGAAACACAAAACACAGCCAAGGCAGTCACCGGCGAGGTGGTGAGTAACAAAATGGATAAAACCATTTCGGTACAGGTCTCAAGGAAGGTCAAGCATCCTTTGTATGAAAAGTATATTAAACGTTCTACTAAGTTTATGGCTCATGATGAAAATAATGAGTGTAACGAAGGTGATGTCGTGATTATTGAATCATCAAGACCTCTCTCGAAGAACAAGTCATGGAAACTGCAAAAAGTAGTCTCCAAGTCTCAAAAAATCTAAACATAGAAAATTTAGCAATGCTCAATATTGAAAGTAGAGGAGTAGCGTAAATGATACAAATGCAGACCATGCTTGATGTCGCAGATAATAGCGGTGCAAAGCGGGTAATGTGCTTTAAGGTCTTGGGTGGATCCAAGCGACGCTATGCCGGAATAGGTGATGTCATCAAAGTGACAGTTAAAGAAGCTATCCCACGCGGTAAGGTAAAGAAAGGTGAAATTTATGATGCGGTTGTTGTAAGAACCCGTAAAGGTGTTCGTCGGCCGGATGGATCACTGATCAGGTTTGATAGAAATGCTGCTGTTTTACTTAATAATCAGCGTCAGCCCATTGGTACTCGAATATTTGGCCCAGTGACACGTGAATTAAGAGGTGCCGAATTTATGAAAATTGTGTCGTTAGCACCTGAGGTTTTATAAGAGATGCGTAAGTTTAGAAAAGGTGATGATGTCGTTGTCTTGGCCGGTAAGGACAAGGGTAAACGGGGCGTTATTTTGAAAGTACTACAAGATAAAGAAAAGGTAGTTGTCGAGAATATAAACATGGTGAAACGCCATACCAAAGGTAATCCTATGCAAGGACAACCTGGCGGTATCGTGGAAAAAGAAATGCCATTACATATTTCAAACGTTGGTATCTGGAATCCAGTATCAGAGAAGGCAGACCGCGTCGGCATTAAAAAGTTGGAAGACGGACAAAAAGTACGTTTTTTCAAATCTAATGACGAAGTCGTGGATGTATGAAGGCGGAAGCAAAATGGTAAGACTAGAAGAATTCTATAAAGAAAACGTAATTAAACAACTGACAGAACAGTTTGCTTATAAATCAGTCATGCAAGTTCCCAAGATTACAAAAGTAACACTGAATATGGGACTGGGAGAAGCTGTCGCCGATAAGAAAATTATCGAACATGCAGTCAGTGATATGGAGAAAATTGCAGGTCAAAAACCTGTGGTGAATCTAGCCAGGAAATCAGTTGCCAATTTTAAAGTACGTGAAGGATGGCCTGTTGGTTGCAAAGTCACTCTGCGTAGAGAACGGATGTATGAATTTCTAGATAGACTCATTTCAATTTCTATTCCCAGAATTCGTGACTTTCGTGGGTTCAGTGCGAAATCATTTGATGGACGTGGCAATTATAGTCTTGGGATTAAAGAACAAATTATTTTCCCGGAAATTGATTACGACAAGATAGATGTACTTCGTGGTATGGATATTACTATTACCACCACCGCGAATACAGATGATGAAGGTCGTGCATTATTGACGGCGTTTAACTTTCCATTACGTAAATAATATTTGAGGTCAATATGGCAAAGGTTTCAATGATTAATCGTGAGCATAAGCGTACCAAGCTGGTTAAGAAATATGCGGCTAAACGCGAAGAATTAAAAGCTCAGGTAATTAATGAGTCTCTCAGTGATGAAGAGCGTAAGGCAGCAAGAGAAAAACTGAGTATGTTGCCACGTGACTCCAGTCCTGTGAGGCATCGTAATCGATGTAATTTAACCGGACGTCCTCATGGTTATTACCGCAAGTTTGGACTTTCTCGAAATATGTTGCGTGAGGCAGCGATGCGCGGCGATGTTCCAGGTTTAGTTAAGGCTAGTTGGTAGGAGAAAGATTATGAGTATGCAAGATCCATTAGCCGATATGTTAACAAGAATCAGAAATAATCTGGCTAGAACCAAGGCGTCAGTTAGTATGCCTTCATCCAAGCTTAAGGTTTCTGTAGCAGAGATTCTTAAGCAGGAAGGCTACATATCAAAATATGCTGTAGAAGGCGACGTCAAGAAAACCTTGACCATCGAATTAAAGTATTTTGAAGGCAAGCCTGTCATTGAAATGTTAAGTCGGTTTAGTCGGCCAAGTGTTAGAAGATATCGATCAAAAAGTGAACTACCAACAGTAATTGGTGGTTTGGGTGTCGCTATTGTCTCCACCTCAAAAGGTGTAATGACAGATAGAAGTGCTCGCGCTCAGGGCATTGGCGGTGAAGTGTTATGTGTTGTTTCTTAATAGGTTAAAACGATGTCACGAGTAGCAAATAATCCTGTCGAATTACCTTCTGGTGTTGAATTCAGCCTTACTGAAAGCACAGTTACGATAAAAGGTAGTAAAGGACAACTACAGCATCACCTACATCCTTTGGTAAGTGTCACCCAAGAAGGTAGTCAGTTGAAAATGGCGATGAATGATGATTCAAAATCGGCCAATGCATTAGCGGGGACAACACGTGCATTGCTGCAGAATATCGTCACGGGTGTCACGGTTGGTCATGAACGTAAATTAACGATTATTGGCGTGGGTTATCGTGCACAATTACAAGGTAATTTACTGGATTTGAGCTTGGGTTTTTCACATCCTGTTAAATTTGAAATTCCTGAAGGGATCAGCATTGAAACGCCATCACAAACGGAGATTGTGATTAAAGGACTGGATAAACAGCAAGTGGGTCAAGTAGCAGCAAACATTAGAGCTTATAGACCACCTGAGCCCTATAAAGGCAAGGGCGTTCGCTATGCGGATGAAAAAGTTCGCCGCAAAGAAGCCAAGAAGACTTAACAAGAAAGATCTGAGAAAGAGTAGCGTAAGACAAACTAAAGCAAGATAAATAGAGTCGGACAATGAAAAGTAAAAAACAAGCAAGAATAAAACGAGCTACACGTACCAGAGCTCGTATTAGGCTAAAAGGTGTTAACCGTCTGTGTATACACAGGACGCCAAAACATTTATATGCACAGGTGATCGCAGCAAATGGCTCTGAAGTTCTAGTCAGTGCTTCGACATTGGATAAGGATATTAGAGGCGAAGTTAAATATAGTGGAAACGTTGATGCGGCTATTGTTGTCGGTAAGAAATTGGGTGAACGTGCAAAAAAAGCAGGTGTGACTCAGGTAGCTTTCGATCGTTCTGGATTTAAATATCACGGACGGATTAAGGCATTGGCTGATGCCGCTCGTGAACAAGGTTTAGAATTCTAGAGGTTTTAATAAATGGCTGTCACTGATTCAATCACAGGAAACGAAGATCTGCTGGAAAAGCTGGTTCACGTTAATCGCGTCGCCAAAGTAGTCAAGGGTGGTCGACAATTTGGTTTTACAGCACTGACCGTTGTTGGAGATGGCAATGGTAAAGTTGGTTTTGGCCGTGGCAAGGCTAAAGAAGTGCCGATTGCAATTCAAAAAGCGATGGAAAACGCACGTAAAAACATGACGCCGATCGCTTTGAACGAAGGCACTTTACATTATGCAATTACCGGAACACATGGCGCGGCAAAAGTTTACATGCAGCCTGCTTCAGAAGGTACTGGAATAATTGCCGGTGGCACCATGCGTGCAGTATTTGAAGTTGCAGGCGTACATAATGTGCTGGCCAAATCGATTGGTAATACAAATCCAATCAATGTTGTTCGCGCAACGATGAATGCGCTGAGAACCATTGCATCACCAGAAATGATCGCGGCTAAACGCGGGAAATCAGTTGCAGAACTACAGGATTAGATATGGCTAGCAAGAAACAAATAAATGTTACGTTGACTCGTAGTACCAATAAACGATTACCTTCTCACAAAGCCTGTGTTATGGGTCTGGGTTTACGTCGTATTGGGCACACTGTTACGGTTGAAGACACACCGGAAAATCGTGGCATGGTAAAAAAGGTTAATTATTTACTGGCTGTCGAGGAAGCATAAAATGCGACTGAATACATTAAAACCACAAGCAGGGTCAAAACCAGCATCTAAACGAGTTGGCAGAGGTATCGGCTGTGGTTCAGGTAAGACATGTGGTCGTGGACATAAAGGCCAGAAATCGAGAAAAGGTGGTTACCATAAAGTAGGTTTTGAAGGTGGGCAGATGCCATTGCAACGCCGTCTTCCAAAAGTTGGCTTTAGTTCACGTGTCGCGGCTGTGACTGCGGAGATACGTTTACAAGAGTTGGCGAAAGTCGATGCTGAAGTGGTTGATCTAGAGGCCTTGTTGTCTGCTGGTTTAATTTCAAAGAATATCAAACGCGTAAAAGTTATTGATTCAGGCAAGATTGAAAAAGCAGTTTCTGTAAAAGGATTGAGAATAACGAAAGGCGCTCGTGCAGCGATTGAAGCTGTTGGCGGAAAAGTTTTAGAGGATTAAATGGCGACATCTAACCCAGCAATTCCCCGAGGTATCGCCGGGTTAGGAAAATTGAAAGAGTTGCGTCAGCGATTATTTTTTCTCTTGGTGGCCTTGTTTATTTTTAGAGTGTGTTCATTTATTCCGGTACCAGGAATAAATCCGAATGCGCTGGCAGCAATGTTTGAGCAGCAAAGTGGCACCATACTGGACATGTTTAACATGTTTTCAGGTGGGGCTCTGCAAAGATTGTCAGTCATTGCTTTGGGTATTATGCCTTATATTTCGGCCTCTATTATTATGCAGTTGCTAACCGTAATAGAACCAAGGTTAAAACAGCTGAAGAAAGAGGGTGAGGCAGGTAAACGTAAGATTACACAGTACACGCGGTATGGCACAGTTTTCCTGGCGACGTTTCAGGCATTTGGTGTTGCAACTTTACTGGAAGGTCAGCAAGCAGCTGGTTTAGCGGTGGTAATGGATCCGGGTATCGGATTTAAAATAACCACAGTGACGACACTAGTGACGGGCACTATGTTTCTAATGTGGTTGGGTGAGCAAATTACTGAGCGTGGGATTGGTAATGGTATTTCTATGATTATCTTTGCCGGCATTGTTGCGGGACTACCATCAGCAGTTGCAGGAACCGTTGAGTTGTCCAGAACGGGAGAGTTGCATTTGTTAGCTGTGTTTGCGCTATTTGCATTAGCCATTGTGGTCACAGGTTTTGTTGTATTTGTGGAAAGAGGTCAACGAAGAATTACCATCAACTATGCAAAGAAGCAGGTTGGACGTAAGCAATATGCTGGACAATCCAGTCATTTGCCGCTGAAGCTGAATATGTCAGGTGTGATTCCACCGATATTTGCTTCCAGTTTGATTTTGTTTCCATCGACCATTGCTGGCTGGTTTGGTCAGAGTGAAGGCATGAGGTGGTTACAGGATATTTCGACAATGATGTCACCTGGGCAACCGATTTATGTATTGATGTATGCGGCTGGCATAATATTTTTCTGTTTCTTTTACACAGCGATTGTTTTCGACCCAAAAGAAACGGCTGATAATTTGAAGAAATCCGGTGCTTTTATTCCGGGTATGAGACCAGGCGAACAAACAGCAGCATACCTGGATAATGTATTAACCAAATTAACGTTGGCAGGTGCGGTCTATATCACTTCGGTGTGTTTGTTGCCTGAATTTTTAATTGTGAAATTTAATGTGCCTTTCTATTTTGGTGGTACATCATTGCTGATTATTGTAGTTGTTGTTATGGACTTTATGTCACAAGTACAGGCTCATTTGATGTCTCATCAATATGATTCTTTATTAAAGAAAGCTAACCTGAAGAAACACGGTAACAAAAGATAATCGGCAAAGAATTGTTGGAGAATTAAGATGAAAGTAAGAGCATCCGTAAAAAGAATCTGTCGTAATTGCAAAATTGTACGCCGTAAAGGTGTTGTACGAGTCATATGTACTGATCTCAGGCATAAGCAGCGCCAAGGTTAATAATTAATTTTAGCGTTAAGAGAGTAACTGGAGAAATAAATAAATGGCGCGTATAGCTGGTGTAAATATACCCGATAACAAGCATCTGAGCATTGCATTGACCTACGTCTATGGCATTGGCAGCACACGTTCTCGCGATATATGTAATGCAACAGGTCTGAAGGCAGATACCAAGGTCAGAGAATTGACTGAAGGCGATTTAGACAAGGTTCGTTCTGAAATAACCAAGTATGAAGTAGAAGGCGATCTCAGACGCGAAGTATCAATGAATATTAAACGATTGATGGATCTTGGTTGTTATCGCGGTATTCGTCATCGTAAAGGCTTGCCTCTCAGAGGCCAAAGAACGCGAACAAACGCGAGGACGCGTAAAGGTCCACGCAAACTCATTAAGAAATAATCAGTGAAAGGTTAATAAAATATGGCAACTCCAAGCACTAAAGGCCGAAAGAAAGTTAAAAGAACCGTGATTGATGGCTTAGCCCACATTCACGCCTCATTTAACAATACTATCGTCACGATTACGGATCGACAGGGTAATGCGCTGTCATGGGCAACTGCTGGCGGTAGTGGTTTTCGTGGTTCACGTAAAAGCACCCCATTTGCCGCGCAGATTGCGTCACAAAAGGCTGGTGAATCGGCATTAGAATTTGGCATGAAGACTATCGAAGTATTTATTAAAGGACCTGGTCCAGGCAGAGAATCTGCTGTTAGAGCATTAAATTCTGTTGGTTTCAAGATTACAAACATTACCGACGTGACACCTGTTCCACATAACGGTTGTCGTCCACCAAAGAAACGTCGTGTATAAGGCGAATGGAGTAAAATTATGGCGCGATATTTAGGACCAAAATGTAAATTAAGCAGGCGTGAAGGAACTGATCTGTTTTTGAAGAGTAGAGCCAGACCGATCGATTCTAAATGTCAGATCGACAAAATTCCTGGTGACAAAGGCACACGTCCGAAACGGCTATCAGATTATGCATTACAACTGAGAGAGAAACAGAAGTTGCGTCGAATGTATGGCATTTTAGAAAAACAATTCCGTTCTTATTATAAAGAAGCAGCTAGACGCAAGGGATCTACTGGTGAGAATCTTTTGAGTATTCTGGAGTGCCGTCTTGATAATGTCGTCTATAGGATGGGTTTTGGTGTGACGCGAAATGAAGCGCGACAATTAGTCAGCCATAAATCTATATTGGTTAATGGTAAGAGCGTGAATATTCCGTCTTATCAGCTAAGTGCGTCAGATGTTATTTCAGTTCGTGAAAAGAGCAAGAAACAGGTTCGAATTCAGGATTCTCTGACAATTGCGGAGCAGCTGACATTCCCTGAATGGCTGGATGTAAACAGCAAAGCAATGGAAGGGACTTTTAAGTCAGTTCCAGAGCGAAGTGAATTACCCGCTGAAATTAATGAACAGCTTGTAGTCGAACTTTATTCCAAGTAGTTAAGCGCCAATAGTTTAAGTGAAAGGATAGGAACATATTATGTCAGCAGCATTTAGTGAAATATTAAAACCGCGTCTGGTTGATGTAGATCCAGTCAATGAATTCAGCGCCAAGATTACAATCGAGCCACTTGATAAGGGCTTTGGCCATACATTAGGGAATGCACTTCGACGTGTATTACTTTCTTCAATGCCAGGTTGTGCTGTCACTGAAGTTGAAATTGATAACGTACTGCATGAATATACGACTATTGAAGGCGTACAGGAAGACGTTACCGATATTCTTCTAAACCTTAAGGGTCTGGCAATTACTATGCATTCCAAGGATGAAGCAATATTAACCCTGAAAAAAAGTGGTCCTGGTGAAATAAAGGCCAGTGATATAACACTAGATCATGATGTTGAAATAGCGAACCCTGATCATATCATTGCTAATTTGACCAAGGCAGGCGAGTTAAGCATGCGCATCAAGGTTGTCAGAGGACGTGGTTATCAGCCAGTAGTCGTTGGTGGCGATGAAGAAGATCAAGCCATTGGCAAGCTCAAGTTAGATGCCTCATTTAGCCCCATTCGACGTGTTGCCTATGATGTACAGAGTGCACGTGTCGAACAACGTACCAATCTGGATAAGCTGGTACTTGAGATTGTGACCAATGGCACCATGGATCCTGAAGATGCGGTACGTGAAGCTGCGGGTATCTTGCGTAGTCAACTGGCTGTGTTTGTTGATCTCGAAGCAGAAGAAGCCATTGAAGCAAGTGCTGCAAAAAAAGAACCTGAAATCGACCCTACATTACTGCGTCCAGTCGATGATTTAGAATTGACAGTGCGTTCTGCAAATTGTTTGAAAGCAGAAAGCATTTATTACATTGGTGATTTAATTCAGCGGACTGAAGTTGAACTATTAAAAACGCCTAATTTAGGCAAGAAGTCGCTGACTGAGATTAAAGATGTTTTGGCATCTCGAGGCCTTTCATTGGGAATGCGACTGGAAAACTGGCCACCACAGAGTCTAGCCGATACAAGAGAAACAGTAGCTCCTATTGGGGCATTAGAGAGAATTTAAATGCGACATCGTAAAATTGGAAGACAGCTAAATCGCAATAGTTCACACCGAAAGGCCATGTTTAGAAACATGGCGGTGTCACTGATGCAACACGAAATCATCAAGACAACCTTACCCAAGGCCAAAGAATTACGTCGTGTAGCAGAGCCACTTATCACCATGGCAAAGACAGACTCAGTGGCTAAACGCCGGTTGGCTTTCTCACGCCTACGTGACAGAACTGTTGTGACTAAATTGTTTAATGAATTAGGTCCAAGATATAAAGAACGTCCAGGGGGATATTTACGTATCCTGAAGTGTGGCTTCCGTTCAGGAGACAAGGCACCAATGGCAATTGTCGAGCTGATGGGCAGGCCTGCTAGTGACATTAATGCAGAGAATGTTGTTACTGCAGAAGGCTGAACAAGCATTAGTATTAATTATTGAAACCGGGCAATGCCCGGTTTTTTTATTTACATGGATCTAATGTATGTCACGGGCTCATGGATGCGCAGGAGTGACGATGGCCTTAGTAGAAAATTGTTCCAACATTTTCGACACTTCCGCCATTTATGGCGGTCGTGCTGCGAGGACACGACTGCAGGGATGCAGGAGGTAGAACGAATCAGGAAACAGAGTCGAGGAAGTCCGAGAGCAGCGGGGCATGCTTGCAGAGAAGTCGCCATGCACAGATGCACGGTCAGGATTCACCTATCCAAAGGCAGCCTTTACATTTAATATGACAAATGCCAAACTAATTTGATCCAAATATTTATTGAATGCTAAGATTTATTCCCAGCCATGTGTAACAATTAAATAATATGAAGCTTGCCCATATAATATTACCCGCTATATTTCTCCTGACACTAATGACATCAAGTCATTCTGTATTCAGTGCAGAAAGCACTGACCTAAGTAAACTACCAAATGCAGTTCAACAAGTATTAAAAAAGTACAAACTTCCCGCAAGCTCACTGAGCCTCTATATTAAAGAGGTTAATGCGCAACAGCCGTTGATTGTGCTCAATAGCGATATTCCCCGTAACCCCGCATCCACCATCAAAGTAATTACTACTTATGCGGGCCTTGACATGCTTGGTCCTACTTATCAATGGCAAACTCGTTTTTATCTTGATGGCAAACTTGCTGATGGCACACTAGATGGAAATTTGATTATGCAGGGAGGGGGAGATCCATTTCTTGTCAGAGAAGCTTTCTGGCATATGTTGTTTACATTGCAAGCAAAAGGAATCAAGCATATCAAGGGTGATTTATTAATTGATTCTAATGGGTTTGAAGATGAAACAGGCTCTCCTGGAGATTTTGATAAGGAACCTTACAGAGCCTATAACGCATTTCCTGATGCAGCATTAGTTAATTTTAGTGCGCATCAATTTAATTTTCTTCCACAAAAAAATAGAATCCATATTTATGCTGATCCACCAGCTGCTACCGTAAAGATTCACAACAACGTCAAATCAATAAAAGGGGAATGCCGGGGTAAGCATCATCATATCAAGCAAAATATTGCACATCATCACGATCACACCTCGGTCACGTTTACTGGAGATTATCCGCATAGCTGTGGATCCCATCAATTGCTTCGCAGTGTGATCTCAAATGAACAGTATGTTTATGGGGTATTTAAATCTTTATGGGAAAATATGGGCGGTACAATTTCAGGGACTGTGGGTAAAACGACTGTTAGTGGAAAAAAAGAATTCTATGTAGCGCCATCTAAACCATTAAGTGAAATTCTCATGTACATCAATAAATACAGTAATAATGTAATGGCAAGGCAATTGTTATTAACGCTGGCCAAAGAAAAACAAAAATCATTACAGAAACAAGGTAGAGCTAGTAAGGCAATGGGTAGGCTGGCAGTGAGTGAATGGCTGCATTCTATTGGAATCCTTGCCCCGGATCTGGTCATGGATAATGGTTCAGGTTTGTCACGTAATGCAAGAGTATCAGCTGCAACCATGGGCAAAATGCTGGAGCATGCATATAACAGTCCCTATCAACCAGAGTTTCTGTCATCACTGCCAATGGTCGGGGTTGATGGCACGGTGCGGAAGAGATTGGACAAAGTTATTCCAGCAGGAAAAATAAGAATTAAAACAGGCTTGTTGAATGATGTAAGGGCAATGGCAGGGTATGTTAAAACAGCAAGTAATAAGCATTTCGTTGTTGTCTCATTGCAAAATTATCCTGGTGTTCAGAATGGGATTGGAACGCAGGTGCAGGATGAGGTTTTGAAGTGGCTCTATAAGCAGTAGGTTCCCGCACCTATAAGCGGTTTATTACTCTTCGTCAACTCTGGCGAATGCGACCTACAGGATGTAGGAAATGTCGCAAGAGGACATGGAGCCCGGAGCGACTAGAATCCAGATTCACGTCATACTGGTGAATACCAGTATGACGTGCATGGATGCACTAATGTCGCGGTGACATGGATGTCAAAGAGCGACCCAGTCAATTTAATCTTCATTATTCTTTTGGTTATTTGTTTCGCCTTTAACCGGCGAGGTACTTCTTTTTTGCTTGTCCAAAAAATAAGTACCCAAGAAAAAAAGACACCCCGATATCGTATCCTGCGGATACCCTCACAGCCACATGATTTCTTAAGGTCGCGTAAACAAGACTCCTGTCTTGGTTACGCTCATTTGAACTTCCTGTTCAAATGCCCTTAAAATCATTCAGTTGTTCGGTACGAGATGGGGGGTTGATCCTTTTGTTTATTTAACGGGTGCTCTAACTTTCATCTTGTGCTTTTGTTTCGAATTTTTCAATTCGTTTCCTCATCTCTTTGTGAATCTCATTCAGAAGCTCAAGAGCATGTTTTTTGACTCCAAGCCGATTGTGATCTGACGAGTCGCAGAATCGCTCACAATAATTCAGCTGCCAAACAGTGATCTGGTTCTTTGAGTTCTTGTCTCAGTCTTAATATGTCATGTGCATGATCTACAAGCGTGTCAGTTTGTGAGTCTGTTCGCCCTTCCAGTTCCTGAAACTGATTGAACTCGCGAGCCAGAAAGAAATGACTATGAGCATTTTTTGATGCTGAGATGGTTGCATTGCTTAATACTGATAAGAAGTCTCGTTCGAGAGAGCACAAGATTTTTGATTGATTGTCTCGGCGTGTAATAGGGTCTAACTATATAATATTAGGTGAAAGTTCTTTCGATAAAGTTAGTATGTTGAAAATCTCCGTTTTTTCATTTATTTAGTAACTGGCTGTACCAGTATCCACGGTTTAATAACAACTGCCCAGACTGTTGCTTGTGTGTCTGCGTAGGTTTTGGCTTGGTCGTCGGTGACGACGTCTATTTTGCCTTCTTCCATCCAGTCTTTAAGTGATGCTGCGTTGTCTTTTGTGATCTGTAAGGCGACTTCGGTGAGATCGAGTTCGGGTGAAACAGCGATGACATTGCCTGCGGCGAAATAAACTTCTAGATCTTTCCAGGCAATCTTTGCGGTTTCGAGATTAATCGTTTCTCGACTGACTTCTTGTTCTTGATCTGTACTCAACACCATGTCGCCTGATTTTCTGGACGATTAAGGACTTCCTGTACGTTTGCTTCGATTATTTTATAACCAAGATTGCCATAGAGTTTCTGGCGACCTTCGTTAAGGATGAATGTGGGACTACCTTCCACCCTGTATTCGTCTCTTAACTCTACATCGCGACATAAGGATGCCAGCGCTTCGCCATTATCAATGAGTTTTTTGAGTTTATCTGTCGGCAGCTTATGTTTTTGTGCAATTGAGAAAAGGGTATCCATATGAGAGATGTCGAGCCCATCCTTGAAAAAGGCCAATCTGATTTCCCAGGCAATCTGTTCAAATAATGTATTGTTGCCATCAACAGGATCTTTGGAGGTAAGTTCTTTTTCTTCAAGTAGTTTTACAGATTTTAGAAACAGATGACTGGTTGCTGAGCTTTTAGCAATGGCTGTTGTCCAGATATCTGCATGTACATCGACATGATCAAACTGTGAACAGACATCTTTGACGTGATCACCAAACCCCTTGAAGCCGCCTTTATCTTTCCATCCTTCGCCAATACGTTTTTCGGTACAACCAAACAAGGGGATGAAGTGATAATGTATATCGAGTTTATCGACGTAATTAAGCTTGAGCTCATCCAGTCTGATCTGTGCAATGTAAGCCCAGACACAAAGCACATCAGAAAAATAAGAGATGCGAATCTTCTCGTTCATTTTAATTTTTCTTGTAGTAGCTCATTCACTTGCTTTGGGTTGGCTTTGCCTTTGGATTGTTTCATGATTTGGCCGACGAAGAAGCCGATTAATTTCCCTTGTTTATCAACATGGCTTTCTTGATATTGTTTGACTTGATCGGGATTGGCAGCGATGACATCTTCGACGAGTTTCTCTATGGCACCTGTGTCTGTCACCTGTTTCAGGCCTCTGTATTCAATGATCTCATCGGCGGTGCCTTCACCGTTGCATAGGGCTTCGAAGACTTGTTTGGCTATGTTACTGGAGATGGTATTGTCTTTGATTCGCTTGACCATACCTCCCAATAATTCAGCACTTACTGGGCTTTGTGTTATGTCTTGATTACTTTTATTCAAGAGTGCGGATAACTCACCCATGACCCAGTTGGCACTCAACTTTGCTTCACCACCGGCAGCCTTGACGACGGTCTCAAAATATTCGGCCATATCCCGATTGGCGGTTAATACATCACTGTCATATTCCGATAGACCAAATTCGTTGATGAACCTTTCACGTTTGGCGGCTGGTAATTCAGGAAGTTCTTTTCTTATCGCCTCAATGGTTTTCTGGTCGATGCAAACTGGAAGTAAATCTGGATCAGGGAAGTAGCGATAATCATTGGCTTCTTCTTTGCTACGCATGGTTCGTGTTTCATGTTTATCTGGGTCGTATAGACGCGTTTCCTGAACGACTTGTCCACCGGATTCGATAACTTCGATCTGACGTTCAACCTCAAATTCAATCGCTAGCTCTATAAATTTAAATGAGTTCAGGTTTTTAGTTTCTGTGCGCGTGCCTAGTTCATCTTGACCTTTGGGTCGGACAGAGACATTGGCGTCACAACGGAATGATCCTTCCTGCATATTGCCATCACAGATTTTTAAGTAACGAACAATGGAATGAATCTTTTTCAAATAGGCAATCGCCTCTTCGGCTGTGCGCATGTCTGGCTCAGAAACAATTTCTATCAAGGGTGTTCCCGCACGATTGAGATCGACACCGGTGCACTCAAAGAAGCCTTCATGGACAGATTTTCCAGCATCTTCTTCAAGATGCGCACGGGTGATGCCAATAGTTTTTTTACTGCCATCAGCTAATTGAATCTCAATCTCACCATTGCCAACAATGGGCAATTCAAATTGACTGATTTGATAGCCTTTAGGCAGATCGGGGTAGAAATAATTCTTGCGCGCAAACACCGATTTATCAGCGATATGAGCATTTACCGCCAAGCCGAACTTGATGGCCATCTCAACGGCCTGTTGGTTGAGAACGGGTAAGACGCCCGGGAGGCCTAAGTCTACGGCACACGCTTGGGTATTCGCATCTGCGCCATAAGTTGTTGATGCCCCTGAGAATATTTTACTTTTTGTTGCGAGTTGGGCATGTATTTCAAGCCCGATAACGGTTTCCCATTCCGTGTCTGTGGTCATGTCTATGGCCATTATTCAAACCCCGCTGGTGATTGTTGATGCCAATCGGTGGCTTGTTGGAATTGATGTGCAATATTTAGCAGTTTAGATTCTGCGAAATAGTTACCAATAATTTGCAACCCTACCGGGAGTTCGTTGGTAAATCCGGCAGGGACGGAGATGGCTGGTAGTCCAGCGAGGTTCACTGATACGGTATAAATATCTGATAAATACATACTGATTGGATCATCAATGAGTTCATTAATCTTAAAAGCCGGTTGCGGCGCAGTCGGCCCAATAATGACATCGACTGTTTCCAATGCGTTACGAAAATCATCGCGAATCAATCGGCGAATCTTCTGTGCTTTTAAATAGTAGGCATCGTAATAACCTGCAGATAAAACATAGGTGCCAGTGATGATGCGCCGTTTTACTTCTTTATCAAAACCTTCTGCGCGTGAACGCATATAAAGATCAGTTAAATCTTTTGGATCTTCGCAACGGTGTCCAAAACGAACGCCATCAAAACGTGCCAGATTCGATGAACATTCTGCAGATGCAATCACGTAATAAGCGGGGATCGATAAATTAGAATTTGGTAATTCAATTTCTTTAATCGTTGCGCCCATATTTTCCAGTTCTTTAACACCTGCTTGAATAATATTTTCGATGCTGGCATCAAGTTGATCATCAAAATATTCTTTAGGTAAGCCAATGGTTAATCCTTCAAGACTTTCATTGAGGTTCGCAGTGTAATCTTCAACGTCTTCCTGAGCCGATGTTGAGTCGCGTTCGTCAAAGCCAGCCATGGCATTTAACATCATGGCAGCATCTTCTGCTGTACGCGTCATGGGACCACCTTGATCCAGACTCGAAGCATAAGCAATCATGCCATAGCGTGAAACTCTGCCATAGGTGGGTTTCAGCCCGGTGATGCCACATAGAGAGGCCGGTTGTCTGATAGAACCGCCGGTATCTGTGCCTGTTGCAACGGGCGCGAGTTTGGCTGCCACTACGGCGGCGGAGCCTCCAGAAGAACCACCAGGCACACGTTCGATGTCCCAGGGATTTTTGACAGCGCCATAAAAGCTCGTTTCATTTGAGGAGCCCATGGCAAATTCATCCATATTGGTTTTACCCAATGTCACCATTCCTGCCTCGTTTAATTTTGTAACAACGGTTGCATCATAGGGGGCAATAAAATTATCTAACATCTTTGAACCACAACTGGTCTTTGTGCCATTGGTGCAAAATATATCTTTATGCGCTAACGGGATCCCTGTGAGTGGACTTGCATCACCCGCTTGTATTTTCTTATCTGCCGACTTGGCTTGTGCCATGGCTTTTTCTGGCATCAAACTAATGAAGCAGTTTAAATCTGTGTTATATCTGTTACATCGTTCTAGATAGGACGACACGAGTTCTTCACTGCTGAATTCTTTATTTTGTAATGCGGTTGAGAGTTCTTTTATTGTTTTTTTGTACATGGATACACGTTTTCGTAATTAAATATAAATATTGATTATTGGCTGACTTTGAAAATTACTTAGGAAATAAACGATCCTTCTGTGGATTTAATAGCCTTGTTTGTTTTTATTACTTAATCAATCACCTTCGGAACGAGGTAATGGCCATTATCTACAGCCGGGGCAATTTTCTGAAAATGTGCCCGCTGATCGGTTTCTGTGACTTTATCTTCCCTGAGTCTTGCGGTTATCTCCAGCGGATGCGCAAGTGGCTCGATATTGTCTGTATTTATGCTATTCATTTTCTCGATCAAATCCAGGATATTGGAGACATCATGTATGTAATTCGGAGTATCTGCCTCAGAAATAGAGAGACGCGCCAGTCTGGCGATTTTGTCGATATCAGATTTATCTAGAGACATTCAAGTTCCTGCCATTAATTTGTTGAAAATCAAAAATTTATCACATTCTATCACTTGCCCAAAGTCATACTCGTTGATACAGTTACCCGATTAAGCAGGAAGTTTCTGCAGGAGACCTCAATCACCCGTGAAAAGTCAGAAAATCAGTAAAATTAGTGGCTTGGGTGACGCTACACTTGATGTTCTGATAGCTTGTTTCCGGACGGAGAGTAACAGGTTTTCCAGACCAAAATCTTATCATTTTTAATATAACCGTATAGCAGATCAAAGTAATCCATGTTTAATAAAATCAGAGGTATGTTTTCAAATGATTTATCGATCGATTTGGGGACAGCAAACACACTTATTTATGTCCGTGGTAAGGGCATAGTCTTGAATGAACCTTCTGTCGTTGCGGTTCGCAATGATGGAAATAAGATTAACGCTAAGTCGATAGTGGCAGTAGGTGCTGAAGCAAAAAAGATGCTCGGCAGAACGCCTAGCCATATTACGGCGATTCGACCATTGAAAGATGGTGTGATTGCAGATTTTACGGTGACAGAAAAAATGCTGCAGTATTTTATTCACCGTGCGCACGGTGCAACCATGTTCAAGCCCAGTCCCAGAGTACTTGTTTGCGTCCCCTGCGGTTCGACGCAAGTAGAGCGACGTGCAATTCGTGAATCTGCGCTTGGTGCGGGCGCAAGGAAAGTGCATTTAATTGAGGAACCTATGGCGGCGGCGATTGGAGCTGGCATGCCGGTGAGTGATGCAAGAGGTTCTATGGTGCTCGATATTGGTGGTGGTACGACTGAAGTTGCAGTGATTTCTTTGAATGGAATTGTTTATGCCGATTCCGTACGTATTGGTGGTGACAGGTTTGACGAAGCGATCATTAATTATATTCGTAGAAATTATGGTAGTTTGATTGGCGAAGCAACAGCAGAACGCATCAAGCACGAAATTGGATGTGCCTATCCAGGTAATGAAGTGAAAGAAATTGAAGTGCGCGGTCGTAATCTTGCGGAAGGTATTCCCCGAAGTTTTACGTTGAATAGCAACGAAATTCTTGAAGCTCTACAAGAGCCATTATCAGGCATCGTTGGTGCGGTTAAAAACGCGCTGGAAAAAACACCTCCAGAACTTGGATCTGATGTAGCTGAAGTGGGTCTTGTGCTAACTGGAGGAGGAGCGCTGCTGCGTGATCTAGACCGACTGTTGATGGAAGAAACTGGTTTACCGGTGATTATTGCAGAAGATCCATTGACCTGTGTCGCCAGAGGTGGTGGTCGTTACCTTGAGATGATAGAGGAGTACGGTAACGATATCCTGGCTGTTGAATAGGCCGATTTTAATTCTCTATGAAGGAGGCAGACGATTAGTACGCTGTTTCTAAAGGGTGCATCAGCCAATGTGCGCATTGTTGCGTTCATACTGGCCTCATTAATAATTATGACTGTCGATCATCGTCACGGTCATCTACAGAAGGTACGCTCGGCACTTTCTGTATTTGTTTATCCCCTGCAATACGTAGCTAATCTCCCAGTGACGATTACATACTGGGCATCGGAGTCATTGGTGACGCGTACCAGACTAGTGGAAGAAAATGATCTGCTGCGTGAAGAGCGATTGGGACTCAGTAGAAAAGTACAGAAATATGCATTTCTAGCGGCAGAAAATGAGCGGCTTAGGGAAATGTTGCAGTCCTCAATGAAACTTGATGAGCGAGTACTTATTACAGAATTAGTGGCCGTTGATTTACAACCACTCAGGCATCAGATATTGATTAATAAGGGACAGCGCGATGGTGTATTTTACGGACAGCCTATTGTTGATGCCAATGGTGTGATGGGGCAGGTAGTCCATGTCGGCCCATTATCCAGTACGGTGCTTTTGTTAACAGACCCCACACATGCAATTCCGGTGCAAATTAATCGTAGCGGATTAAGATCCATTGCTGTTGGCACTGGCCAAAGTCATATTTTGCAACTGGAACATTTGCCTAATAACGTTGATATTAAAGAAGGCGATTTAGTGGTCTCTTCGGGCTTGGGTGGTAGATTCCCTCCAGGATATCCTGTGGGTGTTGTCGATGATATCAGTCGCATTCCAGGCGAACCTTTTGCAAAGGTGGCGATAATTCCCAGTGCACAACTCGAGAGAAGTCGAGAATTTTTGCTGGTTTGGCCAGAAGCGAGTACCGAGTCGTTACCCAGTCTTGAATCTCCAGAAGATGATACGGATAACTCAGCGAGTTTATGATGTTAAATAAAAATAACGGTGGCTGGATTATATTCGCAAGCTTGTTAATTGCATTTCTATTAACGGCATTGCCTTTGCCGGCTTGGGCCAATGATTGGCGACCTGCCTGGATTGCTATAGTACTTATTTACTGGTCTATGGCGTTGCCGAGTAGAGTCGGTATTGGAATTGCGTGGTGTCTGGGTCTATTACTAGACGTGCATCAAGGTGCCTTACTGGGACAGAATGCCTTAGGCTTGGCATTAATTGCTTTTTTTGCGATACAGACTCACAAACGCTTTCGTCTATTTCCACTGGTGCAACAATCTTGCCTGATTGGATTCATGATCGTATTTTACTTACTTATTGAATCATGGATAAGCGGGGTCATGGGCGTTCCTCCTCAGTCATGGACTTATTGGATGCCTGCTGTAACGAGTATGATTCTGTGGCCTTGGCTATTTGTTATTCTCAGAGATACTCGTCGTAAATATAACGTGACCTGAAAACCAGCACAGGTATGGGGCTAAAATTCACACTCAAAGACAACGAGAAAGAATCACGTCTTGTCCATCTTCGTATCTATACCTCAGTAGCAATTATCATATTGTTAGTTATGGTGCTGGTGGTACGTTTGTTTTATCTGCAAGTCGTTCGCCATGAACATTTTATTACTTTATCTCAGAGTAACAGAGTCAAGGTTTTGCCGATCCCACCAATCCGGGGTTTGATATACAGTCGTGACGATGTTCTGGTCGCGGATAATCAACCATCTTTTAGTCTTGAATTAATTCCAGAACAAATAGACGGTCTGGATGACACCATTGCACGGCTTTCTGCATTGATTGATATCGATGAAGAAAGTGTCAGTCGCTTTGAGAAGTTACGAAGAGGGAAGAGACGTTTCGAAAGCATCCCTCTCAAATTTAAGCTGAGCGAAGATGAAGTTGCTCGATTCTCTGTCGAGCGACATAAATTTCCTGGGGTTGAGGTAATTGCACGTCCTTATCGTCACTATCCTGAGAAAGCAGGACTGGTACATGTTCTGGGCTATGTTGGCCGTATTGATGAGAATGATTTACAAGAGATTGATGAGTCTGATTATCTTGGTACCAGCCATATCGGTAAATCAGGGGTTGAGAAAGCCTATGAAAATAGATTGCATGGCAGTGTTGGTTATCAACAAGTCGAGGTGAATGCTCAGGGTCGTATCATTAGGGTGCTTGAGAGGACACTGCCAGAACCAGGACAAAATATTCATTTAACACTTGATTATTCTCTGCAAACAGCTGTATCGAATATTATGTTGGGAAAACGCGGTTCTATCGTTGCGATTGATCCAAATAATGGTGATATCCTGGCACTCGTTAGTTCACCTGCCTACGATCCTAATCCTTTTGTGAATGGAATTGATTCTAAATCATATAATGCATTACTCAACGCTAAAGACACACCATTGATTAACCGCGCACTCAATGGAAAATACCCTCCAGGCTCAACCGTTAAACCTTTCTTAGCCATTGCCGCACTTGCCTTTGGCCTTAGGGAGACAGATCAAACCACCTGGTGTAAGGGTTGGTATTCTCTGAAGGGCCATGAACATAAATATCGTGATTGGAAAAAAGAAGGGCATGGGCAAGTGGATTTGAATTATGCAATTATGCAATCCTGTGATGTCTATTTTTATTCTCTGGCACACGATCTCGGCATCACCAAACTGAACAAGGCATTAACAAATTTTGGCTATGGCCTGAAAACGGGTATTGATATCGGTGGAGAATCAAGTGGGCTGGCTCCTTCTGCCGATTGGAAACGTAGAGTTTTGAATCAGCCCTGGTACCCTGGCGAGACATTAATTGCAGGTATAGGACAGGGTTATGTATTGGCAACCCCTCTGCAACTCGCGATAGCAACTGCTGCTTTGGCCAACCATGGCAAACGTGTGTTGCCGAGATTAGTGTATAAGACCAGTGATCCGATTTCAGGCGAATCGACACTGTTGCCTGTGCAGGCACCTGAACTGGTTGAAGGCTACAAAAAGGAGTATTGGGATGTGGTAATACAAGCGATGCAAGATGTTGTTCATGGTGAAAGAGGCACAGCTAGAAGTAGTGGTGCAAATTCTGCTTATATATTTGCTGGAAAGACAGGTACTGCTCAAGTCGCTGGTATCGGACAGGATGAAAAATACGATAAAGATAATGTGCCAGAGCATTTGCGAGATCATGCATTATTTATCGCATTTGCCCCGGTCGAGGCACCCAAGATAGCACTCGCCATTATTATAGAAAATGGCGGTGGCGGATCATCAACTGCCGCACCTGTCGCCAGACAGTTACTTGATAAGTATTTACTTGATGAATCAGGTAAGCTCAAGTGATTCGGTTTGAAGAACAATCACTTTCCCAACGACTGCATATCGATGTGCCCTTATGTTTTGGCTTACTTGTCTTATGTGGTTTGGGTTTGATTACTCTATACAGCGCAAGTGGTGAGGACACCAGTATCATCATCAGACAAGCGACACGCATGGCTGGCGCATTTGTACTTATGATTTTACTTGCACAAGCATCCCCCGCTGTCATTGAAAGATGGTCTCCCTGGATTTTTATCATAGGGATAGGCATGCTGTTAACTGTGCTGTTTGTGGGTCATGTTGGTAAAGGGGCACAACGTTGGCTAGATCTGGGTATTTTCAGATTTCAACCTTCTGAGATAATGAAATTATCTGTGCCGATGATCGTTGCATGGTACCTCACCAATAAAACATTACCTCCAAATATTGGTAATATTTTTATTGTTGCCTTGATAGTGATTCTTCCCGTTGGGTTAATTGCAAAACAACCTGATCTGGGGACTTCGTTACTGGTTGCAGTGGCGGGCTTCTCTGTATTGTTTATATCTGGTATGCGTTGGCGTCTTACTCTAATACTTGGTGTGCTGGTTAGTTTATGTGCGCCGATACTTTGGTATTTTATGCACGATTATCAAAAACGTCGTGTCTTCACATTGTTTAATCCGGAACAAGACCCTTTAGGTGCGGGTTACCATATTATTCAATCCATGATAGCGATTGGATCAGGAGGCCTTTACGGGAAAGGCTGGTTAAATGGAACGCAATCTCATCTTGAGTTTTTACCAGAACGCTCAACCGATTTTATTTTTGCAGTCTACTGTGAAGAATTTGGTCTGATGGGAGTATTGCTTTTGCTTTGCATTTACCTATTTATCATTGGGCGAGGTTTATATATTGCCGTAAATGCTCAACAGGCCTATGGAAAATTACTTGCAGCAGCACTTACTCTGACTTTCTTTGTCTATGTCTTTGTAAATATGAGTATGGTAATTGGCCAATTACCTGTGGTGGGTGTGCCTTTGCCATTGATTAGTCATGGAGGCACATCTATGATTACATTAATGTTAGCATTCGGTATTCTTATGTCTATTCAGACGCACCGAAAAATACTCTCCAATTAATTAATTAAAAATAGGCCATTAATCAAAATTTTAATCTAATCAGGATTCGTCTATGTATAACTTTTTAAGAAGTAGTTTATTTTTAATTTTATTTTTGCCGAATATCAGTTTTTCAGAGTCACTGGATTCGGACCAGGTCAATCAGTTTATTGAAGAAATGGTGAAAGCACATAACTTTGATACAAATGGGCTAAGAATATTATTTGCTGGGACAAAGTATTCAGACAAAGTATTGCAAGCAATGTCACGACCTGCTGAAGGGTTGGCATGGTATAAATATCGTAATATTTTCTTAATAGATGCGCGTATTAAACAAGGTGTGGATTTCTGGAAAAAGTACGCTGCAACCTTGAACAGGGCTGAAGATGTCTATGGTGTTCCGCCACAGATAATTATTGCCATTATTGGAGTTGAGACACAATACGGTAAATATAAAGGTAACGATAAAGTCATGGATTCTCTGGCGACGCTCGCATTTCATTATCCCAAGCGCGCAAAATTCTTTCGCAGCGAACTTGAACAGTTTTTATTATTAACCAGAGAACAGAATGTTAATCCGCTATCATTAAAAGGATCCTATGCAGGCGCGATGGGGATCCCACAATTTATATCCAGCAGTTACCGGAACTATGCTATAGATTTTGATAGTGATGGAAAAAAAGACTTATGGCAGAATCCAGTTGATGCAATAGGCAGTGTTGCGAGTTATTTTAATCGACATGGTTGGCAAGCAGGACAGTCTGTTACTTTTCCTGTGAAAGTTACCGGGGGGAAGGTAAGTGAAATCATAGATGGTGATTTGAAACCAAACATTAGAGCCGATGGCTTGAGTAAATATGGTATTACACATGAACAGGTTATTTCGGAATCCGCCATGACAAAAGTGATGAAATTTGAGCAAAAGGATCGTGATGATTACTGGCTTGGACTACATAACTTTTATGTGATTACGCGCTATAATCACAGCGCATTGTATGCCATGGCTGTATATCAGCTATCAGAAGAAATCAGAAAAGAATACGAGAATAAATCCGCTGTTGAAAAATAGAACAAACAATAAGTCATTGGCATTATATCGCCACCTCTGTCTAGCATTAATCGTTTTGACACTAAACGGATGTTCTTACATCACTACTGAGCGTGATAGTGCCCCCAGAAAACCTGCAGATGTAACAGGCATAGCAGATGCAGTACCAAAATCAGAAACAAGAAGTAAATACGGTAACCCAAAGTCCTATGTTGTCTTCGGCAAGCGCTATTATGTGATGAATAACAACAGTGGGTTTACGCAGCAGGGTATCGCATCATGGTATGGCAAGAAATTTCATGGCAGGCGAACATCCAGCGGTGAAACCTACGATATGTATGCAATGACGGCAGCACATAAAACGTTGATATTACCTGCTTATGTTGAGGTGACTAATCTGGAAAATGGGAAAAAAGCAATTGTTAAAGTTAATGATAGAGGCCCCTTCCATGAAAACAGGATTATCGATTTGTCATATTCTGCAGCAACAAAACTTGATGTGATTGCCAAGGGCACTGCCGTTGTAAAAATACGTGTCGTGGAATCAGGGTATGCATCAGAGCAAGTTTCCAAAAAGCGCGGAGCAACTGTTGAAACAATTTCTCCTGATCATTCTTCAGGAGATTTCTTTATACAGGTTGGTGCTTTTTCTGAATTAGAAAATGCGGAAAAATTACGGTCAAAGTTGGATGCAATAGACAACGTACTGGTAAAAATAAGCCAGGCCGTCGTTGATAACAGATCACTTTATAGAGTTAGAATTGGACCACTATCAGATGTAGACGTTGCAGATAAGATAGTGGAACAGTTAATCCAGCTCGATCAGTATGATCATCATATCGTCGTTAACTAAACTGTTTGCATAAAATATTTGTAAGGAAATAGGATTGATTTCTATGTTGGAAAAATTATCTATATTGTTGATTGCTCAATTATACTTTAGCTGCTTTGTATATGCTGGGGTAACAGCAATTCCTGCACCTCCCGGGATTAATGCGAGTGCCTATTTGCTTCAGGATTTTGATAGTGGAAAGATTCTTGCTTCAAGCAACGTTGATAAGAGAATTCCACCGGCTAGTCTAACCAAGATGATGACAGTACATGTTGTTTCAGCTGAATTGGCCTCAGGAAGAATTACACTGGAAGATGAAGTTCTGGTTAGTGAAAAAGCCTGGAAGATGCCTGGCTCTCGGATGTTTATAGAGGTAAATAAAAAAGTATCCGTTGGTGATTTATTGCAAGGTGTCATTATTCAGTCTGGTAATGATGCCAGCGTTGCATTGGCAGAACATGTGTCCGGGAGTGAGGAAGTATTTGCAGGACTCATGAATCAATATGCGAGTGATTTGGGAATGATGAACAGTCATTTTATGAATAGTACTGGCTTGCCGGATGAGCAGCATTATACGACAGCTAATGATTTGGCAATTCTTGCTGCCGCCCTAATCAGGGATTCGCCTGAAATATACGCCCTACATTCCGTTAAAGAATTTACATTTAATAGTATTACTCAACAGAATAGAAATAATTTACTTTGGCGCGATCCAAGTGTCGATGGTATTAAAACAGGGCACACGGAGTCTGCGGGTTTCTGTCTGGTGGCTTCGGCAAAAAAAGATAACATGAGACTAATCTCTGTGATTATGGGTACTGATAGTGATGACGCCAGGGCGAAAGCGAGTCAATCATTACTCGGTTATGGATTCCGGTTCTATGAGACACAAAAGATTTTTGCTGCTAATGAGAGCATTACTTCTGTGAAGGTATGGAAAGGTGATGTTGAGGAATTGAGCCTTGGCATTGCCTCAGATTTATACGTCACCTTTCCTAGAGGACAGAAAGATCAGTTGATAACATCATTTGATCTTTCTGATCAATATATAGCACCTGTAAATCAGGGAGAGAAGCAAGGCAAGTTGAAAATTACACTGGCTGATAGTGATATTACAGAGGCAAAATTAATTGCATTGCAAACAGTGAATGTAGGCGGTGTAATTGTTCGCTTGAAAGATAGTTTAAAACTACTCTTGGAATAAAATTCCTTATGTCTTCTATTGTTTATCTTAATGGTCACTATTTACCGATCGAAGAAGCCAAAATTTCTGTATTGGATAGAGGGTTTACCTTTGGTGATGGTGTTTATGAGGTGATTCCTGTTTATTACGGTCATATCTTCAGATTAAAGGAACATATTGAAAGACTGAATAATAATCTTGATGAGGTATTTATAGACAAACCCCATGAGATGGATCAGTGGGGGAAAATACTGCGCGAACTGATTGACAAGAATTCAGAGAAGGATGTTGCCGAAGATCTATCACTGTATATACAAGTGACCAGAGGTGTTTCAGAAAGAGATCATGCAATCGACATAGCAACTGAACAAACAGTATTCGTAATGAGCAGGACATTAGTTAAGAAGGACCGTTCTGCAGGGATATCAGCCATAGTTGAGGAAGATATAAGATGGAAATATTGTCACATCAAAGCCATTACATTACTTCCCAGTGTTATTTTGAGACACAAAGCAAAACAATCAGGCGCTACTGAAGCACTATTGGTCCGGGATGGCTATGTAAAAGAAGGCGCTGCAAGTAATGTCTTTATTGTTAAAGATGGTGTTGTTAAAACACCTCCTAAAGATGGTAGCTTACTTCCAGGGATCACCAGAGATTTGGTTGTTGAGTTACTGCCTAAATCAGGTATTGCCTGTGAAGAGGTGGTCATCAAAGAATCGGAGTTAAGGAACGCAGATGAAATATGGATTACCAGTTCCACCTGGGAAATTGTGCCTGTAGTAGAGCTAGACGGAAAACCTGTTGGCACGGGGAGAACAGGTGTGGTTTGGCAACAAGCATATGAGATTTATCAGATGTTTAAAACTGGAATGTCTTCCTCAACGGGATAGCAAAATCAGAGAAAATTAATGAGACAGATTGCTAATGGATATATATAAAGAATTTACAATTGAGGCAGCACATCTTTTACCAAATGTTCCAGAAGGCCATAAATGTAAAAGATTACATGGTCATTCTTTCAAGATAGAGATTCATGTAGGGGGAGATATCAATCCGGAGCTAGGTTGGGTGATGGATTTCAATGATATAAAAGATAGTTTTAAGCCTATATTCGAACAGCTGGATCATCACTATCTAAATGATGTTGAAGGATTGGAAAATCCGACCAGCGAGAATCTAGCGCGTTGGTTGTGGCTAAAGCTGTTGCCTAACTTAGCTCAACTTAAGAAAATTGTGGTTAAAGAAACTTGTACTTCAGGATGCGTCTATCAAGGTGAGCATGCACTATAGAAATATTGGCTCTTAACTCTTAATCCCTACCCCTTTGTTTAATAGATAAAGGCATAAGCAGAAAAGCGCGATTGTAAATATTACTATGATTGAAAATGCAGTTTGGATATTAATATCTGACACACCAAGCATGCCGTAGCGAAAGGCATTGACCATATAGAGTATTGGATTGAGCCTGGAAACCAGTTGCCAGAATTCAGGTAATAGATTGATTGAATAAAAAACACCGCCTAGGTATATAAGTGGAGTGAGTACAAAAGTAGGCACGATAGTAATATCGTCAAATTTTTGGGCAAATATCCCGTTGATTAAACCAGCCAGAGAAAAAAGTATCGATGTAAGCAAGACGACGGTAATGACTATGACTGGATGTTCAATGTGTAGCTCGGTAAAAAATAGAGCAACCAGGGTGACAACAAACCCCACCATCATTCCTCGAGCAACACCTCCTGTAATATAGCCACTGAGTATGATGATATTGGGGATCGGTGCGACCAGCATTTCCTCGATATGTCGCTGAAATTTTGCGCCAAAGAAAGACGACACAACATTGCCATAAGCATTATTGATGATTGACATCATAATAATACCAGGGGCGATGTACTGAATATAATTGAAACCATCCATTTGGCCGATGCGTGATCCAATCAGGTTACCAAATATTACGAAATAGAGCGTCATGCTGACCGCAGATGGCAAGATCGTCTGAACCCAAATACGAGAAAATCGTTTCACCTCTTTGATAACAATGGTAATAAATGCCGTTAAATAGAGATTAGTATTCATGTTTGTACTTTGGAATTATTGCCATCCAAAAGACTAATAAACAATTCCTCAAGTCGATTAGATTTATTACGCATGCTTGATATATCAATGTTTTGACTAGAAAGCTGATTGAATAAATGATTTAGTCCTTGTTGCTTAGATATATCTGCTTGTAAAGTTGAAGAATCGAGCATACGGCAGTCATAACCTTCAATTTCTGGAGTTTTTGAGAGGGGTTCTTTTAAATCAAAAATAAATGTCTCTATATCCAGTTTTGACAGGAGTATTTTTATCGATGTGTTTTCAATTATATTTCCTTTATCAATAATGGCGACGTTTTTGCAAAGATTTTCTGCTTCTTCCAGATAATGTGTGGTCAAGACGATGGTTGTTCC
>JBLHKO010000019.1:0-33888 GCA_047620145.1 Gammaproteobacteria bacterium | reverse complement strand
AATTATTGCGCGAAATCTTGTGATGTTAGCGACTGACTTAACGCCGCCACTAAAGCATCAGTTCACACGAAATGCGATGGGCTTCTGGGGTCGTCAACCGTCTCTGTTTTCTAAAATGGGTCTACGTTCTAAATTATCCAAGTCTTCCAAATCGTTTCTGCAATCATTGTAGGCGCCGATAGAATTGAATATTTCGGGTCATATACATGTAGACGTTATTATTGTTGGCGCGGGTGTTGTTGGCGCAAGCTTTGCTGCCATTCTAAAAAATAGCGGGATGACTTGTGCTGTAATTGAAGCGGAGTCTGCCAGAAAAAAACCAGATATGGGCGGTTTGGCATCGTTTGATCCAAGAACTTTAGCGTTGACGCAAGCATCAAAAAATATCCTGCAATCAGTCGGTGCCTGGAATGAAATTTCAGAAGATCGTCTTGGTTGTTTTCGCAAAATGCATGTTTGGGATGAGAATGGCCTGGGTGAAGTAAATTTTAACAGTGATGATTTGTGTGAGCCCATCATGGGCTACATCGTTGAGCAAAAGATTGTTGAGGCGGCACTTGAGTCGGTTCTAAATAGATCTGATCATGTAAGTTTGTTTCGGCCTGCTTCGGCGAAATTACTAGACACTGACAAAGATAAAATTTGTATCGAACTGGATGATGGTCGTCAATTATCGGCTAAATTATTAGTCGCCGCCGATGGCCAGTCATCCACAGTTCGTCGTCTTGCTTGTATTAATTTTAAAATACATGACTATCATCAAGATGCTTTGGCATGTGTTGTAGAAACAGAGCGCCCTCACCAGCAAGTTGCACGTCAAAGATTTTTAAGCCGTGGACCATTGGCTTTCTTACCTATGGCACACCCAAATCAATGCGGTATTGTCTGGTCGACAACAGCAGAACAAGCAGCAGAATTAAAAGCACTTGATGAGAAAGCATTTAACAAAACATTAGCAGAAGCATTCGCTTATAAGGCAGGTGAAATCGTTGCGGCTGGTCCACGAGCCACATTTCCATTGGCACGGGCTCAAGCCGAAGAATATTGTCGTCCACGGCTTGCCCTTGTGGGGGATGCAGCACATCGAATCCATCCATTGG
Organism: Gammaproteobacteria bacterium; assembly: GCA_047620145.1. Lineage (GTDB taxonomy): Bacteria > Pseudomonadota > Gammaproteobacteria > Eutrophobiales > Eutrophobiaceae > SMWN01. The sequence continues at coordinate 32,788 of JBLHKO010000019.1, read as the reverse complement.
CAGGTCAAGGGGCGAATCTAGGTTTGTTGGATGTTGCTTGTCTGGCTGAAGTTGTTTTGCAGGCCAGAGAGAAAGGCAGAGACGTTGGTGCACTCTCTGTCTTGCGTAAATACGAGCGCTGGCGCAAGGCCGACAACAGCACCATGATGATGACTATGGAAGGATTTAAGTATCTGTTCGAGAATAAGACGACGGCAGTCTCCTGGCTACGTAACGTTGGCATGGATGCGTTTGATTCGATGCCGCCAATCAAACAGTGTGTGATGAAGCGAGCAATGGGCTTGGCAGGAGACTTACCTGCCATCGCCCGTAAAAATTATTAACTTGGTATTATCCAAAATTCCCGGATCACGTTTATTCTTATTCGGGTACAATGCCCGCCTTGTTTTTAGCCTTAACCAGAATGATTGATCAGAGATGATGTATGAGTGACGTCGAGAAAACACCGCCCGCCAATTTTATTCGCAATATTATCGCGAATGATTTGCAACAGAATAAAAATGAAGGCCGTGTGCATACGCGTTTCCCTCCTGAGCCGAATGGTTACCTGCATATCGGCCATGCGAAATCTATTTGTCTGAACTTTGGTGTTGCTAATGAGCATCAAGGTGGCCACTGTAATTTACGTTTTGATGATTCAAATCCGGAAAAAGAATCAACTGAATATGTAGAAGCTATCAAGGAAGATGTTCGTTGGTTGGGCTTTGATTGGCAAGACAGATTATTTTTTGCATCCGACTATTATCAGAAACTCTATGACTATGCCGTCTTATTGATCAAGGCAGGCAAGGCTTATGTGGAAAGTTTAAGCGCGGATGAGATTCGTGAATATCGAGGAACACTGACAAGTCCGGGGAAAGAAAGTCCGGATCGTAATCGCTCAATTGAAGAAAATCTTGAACTGTTTGAAAAAATGCGCGCAGGCGAATTTGCAGATGGACAATATATCTTGCGTGCAAAGATAGATATGGCTGCTCCGAATATGAATCTACGTGACCCTGCCATCTATCGTATCAAGAGAGCACATCATTATCGTACCGGAGATACCTGGTGTATTTATCCTATGTACGATTTTACGCATGGTATTTCTGATGCGCTGGAAGGGGTTACACATTCACTCTGTACTCTGGAGTTTGAAGATCATCGTCCTCTGTATGATTGGTTCCTTGATCAGTTGCCTATGCCTTGCCACCCACAACAAATAGAATTTTCTCGTCTTAACCTGAACTACACCGTGACCAGCAAACGAAAATTAAATGAGTTGGTGACAGGTGATTATGTGACTGGCTGGGATGATCCGCGCATGTTGACCATCGCCGGTATGCGCAGGCGTGGGTATACGGCAGCATCCATCAGAGACTTTTGTGAACGCATCGGCGTCACTAAGCACGATACCGTTCTGGATATGTCTGTATTGGAAAATTGCGTACGTGAAGATCTTGATAAAACAACACGAAGAGTCATGGGAGTGCTTAAGCCTCTACGTGTTGTCATTGAAAATTATCCAGAAGATCAGCTTGGAGGACAAAGCGAGGAACTGGATGCCCCATATCATCCAAATGATCCGGGCATGGGTAGCCGAAAGGTTCCATTCTCAAAAGTCATCTACATAGAGCATGATGATTTTATGGAAGAACCGCCAAAGAAGTTTTTCCGTCTTGGCCCGGGACGAGAAGTCCGTTTGCGTTATGCCTATTTCATTACCTGTAATGAATTTATAAAGGACGAAAATGGCGAAGTAATTGAATTACGTTGTACTTATGATCCATTGACGAAGGGTGGGAATGCGCCGGATGGCAGAAAGGTTAAAGGTACGATTCATTGGGTATCAGAAGAACATGCACTTGAAGCAGAAGTACGACTCTATGATCGATTATTTAATGATGCAGAACCAGACAGTAATAAGCATGATAAGGACTGGAAGGAATTTTTAAATCCAGATTCTATGGAAATTCTGAATAACGCAAAATTAGAACCTAGCCTTGCTACAGCGTCAGCAGGAGAACAGTTTCAATTCGAGCGTTTGGGATATTTCAATGTAGATGCTAAAGCGTCTAAACCTGACAAGCCGGTCTTTAACAGAACGATTACCTTAAGGGACTCTTGGTCCAAAAAGGGGTAATTGTTATCAATCGCTGTAGTTACGGCTAAATATTCTTTCCTGCATATATTTCATTTATTTCATGGCGTAATCGAATTTCAATTGAATTGCTTTGTTCCGGCGTTAGTGCATCAGTGTTTTTGTCAAACAGGTAATTTCCTAGTTTGAATTCTTTTAACATCATTTTCGTGTGGAATATATTTTCTCCATAGATGTTTACATCAATCATTTGATAGTTTTCTTTAGTTTCTTTATCAATATAGTTTTGAATTGAGGAGATGGGGTGGTCGATGAAGATTTTATTACTTGAGAGTTCACGAGTGAAACCACGGACTCGATAATCCATGATAACGATATCTGAGTCAAAACTGTGGATGAGGAAATTTAATGCTTTTAGCGGAGAAATCATGCCGCAGGTACTGACGTCGATATCTGCTCGGAAACTGCATATCCCGTGATCGGGATGACCTTCCGGATAGGTGTGTACGGTGAGGTGGCTTTTGTCCAGATGAGCTACCACTGCTTCCGGCGTCGGGCCGGGGGACTGTGCGTCTGTTACGCCTTCCATGGCCGGTATTTCTTCAGATATAAGCATGGTGACACTTGCGCCTAAAGGGTCATAGTCTGCATTGGCAATGTTGAGAATATTCGCACCGATGATGTGTGCAACATTTTGTAAAATCTCGGTCAAGCGTTCTGAATTATATTCCTCGTCAATGTACTGCATATATTGTTCAATCTGTGACGGCGAATTGGCATAACAGACATCATAAATATTGAAGCTGAGCGTTTTTGTCAGGTTGTTGAACCCGTGCAATTTTATTTTTTGGTTGGTGTTTTTTCTCATATCGTCATGTTCGCACTATAGTAGCTGTTCTTGAAATAATTATTATCGATAGCATGTAGCTCAGATGAATCAGGTGTGGGAAAATGCCCAGCATCCAGCATAATAAAACAATCTTGACCTGAGATATATACATGAGCCATACATAATGAATGATTCCAGATCTACTATGACAACTGCCCTGCATCAATCTGATCTTAATAGTTTAACGTTGCTAAATAGAGGAAAGGTGCGTGATATTTATGATATAGATGAAGATCATATGTTGATAGTGACCACCGATCGACTATCTGCATTTGATGTGATTTTACCGGATCCGATACCTGATAAGGGCGTGATCCTGACAACGGTATCAAATTTCTGGTTCGACAGAACAAAGCATATTATTAAAAATCACCTGAGTGATAAATCTCTGGATGATGTGCTGCCTGATGCAGCAGAGCGCAACATAATTGAAGGTCGTGCTATTGTCGTCCGCAAGCTGAATCCATTACCAGTAGAAGCGATCGTTCGTGGCTACTTGATTGGTTCGGGCTGGAATGATTATCAGAAGACAGGTGCAATATGCGGGATTCAGTTGCCAGAAGGGCTACAGCAGGCACAACAACTTCCAGAAGCAATATTTACTCCTTCTACAAAGGCCGATGTTGGTGGTCATGATGAAAATATCGATTTCGAAAAAACCATCAGCCTGTTAGGTAAGAATATGGCTGAGCAAGTGCGGGATGTTAGTATAAAACTTTATCAGGAAGCCGCTGCCTATGCCCTGGAAAGAGGAATCATTATTGCCGATACCAAGTTTGAATTCGGCACGGATAAGCACGGAAAGTTGTTTTTGATTGATGAGATCCTAACACCAGACTCTTCGCGCTTTTGGCCAGCAGATTCATACAAAGTTGGTACCAGCCCGCCCAGCTTTGATAAGCAGTATGTGCGTGATTATCTGGAAACATTGGCCTGGGATAAAACAGCCCCCGGACCCCGGTTGCCTGAAGAAGTAATCCGACGCACGGGAGATAAATATCGTGAGGCGATGAGTTTATTAACAAATTAGAGCGGGGAATAATGAGTGGATCCACTTACTAAATTAGCTGAAGGTTTTAAATTATTCAAACAGCGTTATTACATCATAGAACCTGAACTATACGAACAGTTGATTGATAAAGGCCAGACACCCAAAACGTTGGTGATAGCTTGCTGTGATTCTCGCGTACATCCTGCCCAGGTATTGAGCACTAACCCTGGTGATATTTTTGTAGTGCGCAATGTGGCGAACCTGGTTCCACCCTTCGAAGATGATGGTAAATCCCACGGTACCAGTGCTGCTATCGAATATGGTGTTAAGCATCTTAAGGTCGAACATATCATCGTCTTTGGTCATGGGCAGTGCGGTGGTATCAAAAGTTTGATGGCAGGCGATGTGGGTTCAGAAGATAATAGTTTTATCGATTCCTGGTTGAGTACGGCGATGCCTACGCGAGCAAAAATACTACAGAACCATGCTGACAAACCTTTTAAAGAACAATGCCAGTTTTGTGAGCAGGCCGTAATAGAAGTATCTGTTAACAATTTATTATCATTTCCCTGGATTAAGTCACGTGTAGATGCTCGTGAATTGGAAATTCATGGTTGGTATTTTGATATTGAGAAGGGTATTTTGTTTGAATTGAATCAGGCTGATGGTTCATTTTCATCTATGGTTTGAAGATTTATCAAAGAGGTAAACAAATGACAAAGACAATTTTAATTATTGGCATAACTCTTTTATTAGTCTGCGCGTGTTCTGACGATGGAAAAGATGCGACTAAGAAAAAATTAACTGGTGACCATGTCTGGAAAGAACAGACGCAGGCAATAGACAAAGCTAAGGCTGCTCAAGGGTTAATAGAAGATGCTACTGTCGAGCAGCGAAAGATAATTGATGAGCAAGCTCAGTAGCGCTTAATTAAATACCGGGCGCTTAGTGCTCCCGGTATTTAATTATATGCAGAAATATTTACCGGGTTGTTTTAGTCGGTACGGCTGGTAACTTCTAATAAATGATAGCCAAACTGGGTTTTTACCGGACCCTGCACTACATTTATATCAGCACTGAAGACAACTTCATCAAATTCTTTAACCATTTGCCCAGGACCGAACTCACCTAGATCTCCACCCGATTTTCCTGAAGGACAGCTTGAGTGCTCTTTAGCGACATCGGCAAAATCTGCACCATCAGTTATTTGTTGTTTTAGATCTGCGCATTTTTCTTCTGTATCAACCAGAATGTGTCTTGCTTGTGCTTTAGCCATAATTTTTCTCCAAATATACAATTGTAGTTTAGTAAAGTTATTTCAGTTGTGTTAATTATTGCAGGTTTATTCTTTTCTCAGGGGAATATAAAGGGCCTTGTTTATCACTGTAATATTCAAGGAGTAATTGTTTTGATAAATCATCTCCTGATTTAATACCATCGAGTAAAATATTTTCTGCCTGTAAAGGTTCTTTCTCAACACCTTGTCCTGCATAGTGCATTTTTGCAAATAACGGTCTGTTTAGTAGACCCATCCTCGCCGCTTGTGACAAATGTAAATAGGCACGTTTATAATCCGGTGTTCCCAAATGACCCTCATAATATAGATTCGCTAAATGGATGTGTGCGACAGGTGTTTGATAGGATGCGGCAACATTCAATAGTGCCAAAGCTCTTTTTGGATCTTTCTCAACGCAACGTCCTGTCAGGTGCATATTCCCCAGATTGATCATTGCTCCAGAGACGCCCTCATCGGCCAAACGCATGTAAAGAGGCAGCGCTGTATTACAGTCATCGGCCTGATCTGCTGCCAATGCCACCATGAAGTCTTTTTCTAACTCGTCATCATCTGCCAATGCATGATCCGCAATAACAAACCCCATGAGCAATGCGCAAGCAATCACTAGATTTGGTTTAGAGAGTGCTTCGACGAAGCGTGACGATACCGTTCTTATTTCCATGACAACTCGAAACAACTTGTTAGCTCATTTTATTGAGTAACAACATTCTGTCATCGGGATCAGTCACTGCACGCATTGCTTCATTAAATTCAGCGACAGTTTCACTGTGCGCTTTCAGCATGACTTCAAGTTCTCGATTCTCATCCTCAGAAGGTGTGTCACCTTTATCGTATTTCTGTTCGAGCGATTGTAGAAACTCATAATAAGTATTCTTTGTAGCAGACATACGTTGATATGCCTCCCATGCAGCCTGCGCAAAGGGAGGAAGTTCCTTATCTTTAGATTCTGTCATTGTAGTAATTGCTGCATTATTTTTCTGCGCCGTACTGACCTATTGATGCCTGACTATTGCATTTTTCACGGTGCAAAAGCACTGCTTGCGCTTTTGCGACATTTTCTTCTTTCCCCTGCCATGCTGCCAGACAAGGAGCTTGCAATGCACGTCCGTAAGAAAAGCTTAATGGCCAGGGCAGAGGGCCATAAGTTGCATTCATTGCATTCAAGTGCGCAGTTGCCATCTCGGCTGATTGTCCTCCAGATAGGAAGACGATGCCGGGGATGGACGCTGGTACGGAATTAAGCAGGCAGTTGATTGTCAGTCCCGCGACATCATCGATATCAGCCTGTTCGGGACAGTCTTTGCCGGAAACAACCATATTGACCTTTAAAATGGCGTGTTCCAAAGAGACACTTTGTTTGTAAAGCTCATTAAACAGTGCCTTGAGTGTTGCTTCAGTGACCTCGTAACAGAGTTCAATAGTATGATCGCCATCCATTAGCACCTCGGGCTCTACCATCGGCACGATACCAGCTTCCTGGCAAAGTGATGCATAGCGTGCAAGTGCATGAACATTGGCCTCAATACAACCGAGGCTTGGCAGACTTTCACCGATGGTGATGACTGCGCGCCACTTTGCGAACTTTGCGCCCAATTTTTTATACTCTGCTAAACGATCGCGTAAACCATCCAGACCTTCGGTGATCTTTTCGCCAGGATGTCCGGCCATATCTTTTGCGCCTGTATCAACTTTTATGCCGGTCATGATGCCCTGTTTTTCCAGTGCTTCTGGAAAAGGTGTCCCATCTATAGTTGCTTGTCTGATTGTTTCATCAAATAAAATCATGCCGCTGATATATTCATTGCCACCTGGATTGGTGATTAAAAGATCACGATAGGCTCTGCGAGAGGCTTCTGTAGATTCGGTATTAATACTATCTAGACGGTTTTTAATCGTTGGGGTGCTCTCGTCAATTGCAAGGATACCTTTACCTTCGGCAACCATTGCCTCGACTGTTTCATCCAGTTCTTTTATGCTCATATTTGGCCTCTGTGCTAAATTTAATTAATGTAATTGTATTGAAATAATTCTCATAACTAGACAGGCAACTCTCTATATAGTGTGTTCTGTTGCTTCTCCGACGCGAATAAGCTTCATGTTATTCGTGCCACCTCGAAGGCCTCGCAAGTCGCCTTTGGTAATGATGATGTAGTCGCCATCTTTCACGATATTTCTTTCCATGAGCTCTTCCATTATTTCCTTATTAGCTTCCAGGGGATCTGTATGAGTGATGTCAAACTTCATGGGATAAACACCACGATATAAGGATACCCGCCGACGGGTCGACTCATTACGCGTGAAGGCGAAAATCGGGATGCCTGATTTAATACGTGACATCCATAAACAGGTGCTTCCTGTTTCAGTGAGTGCGGCGATTGCCTTTGCACCGATATGATTTGCCGCATACATGGTAGACATGGCGATTGCTTCACTAATCGATTCAAAACGTCTGTTGACACGGTGATCTGATACAGTCACACTTTTTTGTTTCTCTGCTTCTTCACAAATGTTGGACATTGAGGCAACGGCCTTGACAGGGTAATGTCCAACACTAGTCTCTGCTGAGAGCATTACGGCATCCGCTCCATCAATGACAGCATTGGCAACATCAAACACCTCGGCACGCGTCGGCATCTGGTGTTCAATCATGGATTCCATCATCTGCGTTGCGATAATGACGGCTCGATCCATACTTTGTGCTAGCTTGGTGAGTCGTTTTTGCACAGGCGGCAAGCTGGCATCGCCAATCTCAACACCAAGATCGCCGCGTGCAATCATGATGGCATCGGAAGCTTCAATGATGGCCTCGATATCGTCGAGTGCCTCAGCCCTCTCTATTTTAGCGATGATATGTGCTCTACTCTTTAGCTGTTTAAGTAATTTTCGTGTCTGTTTAATATCATCAGCGACACGTGGAAAAGATACCGCAACAAAATCAACACCAATGCTGACTGCATGTTCCAGATCCCGTCTATCTTTATCAGTCAGCGCGCTGGCTGATAGCCCACCGCCTTGAAGATTTAAACCTTTGTTATTTGAAAGCTCACCACCTGTAATGACTTCACAGCTAACCTCATGCTCGCCAACAGCCTTTACTTGCATGACGATACGTCCATCATCTATCAGTAAGGTGTCTCCGGCGCGAACATCTTTCGGTAAATTTTTGTAACTTACACCAACGTGATGCTCGTTACCCGCTTCGCTGTCCAGACTGGTATCAATGACAAATTCTGCACCTTCAACAAGTTGAACCTTACCGCCTGCAAAATGTTCGATGCGAATTTTTGGGCCTTGCAGATCTGCCATGATGCCAACCGCATGCGAATACTTTTTTGATAATTTACGGATCTCTTTCAGTCTGTTTTCATGATGTGCATGAGTTTGGTGGGAGTAGTTAAGGCGGAATACATCTACTCCGGCCTTAAACAGGTTTTCTAAAACACCTGATTCATCTGTTGCTGGGCCTAATGTTGCTATTATTTTTGTTCTTCTCATTTAAACTACGATTTTAACCTCTATGAATTGTGAAATTGAATTTATGAATAATATATTTTGTAAATATATTATAGTATTTAGTATTCTCGTGCTCTTTCCATTGCTGCCCAAGCGCGCGCCGCTTCTTCTAATATGGCGACTGCGGGTAATTTTTTACCTTCCAGAAATTCCAGAAAAGCGCCTCCTCCTGTAGAGATGTAGGAGATTTTATTTGAGACACCAAATTTTGATATTGCTGACAAGGTATCGCCACCACCGGCAATTGAGAAAGCATCGCTCATCGCAATACTCTCTGCCAGAGCTCTGGTTCCTGCACTAAATCGATCGAATTCAAAAACGCCAAGCGGGCCATTCCAGACAATCGTCTCGGCTTGTTCGAGCATATTTTTGAATTTTGCAATACTTTCAGGACCTATATCCAGAATCATATCGTCATCTTCAATACTGTCGATACTCTTAATGCTTGCCTCAGCGTGCTCGCTAAATTCTTTTGCGCAAACGACATCAATCGGCAAAGGAATTTCTGCCCCGTTCTGTTTTGCTGACGCCATTAATCTTTTTGCTTCTTCTAGTAAATCATCTTCGCAAAGTGACTTCCCAATATTGAAGCCAGCCGCTTTGAGAAAAGTATTGGCAATACCACCACCAACGATTAACTGGTCAACTTTTTCTGAAAGTGAGGCAAGGATGGTTAATTTGGAAGAAACCTTGGAACCTCCAACAATAGCGACCATCGGTCTCGCCGGGTCTTTAAGTGCCTTGGACAAGGTCTTTAATTCTGTAATCAGCAGTGGGCCGGCTGCGGAGATAGGTGCGTATTTAGCGACGCCATGTGTAGACGCTTGTGCTCTATGCGCGGTGGCAAAGGCGTCATTGACATAGACATTGCATAAGGCTGCCAATTTTCTGGACATATCCTCTTCGTTGTCTTTTTCGCCGACTTCAAAGCGCACATTTTCACACATAACGATGTCCCGATTTTCCATATCAATGCCATCCAGCCAGTCTTTGACCAGAGGTACTTCTCTATCTAGCAGTGACGATAAACATTTGGCCACAGGTGCCAGGCTGAATGCTTCATCGGGTTCACCTTCTTTGGGTCGTCCCAGGTGAGACATAATCATGACTTTTGCACCAGCATCTAACAGTTTATTAATCGTCAGTAAACTGGCGTAGATACGAGTGTCGTCTTCTACTTCCCCGTCCTTGATTGGCACATTGTAATCCTCGCGGACAAGCACCCTCTTGCCATTGAGGTCCAGATCTGCAATTTTTACCAATATACTCATTTCGGAATGGTCACAATATTTCTGTCATTTATTTCGCGTTCATTAATGCAATCGTAGTGTCTAGCATGCGGTTTGAAAACCCCCATTCATTGTCATACCAGGCAATAACCTTCACCAAGGTGCCGTTCATAACTTTCGTCAATGATGAATCAAAGGTTGATGACGCTGGGTCATGATTAAAATCTACCGAAACCAGAGGTTTATTAGTATAGGCCAATACCCCTCGCATCTCACCGTCAGCGGCTGTTTTCATTAGCGAATTAATCTCGTCAACGCTGGTTTTTCTCGTTGCGGTAAAGGATAAATCAACCACTGACACATTAATGGTTGGCACGCGCATAGCATAACCATCGAGTTTGCCATTGAGTTCGGGCAGTACCAGGCCGACAGCGGCTGCTGCACCCGTACTTGTCGGGATCATGGACATGGTGGCTGAGCGGGCGCGTCGTAAATCAGTGTGATAGACATCGGTAAGTACCTGGTCATTGGTATAAGCATGAATGGTTGTCATGACGCCATGTTCAACACCGATATTCTCGTGTAATACTTTTACTATTGGTGCGAGACAGTTGGTGGTGCAGGAAGCATTGGAAATAACGCTATCCGATGCTTTTAAAACCCCATGGTTAACACCAAAGACAATCGTTGCATCAACATCATTGCCACCCGGAGCCGAGATGATAACTTTTTTTGCCCCACCGGCGAGATGGGCGCTAGCTTTTGCTTTGCTGGCAAAGAAGCCGGTGGATTCATGCACTACGTCAACACCGAGCTCCCCCCAAGGCAGTTTGGCAGGGTCGCGCTCCGATAGAACCTTGATTTTATCGCCATTGACGATCATATAATCGCCTTCGACAGAGACTTCCCCCGGAAATTTTCCATGCGCCGTGTCGTATTGAGTTAAATGTGCATTGGTATTGGCATCGCCAAGATCATTAATAGCTACGATCTGGATTTCATCTGATCGTCCAGATTCATATACGGCACGTAAAATATTACGTCCGATACGTCCATAACCGTTTATACCAACTTTAATTGTCATCATAATTCTCCATCTTCGTCTTTAAATAATAAATTTTTATGTGCTCGCCAGATCTCTAGCCATTTCTTCTAATCTTGTTGCTGTCAGGCCAAAGTGTTCAAAAACATCACTGGCTGGCGCCGATTCACCAAAATTATCGACACCTAAAACCATGCCATCAAGACCGACATATTTACGCCAGTAATCTGTAACGCCTGCTTCCACTGAAATACGTTGTCGGCAAGTCGGCGGTAAGACTGAATCACGATAAGTTTGATCCTGAGAATCAAACAGGTCAGTAGCGGGCATAGAAACCACGCGGATCTTTCGTCCTGCTCCATTTAAATTCCGAGCAGCACTCATGGCCATTTCAACTTCAGAGCCTGTGGCAATGATGATGACTTCGGGATCGCCCTCGCAATCCAATAGTACGTAAGCGCCTTTCTTGATGTTTTTAATTTGTTCAGGAGTGCGATCCATATGAGCTAACTTTTGACGAGAAAAAAGCAATGAAGATGGGCCTGTGTTTTTCTCAATCGCCATTTGCCAGGCAATTGCTGATTCAACAGCATCACAAGGACGCCATACCGTCATGTTAGGGATCAAGCGTAAGGTGGCTGTTTGCTCAACCGCCTGATGTGTCGGGCCATCTTCACCCAGACCAATTGAGTCATGCGTGAATACAAAGATATTTCTTTGCTTCATCAGCGCGGCCATGCGTAGTGCATTGCGTGCATATTCTGAGAAGATCAGAAAAGTCGCACCATAAGGGATGTAGCCGCCATGCAGTGTCAGACCATTATTAATGGCACACATAGCAAATTCACGTACACCGTAATAAATATAATTTCCGGCACCTGACTTTCCATCGATTCCCTTGGAGCCAGACCAGAGCGTTAAATTTGATCCTGCCAAATCTGCGGAGCCACCAATCAATTCAGGCAATAATACGCCATAACCATCGAGTGCTTTTTGTGAGGCCTGACGTGAAGCAATGCTTTCCCCCGCATCAGTAACAGTCTTAATATAGTTTGCAGAAGCTTCTGACCAATTTTCAGGAAGCTTGCCTTCGATCCGCCGTTGAAATTCTGCGGCCTGTTCGGGATATTTTTCCTGATAGGCACTAAATTTTCTGTTCCATTCTGCTTCCAGTTGCGCGCCACGTTCTTTGGCATCCCAGCCGGCATAAATTTCATCAGGAATAACGAAAGCATCATGTTCCCAACCCAGAGCTTTTCTTGTTAATACAATTTCATCATCACCGAGTGGTGCACCATGACTGGATTCTTTACCCTGTTTATTAGGGGAACCCCAGCCAATTACTGTCGTACAACAAATGAGTGTTGGCTTAATGGTTTCTGAGCGGGCGTCATTCAGTGCCGCAATAATTTGATTTGAATCATGTCCGTCTACATCACGAATGACATGCCAGCCATAAGCTTCGAAGCGGGCAGCGGTATCGTCGGTAAACCAACCTGCAACATCGCCGTCAATGGAAATACTATTACTATCATAAAAACCAATGAGTTTGCCTAGCTTTAACGTGCCGGCTAATGAACAAGCTTCGTGCGAGATGCCTTCCATTAAACAACCATCACCGACAGAGAAATAGGTGTGGTGATCAACAATATTCAATTCATCACGATTAAATTCTGCGGCCAGTGCGCGTTCCGCAATGGCCATGCCTACGGCATTGGCAGCGCCTTGACCCAGTGGGCCGGTAGTCGTTTCAATCCCTGGGGTATAGCCATACTCTGGATGTCCGGGTGTCTTTGAATGTAGTTGGCGAAACTGTTTGATGTCTTCAATCGAGAGATCGTAGCCACTCAGATGCAAAAGGGAATACAGCAGCATCGAGCCGTGACCATTAGACATGACAAAACGATCGCGGTCGGGCCACTTTGGATTCGCTGGATTGTGCTGAAGAAAGTCATTCCACAACACCTCAGCCATATCCGCCATGCCCATCGGCGCACCCGGATGACCAGAATTCGCTTTTTGTACGGCGTCCATACTCAAGGCACGTATCGCGTTGGCAAGTTCACGCCTTGAAGGCATAAAAATCTCCTGAGAGCTGGTTGATTTTAGAAAGTTTTCTGAGCTGCTACGGCCGGTCTGTGCAGGCTTTTCCATGATGAATCGTGCTTAATTATTGTTCTAATCGTTCTGTGCACATCTGGAAGAAGTTTTCTCAAGCCGCGCATTGTCGCTCAGGCGTGGTTTTCGGGCAAGAGAATGGGGAAAATTTGGCGCTTTTTCTAGTGATTTATCACGAATTTCCGGGTAATTGGAATCGATTGGCTGATTTTGCCCAGGTTTTCTTTTATTGGGCCTTCCATTTAATCGAGCAGCCTAGCCCAGTGATTTGATCTTCAGGGCCCTTGCCTGAAGCAGCGATTAATTTCATGGCTTCGAATAATTCTCGAGGCGCATCTGCAATAGGCTCCGTTCGGCTGGCATCCAGACGGCCGCGATATTGCAGTTCCAGATTGGTGTTATAGCCGAAAAAATCTGGTGTGCAGACCGCGCCATACGCTTTGGCAATCTCTTGAGTTTCATCCAGTAAATAGGGGAATGGGTATTGGTATTGCTTAGCGATTTTTTGCATATTCTCGAATGAATCTTCGGGATAATCATGGGTATCGTTGGACATAATGGCAACGCTTTTTATACCAATGTCCAGTAGGTCACGAGTATCTTTTGCCAGACGCGATTGAATGGCTTTGACATAGGGACAATGATTGCAGATGAACATCACCAAGATGCCATTTTCGCCCCGACAGTCCTCTAGTGTATAGCGTTTGCCATCGATGCCAGGCAAGCTGAAGTCTATCGCGGATTGACCAAAGTCACATACGGGTGTTTCTGTGAGTGCCATGATTATTATGTATCCTCTTTAGTGATTACTTACTTTTAGGCTTATTTATCGCAGACCAAGTATAGCATCGTCAAGCGAGTCGGAATCAGTTAAACTGCGCCGCTATTTTCAGTTTCGCAACATTACACATATCAAACTCAAGGTTAAGCACATGGCAAAAGATTATTTATTTACATCAGAATCCGTCTCTGAAGGGCATCCAGACAAGGTCGCGGATCAGGTTTCGGATTCAATTGTTGACGCAATGTTTGCGCAAGACCCCAAATCAAGGATTGCTTGTGAGACTCTGGTGACTACTGGTCTGGTAGTGATTGCCGGTGAAGTAACGACGACTGCAGAAGTTGATCTTGAGTCTATCGTACGACAGACAGTCAATGAGATTGGTTATAACGATCCTGCGCTTGGTTTCGATGGTCATAGTTGCGAGGTCATGGTTAAACTGGATAAACAGTCTGCTGATATCGCCATGGGTGTAGATGAAGGCAACGACAAAGAACAGGGTGCCGGTGATCAGGGTCTGATGTTTGGATTTGCTTGTAATGAAACCGAGACTTTAATGCCAGCGCCGATTGATTATGCGCATCAATTGGTACGAAAACAGGCCGAAGTCAGAAAGAGTGGTAAGTTGAGTTGGTTACGTCCTGATGCGAAGAGTCAAGTAACGTTTCGTTACGAAAATGATCTGCCTGTTGCGATTGATGCCGTGGTTTTATCCACTCAACACAGTGAAGATATTAGTACAGATGATCTTCGCGAAGCAGTAATGGAAGAGATCATCAAACCCGTCTTGCCAGCAAAATGGTTAAGCAACAAAACTCTCTATCATATTAATCCAACAGGACGTTTTGTAATAGGCGGTCCGGTAGGTGATTGTGGATTAACAGGCCGCAAGATAATAGTTGATACCTACGGCGGTATGGCACGCCATGGTGGTGGTGCCTTCTCAGGAAAAGATCCTTCCAAGGTCGATCGTTCTGCAGCCTACGCTGCGCGTTATGTGGCAAAAAATATTGTTGCTGCAGGACTGGCAACACGATGTGAGATTCAGGTGTCGTATGCAATAGGTGTCGCTGAACCGACATCTATTAGTGTGGATACTTTTGGTACAAGTACTGTTAGTGAAGCCAAGTTAGTCGCTGCTGTTAGAGAGCATTTTGATCTTCGGCCGAAGGGCATTATTAGCATGTTGGATCTATTGCAGCCGATTTATAAAGCGACAGCGGCGTATGGACATTTTGGGCGGACGGATATTGATTTACCCTGGGAGAGTGTGGATAAAGCTGACGCTTTGAAGTCGGAGTTGGGTTAGCTTTCTCTCTTTTAATCATCATTCCTGAGTATGCAGGAATCCAGTACTCCTATCGTCATACTGGAGCATGCCAGTATCCAGTTAATTTAATCATCTTCATTCATTTTTTGTTTTGGTTTCGCCATAGAGGCAAAATCAATTAATTGGGATTACTCTGAATTATCAAATTTACTCCAATTTAAGTTAAACCTAGCTTGATTCTCTAATTAACGGCGCTATAATTCCCGTCCCTTGAAGAGTCTCGACCCTTCGAGAGAACAAATTACAACTACCTCCTGAGGAGCACTGCGACGAATTCTGATTCGCCAGGCTTGGGAGATAGCATTTTCAAACGGTGCTCGCTTAATTTGGAGGAAAACCAGATGAGCGTAGCTGCTTCCGAAGTATTTTCTGATTGTTTTGTTGCTGATTTATCTCTGGCCGCTTGGGGCCATAAAGAAATTCGTATTGCTGAGACTGAGATGCCGGGTCTGGTGTCTATTCGTAAAGAATTCGCTGATGCTCAACCTTTAAAAGGTGCGCGTATTGCCGGGTCTTTGCATATGACTATTCAAACCGCGGTGTTGATTGAAACACTGATTGCGCTGGGTGCTGAAGTGCGTTGGGCTTCTTGCAATATTTATTCTACGCAAGATCACGCGGCGGCGGCCATTGCTGATCAAAATATTCCGGTGTTTGCTGTGAAAGGTGAAACTCTGGAAGAGTATTGGGATTACACACATCGCATTATGCTTTGGAGCGATGGTGGTTCACCTAACATGATCCTGGACGATGGCGGCGATGCGACCATGTTATTGATCCTCGGTACCAAAGCTGAAAGTGATATCAGTGTGTTGGATAACCCCGGATCTGAAGAAGAAACTTTTCTGTTTGCTGCCATTAAAGAGAAACTGTCTGAGGATGGTGATTTTTATTCACGCACTTTGGCAAACATTCAGGGTGTTACTGAAGAAACCACAACAGGCGTTCAACGTTTGTATCAAATGGTGAAGAAAGGTGAATTACCTTTTCCTGCGATTAATGTGAATGACTCTGTGACAAAATCCAAGTTTGATAATTTATATGGTTGTCGTGAATCTTTAGTAGATGGTATCAAGCGTGCTACCGATGTCATGATTGCCGGTAAGGTTGCGCTGGTTCTGGGTTATGGGGATGTTGGTAAAGGCTGTGCGCAATCGCTGCGTGGTTTGGGTGCGACGGTATGGGTCACAGAAATTGATCCTATTTGTGCGCTACAAGCATCGATGGAAGGTTATCGTGTGGTACGTATGGATGAAGTTTGCGATCAAGTCGATATCTTTGTGACAACCACAGGTAACTTTGGCGTGATTCAACACGATCATATGGTGAAGATGAAAGACCAGGCGATTGTTTGCAACATTGGTCATTTTGATAATGAGATCGATGTTGCCGGTTTGGAAAAATATGAATGGGAAGAGATCAAGCCACAGGTTGATCATGTAATTTTTCCTGATGGCAAACGTATAATCTTGCTGGCTAAAGGTCGTTTGGTAAATCTCGGTTGTGCCACAGGTCATCCAAGTTTTGTCATGTCCAACTCTTTTACCAATCAAGTGTTGGCGCAGATAGAGCTTTTCACTAAAGGTGATAAATACGGCAAGGATGTTTACGTATTACCAAAACATCTTGATGAAAAGGTTGCCAGACTACATCTGGGTCGTATTGGCGCAAAATTGACGCTGTTAACAGAGAAACAAGCTGATTACATTAACGTGACTGTAGAGGGTCCATATAAGCCTGAACATTACCGGTATTAAATAATGGAATCACAGAAAAAACTGTCAAAGAAATTCAGCTTTGAATTTTTTCCACCGAAAACACCTGAAGCGGTGGGGAAGTTGCAGACGACTCAGGAACAATTGGCGAAGCTTGGACCCGATTTCTTTTCAGTGACTTTTGGTGCAGGTGGCAGTACACGTGAGCGTACTTTTGAAACGGTGATGGATATCTTTAACAAGACCGGAATCGATGGTGTGCCTCATGTTTCTTGCATCGGCAGTACCACTGAAGAGATTCAGAGTGTTCTTAATTCTTATAGGGAAGCAGGCATTCATAAAGTCGTTGCCTTACGTGGAGATTTACCATCAGGTTCTATCGGCGGAGGCCCTCTGCGATATGCCAGTGAGTTGGTAGAATTCATCCGCAAGGAGACTGGCGATCATTTTCATATTGAAGTCGCAGCTTATCCCGAGTTTCATCCTCAGGCTCTAAGCGCACAAAAAGATATTGAGAATTTTAAACGCAAAGTCGATGCGGGCGCTGATGCTGCGATTACCCAATATTTTTACAACGCAGATGCCTATTATCGTTATATCGACAGTTGTGAAAAACTGGGGATTGATATTCCAATCGTGCCGGGTGTCATGCCGATTGTGACATGCACACAGTTATGTCGGTTCTCAGATGCTTGTGGTGCCGAGATTCCGCGCTGGATATTGAAACGCTTGCAGGAATTTGGTGATGATCGGAATGCAATTCGTGAGTTTGGTATCGATGTGACCACGGAGTTGTGTGATCATCTATTATCGAATGGAGCTCCCGGGATTCATTTCTATACCATGAATCAATCGACTGCAGTGGAGACCATCTGGAACAACCTGAAGCTGAGCAACATCGATCGTAAACAGACCTAAAGGTCTGTTAAGGCATGTTGATCTGAACCTACAGTCTTGCCCAAAAGGGGGCAAGACTGTATCTTCAAGCATTCTCAAATCCCGCGAGGGAAACCGTTTTGGCAAAAACAAGTAGTGCGAATTTAGAACAGGTCAGAGTGGGGAAACCTGCGCTGCTTCTTGTTGACGATGATCCACTGATTGCTGAATCCTTAGCGCTTGCACTTGAGGAAGATTTCCAGGTCACCATCGCTGAGAGTCGTGCTCAAGCGAAGTCGCAATTACAAAAAATGACTGAAGTTCCATCCTTGGCGTTGATTGATCTGGGATTGCCTCCCGCACAACATTTACCTGACGAAGGCTTTGCCTTGATCGATGAATTATTGGCCTTTAATTACAATATCAAAATCCTGGTGCTTTCCGGCCAAAGTGAAAAAGCCAATATTCAACATGCGTTGACGCTCGGAGCTGTCGACTTTGTGCCCAAACCTTGTGATGTGAAATTATTACAAGCAAGACTGAATCATCAGATGATGATGCTCGATGCAGAATTAACCGAAAATGAGCATATCCAAAGTGAAACTAGTTTATTGGGTGAGAGCCCCGCGATAACAACATTACATCAGTTGATTGACCAATTTTCAGACACCCCTTTCCCGGTACTGATTGAAGGTGAATCGGGTAGCGGCAAGGAGCTCGTTGCACAATATACACATGATAAAAGCGCCCGGTCTGAAGCACCTTTTCTAACCATTAATTGCGCAGCATTCACCGCAGAATTATTAGAAGCACAATTATTCGGCAACCTGAAAGGGGCTTTTACAGGGGCGACAGAAAATCGGGCGGGCTTCTTTGAAGATGCCGGGGAAGGCAGTTTGTTCCTGGATGAGATTGGTGAATTGCCACTGAGTCTTCAATCAAAACTTTTAAGGGTATTGGAGAATGGTGAGTTTTATCGCTTAGGTGAAACCAGTGCGCGGGTTTCTAAAGCGAGAATTATTACAGCGACCAACAGAGACTTGAAAGAGGCCGTTCGAGCAGGAGAATTTCGACAGGATTTATATCATCGAATCAGTGTGCTTACGGTACACGTTCCGCCATTGCGGGAAAGAGAACAAGATTGCCTGCTCTTATTAAATCATTTTCGCCAACTCTACTCGGCCGGTGGTGCATTATTTTCGTTAACATCTGAGGCTGAGAATATGCTGGTGGATTATTCATTCCCGGGGAATGTCAGGGAATTGCGCAACATCGTTATACGCTTGGGGGCGAAATATCCAGGTAAAAAAGTAAGCGTCAAACAGCTACAAGCTGAGTTAGAACTAGATATTATGATCAAGACTTCTGCAGATACTGACAATGAGTTTATGCGAATTGAAAAGGTATTATCGCGTGGTTCTTTTCAATTAGATGAAGTGCTGAGTGAGCGTGAGAAGCGATTTATTACAGGCGCGATGCGACTAAGCGGAGGCAACATGAGTAAGGCAGCGCGGCTGCTTGGGGTAAATCGTACGACGCTTTACAGCAGAATGCAGCGACTGGGTATTGAAGAGGAAACTGAATAACTCATGTATTACGATTATTTTGGTCTGAAGCAAGCGCCTTTTAAAATTACTCCAGATACGAGTCTGTTTTTCCCCGGTGGGAATCGTGGTGCGGTACTTGAGGCGCTGATTTATGCGATTACTCAAGGTGAGGGCATTGTTAAAGTCGTGGGAGAAGTTGGCACTGGGAAAACCATGCTGTGCAGGATGCTTGAAGTTGAACTTCCGGAAAATGTTGAAGTTGTTTATCTCGCCAACCCCAGTTTGTCTCCTGAAAATATCCTGCATGCGATTGCCTTTGAGCTAAAGCTGAATGTCACTGAAACAGACAATCGTCTAAAGGTGATGAATGAGTTGCAAAAGTATTTGCTAGATAGGCATGCCGATAACCGACAGATTGTCGTGTTTGTCGAAGAAGCTCAGGGAATGCCGATAGCGACACTGGAAGAAATACGATTGCTCAGTAATTTGGAGACCACGCAGAATAAGTTGCTGCAGATTGTGTTGTTTGGCCAACCCGAACTTGACGAGAAGATTGCGACACGAGAGATCAGGCAGCTAAAAGAACGAATTACCTACAGTTTTCAATTAGCCCCATTTAAGAAAGCTGATGTTAAGGATTATCTGAACTCGCGGATGAGGACCTGCGGTTATCGCGCGGAAGATGTTTTTTCACCCTCTGCCGTAAGCGCTATCTCAAAATATTCAAAAGGTTTAGTCAGGCGTATCAATATCCTCGCGGATAAATCCTTGCTTGCTGCCTATGCCGGGAATACATACAAGGTAACATCAAGCCATGTAAAGATTGCTGCACGGGATAGCGAATTTCTCAATAGAAAAACATTCCTGACACCAGCCATGGTATCCATGGTCGGCTTAATCTTGCTTATTATGATTGGGAGCTTGGTTTTTCCAGGAAAAATCAATCAGGGAGTACAGGTGATTCAAAAATCATTTAGTACTTTTACAAAGCCAACAAGTATTCAGATTGAAGATACATCTACCCTTACTGAAAATCAGACTTTATTAGAACGTGCACCTGATGACACGTTATCCGGGGTATCTACATTAGAGCAGTCGACTGATGTCGAAGTCACAGAAAGTAGTTCTAAAGATGAACAATTCGAGACAATCTATTTGCCTCAGGATGGAGAAGTCTTAACGGTATCAAGTTCAGCGAAAATAGGACAAACAGACGTTACAAGCACTGACGATAATGAGATATTGGATTTGCACGCATTGATTAAGGGTAAAATAATCTCATCTCCATCTGACTTGGATGCCTTTATTAAGGATGGAAATACACAAGAAAGCACCAGCATCTCAGAAAAAGAAGATGTATTATTAATATTTTCTGAGCCATCAGCCATCGGCATGACAGAGCAGGAGTTTGAACGTTTTAAGCAACAATTGATGATGGTGCCTCCGGAAGTTAATTTGGATGGTACATCTGGAGATGGTTGTGAAAAATGCGCTTCTATTATTTATAGGCCGATTTTATAGGGTCATATTTAATGCAGTTATAGATAGTTGAGCAAAGTAATACTATAGAAATTCATTAAATATTAAGTGCTTATAGGAATGTTGTGATTATTTAGGTTATACTGTCAGAAATCTGTACCTTATACTGTGACCGTGGATAATAAATTATGCAGAAGATCATACTAATCAGTAGTTTAGCAATACTTTCATTTCTGACAGCTTGTTCAGAAATCGAACCGAAACCATTTGTCCCTTCAGAAGGGCATATTGACGCGAAAGAACAGGCCAGTGGAGACATCCCTGAACTAGTGACACAAGCTCCTGTTTTGCCGGCCCCTGCCCCTGCGGCCAAACTTGAAAAATACACGGTAGTTGTGAACGAAGTGCCTGTTAAAGAATTGTTATTCGCCTTGGCGAGAGATGCTCAGATCAATGTTGATATTGACCCTGTGATTGAAGGTGTAGTGACGATTAATGCAATAGATCAATCTTTGCCGCAGATACTTGATCGTCTTGCACGACAAGTGGACTTAAGGTATGAGTTATCTGGTGACACGCTTTATATTCAACCAGACGAGCCCTTTTTGAGGACGTACATCGTCGACTACGTCAACATGTCTCGGGATATGGAAAGTTCCAATACAATCGCAACCCAGATTTCATCAACCAGCGGTGGAGACTCTGAGGGTGGAGGTGGAGGTGGTAATAATTCCACGACGGATGTAACCAGTACTTCTAACCATCATTTCTGGCCGAATCTTGTGGCAGGTATCTCGGCAATCCTGGGAGAAGAAGCCACAAGTGGCTCAAGCGGTGATGTTTCTATCACAAATACTGTTATCCCAAATCCTGAATCCGGAATCATTGCAGTCAGAGCGACTGCATCACAACATGAAAAGGTGCAGGAGTTTGTTGATAATGTAGTTGGTAATGCCAAACGTCAGGTATTGGTGCAGGCAACGATTGTTGAAGTGACGCTAAGTGATAGATATCAAGCAGGTATTGACTGGTCATTTCTGAACCAGGCAGGGAAAGCTGGCATTAATTTTGTCTCGACTGCTTTGGGGGCAACGGCAATTGCGCCAGCCTTGCTGAGTTCGTTTGTGGTAACAGCGACTGATCCAAACACAACGAGAGAACAAAGTTTGACAGCAACGATTAGTCTGTTGGATGAATTTGGGAATGCCAAAGTACTATCAAGTCCACAGGTAATGACATTAAATAACCAGACAGCACTTCTGAAAGTCGTGGAAAATTTTGTTTACTTTGAGATCGATGCAGAAACAACAGCGGGCGTTCTAGGTGCTGCACCCATAACGACTGTTGATACAACAGTTAAAACAGTTCCTGTTGGTATTGTCATGACGGTCACGCCGCAGATAGATTCTGGTGGAGTTATCACCTTGAATGTAAGACCAACAATTTCACGTGTGGCACGAGTCATCAATGACCCTAATCCTAATATTGTAGCGCCATTAGTAAATCCTGTTCCGGTAATAGCTGTGAGAGAGATGGAGTCAATGTTGAGATTGACCGATGGCCAAATTGGAGTGCTCGGCGGTCTAATGACAGATGAAACACAAGATAAAGATGCCGGATTGCCAGGCGCTAAAGATGTCTCTTTTCTTGGTAATCTTTTCAAATCTAAGTCTGCGGAATACGTTAAGACAGAACTTGTCATCTTTTTAAGGCCTGTGCTGATAAGAGACCCATCTTTAACGGGCGATTTAGCAGATTACCAACAATATCTTGATAACAACCGAGAGTTTGCTACCCAAGAGACGGAACCGGAGTCTAGATAATGAGCCTGTTGATGGACGCCTTGAAAAAGGCGGAACAGGATAAGAAGGATGCAGCCAAGCGCTTAAAGGATGCGTCAGCAGATGACCAGCCGCTAGATGACATTACGCAGGAGTTAAAGCTAGAGGGTGATCTAGTGCAGCAAACCGGCGAGGCCGTCCGGTCTGAGGAAATTCAAGATTATCTGGATGTTTACGCTAATGCGAAGATGGAGGGTTTGTCGCTTTCTCCACTGGGTGATGAGGAATCGGTTCTTGAAGGTGATAGTTCATCATCAGTAGATTCACCGGTAGTAGAGGAATCATCATTATTAGATCTCTCAGAATTAGATCCAATAAGCTCAACCTCTGTATTATCGATTGCAGAAGACGATGACTTTGTCACTGACGACGTAGAATTTAGAATCAAGGAAGAAACGATTTCCGGAATTACACCAGACCTGGATCAAACACTTGTACCAGAACTTGCACCGACTGATTTTCAGATTGATGAAGCACCGAACGTCCCATCAGATGATACAGTCCAGACTGTACAAATGCATGTCTCAGAAACATTCGACGCAACCAGTAGTGATTATGAATATTTCAGCGCAACGGTTTCTGCTGCACAGTTGGCAAAAGACATCGGTGCTAATAGTCCGACGCCGGTTGCCGCGCAAACTGTATTTACTGCAATTTCTACAAACCAGGGAAATCAGTTATTACAATGGAGTGCCTTCCTGGTTTTATGTCTTGTCATCGCAGTATCACTATCTTTGTTTATTTTTAACTACACGGTGCCAATCCAACGCTCAATTAAATCTCCGCTAGTTGCGAAGGACATTGAAACACAGTCTCAGCCTGTCCCAGTCATTGAGATTCCAGCGCTGGCGTCAAGTACTGAAATTGATAGTAGTTTGTTTACAGGAGAGATTACAGATGTCATTAAGAAAGAAAATGAGGCAGTTGTCGAGGAAGGTCAGATAGAATCTGGAGATGAAATAGCGAATGAAAATTCTGTTGATACGTTAGCATTGACGCAAGAAAAAATCTGGTACCCAGAGGAAGATAATATTCAAGAGGAAAAGGTTTCTGTCGCCGAGATTGTTGAGGAAGCCACGTTAACATTGCCAGATAGAATAGATCTTGAGCCAAAATTAATTAAGATCAGTCGCAGCACTTCAACGGATAAAAGTAGTGAGCTGATCAATAAGGCCTATCAGGAATATCTTGCAGGTAATTATGACGCTGCCGAGAAAAATTATCGTATTGTTCTAAATAATCTACTTGGAAATCGTGATGCTTTGCTAGGGCTTGCTGCAATAGCAATCCGCAAAGGTCAGGTTCGTCAAGCCTATGCCAATTACCTGGAAGTATTAAGATTATATCCCGGAGACAGCGTCGCCGAAGCTGCGTTGATCAATTTTAAAGGTAATGGAGATGTCGCAAAGAATGAAAGTATATTAAAGACATTTATTCAGAGAGAACCTGAAAATTCTTTTTTGTATTATTCTCTGGGACAACTTCATTCTGAGCAGAAACGTTGGCCCGAGGCTCAACAGTCATTTTTTAACGCCTATAGAATTGCGCCATCAAATCCTGATTACGCTTTCAACTTAGCCGTGAGTCTTGATCATATTGGCCAACAGAAATCTGCAATTGATTACTATAATATTGCTCTGGAGCTTGCAGATAATTCCAGCGTAAGTTTTGCCACCTATAGTTTTGACAGGGCAGTTGTCATTTCCCGTATCAAGGAATTATCCAGGGCATTATCTAGCTTGGTAGAATTACAATAGTGACAGGTACGCATAAGATAGCACTTCGATTAGGCGAGATACTCGTTAAACAGGGTGTCACGACATCTGATCAGATAAGTATTGCACTTACCGAACAAAAAAAGAGTAAAGAGCTACTGGGAAAAATTTTGGTGCGACTTGGATTCGCAACAGAGTCGATCATTCGTGATGTAATTGGTGGTGCCATTGGCCAGGAAAGTATCAACCTGGAAAGAGCTATTCCTGACGGTGATGCCATTGCCTTGATTCCGAGAGATATGGCACGTCAATTACGGATCTTACCATTAACTTTTGAGCGTAGTACGAATTCGCTCACGGTGGCAATGGCGGATACGTTTAATGTGGTGTTGCTTGACAAAATAGCTGCTCACGTCGGGGAAGACATTGAAATCTTGCCATTACTCGCTGGTGAAACAGAAATTGATAAAGCCATGGATGTGTTTTATGGATTTGAATTATCTGTCGACGGTATTTTACATGAGATTGAAACAGGCGAGATAGACTATAAGAGTCTGGATACCGCAAGCGATGAATACAGTCAGCCCGTAGTCCGTCTTGTCAATGCGCTATTAACAGATGCAGTAAAGCGTGGCGCCTCCGATATCCATTTCGAACCTGAAGATGGATTCCTCAGGTTTCGTTATCGAATAGATGGTGTCTTGAGACAAATTCGTAGTCTCCACAAGAGTTACTGGTCGGCGATTGCGGTGCGTGTAAAAGTAATGGGAGGGATGGATATTGCCGAAGTGCGCGCGCCTCAAGATGGTCGCATTTCTCTGACATTCTCAGGCCGACCAATTGATTTTCGTGTATCGACTCTACCAACCGTTCATGGTGAGAATATCGTGCTACGTATTCTCGACAGACAGAAGGGAATCGTGAGTCTGGATAAATTGGGTATCAGTGATGGCGCCATGGATTCGCTGAGGTTGATGGTGGCGAGGCCAGAGGGACTCATCCTGGTAACGGGTCCGACAGGTAGCGGGAAGACAACAACGCTTTATTCAATATTAAGTTATCTGAATACTGAATCAGTGAATATTATGACACTGGAAGATCCGGTGGAATATCCAACAAATTTGATTCGACAAACGTCAATCAGCGAAACAGCAAGATTGGATTTCGCCAGCGGTATTCGATCATTGATGCGTCAGGATCCGGATATAATTCTGGTGGGAGAAATTCGTGATGAGGATACTGCGAGTATGGCGTTACGTGCTGCAATGACGGGCCATCAGGTTTTTTCAACACTGCACACAAATTCAGCAATCGGTGCTATCCCCAGATTATTAGATATTGGTGTTAAACCGGATATTCTTTCGGGTAACCTGATCGGAATTATCGCCCAGCGTTTGGCGAGGAAACTGTGTTTAAAATGTCGTGAATCTTTTTCTATGGGTAGTCTTGAAAGGAGTTTGCTTGGTTTAAAAGCAACAGACAGGCAGCAATCAATCTATCGATCGAAAGGGTGTCCGGACTGCGATAACATGGGTTACAAAGGCAGGTTGGCATTAATTGAAATATTGACATTTGATAGAGATATGGATGAAGTCCTCGCCAGGAAAGGTAGTCAAAGTGAATTACTGCGAATGGCCTTGTCCAAGGGCTTCAAAACATTAATCGAAGTAGGGACTGCACGTATTCTTGATGGTTCCTCCAGTCTTGAAGAGGTGACAAGAGTTGTCGATCTCACATTAAGGTTAAAACAATCTTGATGTATTTATGAATATTTTTCAGTACAAAGCAGTTGATGGAACTGGCAGAGTCAATGCTGGCAGGATGGACGCATCAAATCTTGCGGATCTTGAAATGCGCTTGCAGAAGATGGATCTTGACCTTGTTAATTTTAAGGATTTGGGAGCAACAGGACCAAAGGGTGGTGCGGGAGGCGTCAAGAGAAGAGACCTGATTACATTCTGTTTTCACATGGAGCAAACATCAAAGGCAGGCGTCCCCATTCTGGAGAGTCTGAAAGATCTTAGAGACAGCAGTGAGAATCCAAGACTTCGTGAAGTCTTATCAGCGATGTACGAAGCGATCGAAGGTGGTCAAACATTATCAGGTGCCATGAGTGCATATCCCAATGTATTCACCGATGTCTTCGTAAGTCTGGTTAAGGCAGGAGAGCAATCAGGCGAAATTAGCAAAATTTTTTATGAATTAGGGGAAAGTATCAAGTGGCAAGATGAACAGGCAGCAATGACAAAAAAATTACTCATGTATCCACTATTTGTAGGTACAGTCGTCATTGGCGTAATATTTTTTCTGATGATTTATCTGGTGCCAGAATTGTTAAACTTTATCAAGAACATGGGATCAGAGCTTCCTGCTCATACAAAAGTACTCATTGTTGTATCCAATTTATTTGTTAATTACTGGTACCTGATTGGTGGAATCCCAGTAATAATTGCGATTGGATTGTCTATCGGCGTTAAATCCAATCCAAAGATTCGCTATAAGATGGATGCTTTCAAACTAAAGATTCCGATTGTTGGACCTATTCTCAATAAAATAATATTGGCCCGACTGACGGGATTTTTTGCCATAATGTATGCGTCAGGCATTACGGTTCTTGATTGTATCAAGATAAGTGAGCAGATTGTTGGCAATAAATCGATGGAAGAAACAATGCGCCAGGTTGGCGCGAGAATTTCTGACGGTGCAACATTAAGCAATAGTTTTGCATCTGCTAAATTATTTCCGCCTTTGGTTTTGAGGATGATACGTGTGGGTGAAAATACTGGTGCATTAGAAGATGCATTGCTGAACATAAAATATTTTTATACTCGTGATGTAAGAGAGTCGATTGATCGTTTGCAGTCGATGATCGAACCAGGAATGACTGTGGTCCTTGGCGGTATTATCGCCTGGGTTATGTTTTCTGTGCTAGGTCCTATTTATGATCTCATTTCTACAATCAAAATTTAAGTCTTCTACGAGAAGAGCACTGTTTGTCAGTTCAGATAAACTGGCTGTTTACCATTGGGCCAATAATAATCTTGGCAGTTCCTATTTGTTTGACTACTCTCCACAAGGGTTTGAATTTTTTGGACGTTACTTAAAAGAAGTTAACAATGAGTCTGTTTATGTCTTGGTGGATACACCTGCAGAAGAATATCGTCTAGAGACCATTCCTCATGTCTTTGGTGCAGATCGACAGGCACTAATTTCGAGAAAACAAGATCGTGCTTTTAGAGGAACGCCATACCATTATGCCGATGTCCAAGGCAGAGAAAAATCAGGCAGGCGTGATGACAACATCATGATCTCAGCACTAACTAGTCCTGATGTAATTCGTACCTGGCTGAAGATACTGGATGAGCATAAAGTTCCTGTAGCTAGCGTTGTATCAGTGCCGTGGTTACTGCAAGAGATCAAAGACATCATTCCTGAGATGCCAAACAATTCGCTTGTCTTCAGCCTGCAAAGTATTAGTGGTCTGCGCCAGTCTTTCTTTCGAGATAAATCTCTCAAGTTTAGCCGAATGGTAAGAGTCCCGCGTTATGGCACAGAACCTTATGCTCCGATTATCACTGAGGAACTGATAAAGGTCAGGCGTTACATCGACGGCGCCCATTTGGCTGATCAAGACAAGCCTCTGGATATTTATTTCTTTGGTGATCAAGAACTACTGGATGAGCTTGGTAAGACACACATCAATTCATCGATGGTTCGTTACCATATGCTCGATGTTGATGTTCTGGGCGGCACATGTGGTTTTATCGATCATGTGAGAGCCCCATTCAGTGATAAGTATTTGATCTATCAGCTCTTGAAACATAAGAGTAAAAACTACTACGCGCTGAGTAAAGAAATGCGATATTTCCAGATGCGACAATTTAATAAATATCTACGAATATCTAGTTTTCTATTGATGTTGACAGGGATCATCTGGGGCGGGATGAATGTTCTTGAAGGTTTTACATTCAAGCAGCAACAGCGTTCTGATGCGGAAAAAGCAGATTTTTATAATGCCAGATATGAGGTTGCGCAAGAAAGAATCGCGGAGCTACCCATTGATCCTGCTGATCTTAAAGTTGTTGTTGACACAGAAAACACATTAAAAACATACAAAGCTGATCCGGTTGAGATGTTTAAACTCATTAGTAAAGGTTTGGATACTTTTTCTGAGGTGCAAGTTAGTCAGATACAATGGGTAGCAAACATTAATCCGAACCATAAGTTGGGCGGAGGGAGCTTCGAAAAGGCTGTACAGGGAGGAGTTCAGAATGTTTTGGGGTTTAGTAATATTAGTGATGCAGATACAGGTTATATCTATTACCAGATAGCACTGATTAATGCATATCTGGAAAATTTTGATGGCGACTACAGGAAGGCGCTTAAAACGATTGATGAATTTGCCGAGACACTTAGACAACAGGATGCCGTACATGATGTGAGTGTCGTCACTTTACCTCTAGATATCAGTTCGGAAGCGAGTTTGCAGGGAACAGCAAAAGGTGATGGCGGCAGCGAATCGAATTTTTCGATAAGAGTTGTACTGGGGCTAAAAGATGACACGTGACGATCTAGACTGGCCAGTAATTAAATTTCACAGCATAACGTTTTCACTCGTTATGCTGGTAAGCGCAGGGATAATTTATGGTAGCTGGGCGTTTAAGGATGATATGGAGAGTCAATTTAAAAGAAATAAAATAAGATTTAACTCTGTTAGTCAGAAATATCTTGCCGTTGATAAAGACGAACGAATCATCAGGCAGTATTACCCTGAATTTATCGCTTTGTATAAAAAAGGTATCGTTGGACGGGAACATAGGCTCAATTGGATCGAAACATTACGAGCATCCAGTGAGCGCGTTAAATTGGCAGGGTTAACTTATTCGGTTTCTCCACAGCAGAAATATGCCCCAGGGTTTAATGTCAATCTGGGAAAATTTGCACTTTATAGCAGCACCATGAAACTAAGCATAAGCATGTTGCATGAGGGAGATTTATCACGCTTGATAAAAGATTTGAACAAGCATGTAGAAGGAATGTTCACAATAACAGAATGTAAATTTAACCGTCCGAGCAAGACGCTTAATGAGAGTCGTGACGCTGTCAATATAAAAGCAGATTGTGAGCTAGAATGGTTGAATATTAAAATGTCTGATGGGACTGAAATTAAATTGTCATGAGTAAAGACACCCTTAAATTTACTTCAAGAATAATATTATTGCTTAGCTTTGTGTTTGCAGGAATATGCAATACGCAAGCTGCATCTGATGATTTCGGCAGGTTATTTACGACGCCAGAAGAAAGAAAAAAGCTACAGGTCTTGCGTTATGCTGCACCAGAAGTTGATGAAGAAATAGAGATTATTGTAGAAGAGTTTGATGTCGTTGAAGAGGAAGTCAAAACTCGAGATATCAATGGAATTACGCTGAATGGTATTGTCTATCGAAAGGGCAATAAGAGTACGGTTTGGCTAAATGGTAGTAATAGTTATGAAGGAAATCTTTCATCTGAATACTATCGAATCAATACGAAAGATATCAACGATAAAAAAGTATCGGTCACTGTCCCCGAAGTTGATTTGCAGTTTGATCTCAAGGTAGGCCAGACTTATGAACCAAACGATAAACGTATGCTTGATATTATAGAAAAAGATGATGACGTAGAAATATCAAGAAATTAAGAAAGGCCTTAGTAAGTTGAAAATTCATTTAGTCGTCATTCTGGAGTAGGCCAGAATCCAGTCAAAACAATAGTTTATTGGTGTTCACCTGTATGACGGTAAAATACTTAATCAGAGGTTCCTTAAGTTTATTATTAAATAGCATAGAATTGTGTGGGTATGGCCATTAAGAATCGTCTCTCTTCCTTAAAATCCCAAACAGGTGCTGCCTTACTGACTTTTGTGCTCATCATTATCATTGGTGCATCCTATATGCTCGTTACAAAATTAAATACTAATCTTGCCTTGACGCAACAGTCGAAAGAGACAGGCATTGCTTTAAGTGCTGCGAAGAATGCCTTGATTGGTTATGCAGTGAGCTATCCAGATAAAGTAAATGCAGCAAGTGGGCCAGGTTATTTACCATGTCCTGATAAAGACAATGATGGAGATGCTGAAGGTAGTTGTGTCCTTGGGGGTACAAATAATACTGTAGGAAGATTTCCTTTTGAAAGATTGGAGATGGCAGAACTTCGTGATGGCAGTGGGCAAAGACTTTGGTATGCCATCTCAGATAATTTTAAAAATAATCCTAAAACAACACCATTAAATAGTGATTCAACAGGTGCACTGTTTATCAATGGTACAAGTGATATCGTTGCAGTGATCATTGCGCCCGGCGCACCGGTAGATGGCCAAACCAGAGATATCACTGAAATTGTTATCGCTAATGAAATCGTAAATTATCTTGAAGGGGATAATAACAATCTGGATACAAGTTACATAACAACTCTCGGAGACTCTAACAGGAAAGATGGTGAGTATGATGCCAATGATAACTACACCTTCAATGATCGAGTGGTATTTATTACCCGGCAGGAATTAATGCAAGCAGTTGAAAAACGTGTGCTTGGTGAGGTGAAGCAGGCATTATTAAATTACCAAACTAGTTACGGTGCTTTCCCGTGGTTGAGTCCTTTTAGTGATCCATCCGCATCAGCGTTTAGAGGTGCGACTGCTACAGTTCAAGGCCATATTCCCTTTCACTGGTCGAATGATCCTGATTCCATTGACCAAGGTGGTTCGTTAGTGGAAAGAAATCCATTTTTAACCAATATTGGCGTGCGATGGGATAATATTTCTTCCGCAAACATAGGCACTATAACTGACGTTACAGAATTTAGTACTGTATCTTCAGCTTGTTTAAATGATATTGAAAGTTGTGATGAAGGTGGAGTTTTTCCAGTAATTTCTCAATTAAACTCAAGCAGTGCTGTTGATTGCACCTGGACAACCAAAAACACAGCGGACTGTGATAGCTTTACTGTATCGACTGCACCCGTGGCCTATGTACAGGATGCCGTTAACTGTCCACTAGGTGGAACATTGACCAGAACCTATACAATTACCTTTCCAGTAATCACCAGTGTCGCAACAATCGATGATCCCACAGCAACGTCAACACGCTTAAGGGATGTGTCACTGACCGCAACAAACCCGACTTTTCTTCCGGCGCAGGTAAATGCAATAAAGATATCAGATAAATATACTGGAGATTATTTTACAGCGGGCGCATGCACCACCGAGATTGATTTGGACGTTAGCACCAGAACATCAACATTTGATGCAGATACAGAAGGAACCATTGCTATCAATGATATCCAATATGATTTGGATATTGACGATAATGAATTACCCTCGTGGTTCTATGCCAATGATTGGCATCATCATCTTTATATTGCTTATCCAGCTACCACGGCAGAAGCTTTACCCGGTGCTGCAACTTTATGTACAGTAGATGCAGATTGTATAGAGCTTGTGGATTCTGGAGAGCCGAATTGGAACAAACGAGCAATTGCGATTATCGCTGGAAGTGAATTAGATAATATAACCTGTGAGATAAGTGGCACAGTATCTACTCCCGATGGATCGGGTGTTACGTTGATCGATGATGGAGCGAGATTTCAAGCAGATTATATTGAAATAAATGATACTATTTTAAATAATACTGATAGCTCTAGTGGACAAGTAGTTTCAGTCAATTCTAATACGGAGATAACACTGGATGGTTTATCCGGAGGAACGGACAATGGGTGGGAGCTTGGGGATATTTATGAAGTAACTAAAACTTTTGATCAAGATCGTACAAGAGGCAACATAAGCGAATATTATGAAATTGAAAATTGTAATCAGAATCAGGCTGATGTTATGTATCAGGCAGGGGAAGTAATAGATACGTTCAATGATCAAGTGAAAGTGATTTCAACATCGCCCTAATACAAGATATGAATATGCACATTCGGAATTCAGGTTTTACATTAATAGAACTGGCAATGGTGCTGTTCATTTTGAGCCTGTTATTGGCAAGTTTTTTAGCGCCTTTGGCTGCTCGCGTTGAGCAGAAAGAAAGGGAAAAAACGCAGATCCAGTTGGATGAAATTGAAACCGTTATCTATGGATATGTATTACAGAATGCCTATCTCCCCTGTCCGGACTGTAGTGTGTACGCCGGGGACTGTAAGGTTTTAGAGGATATTGATCCATTAGACACTATTATCAATGATGGTATGGAAGATCTGATCGGCGATGCTGGCGATGCATTAACTTGTGCTACAGAATTTGGCAACCTACCCTGGGTGACCTTAGGGGTGAAGGAGACTGATGAGTGGGATAATAGATTTACTTA